>DAOMWT010000103.1:0-8887 GCA_035436705.1 Thiobacillus sp. | reverse complement strand
AATGAGACACTTTCCACACCTTAAAGTTCACGGATAATTCGTGCCGAGTCTATAGTGCCAGCAGCAAGCAGAACAAGGATATGCGCATGAGCAGAATTTGAGTAGGCAGCACCTGCGAGACTAGCGGCAGCAATACACGCAAACTTGAGGTGGCGTGCAGCCGATGCAGCCGATACCGGGTGTTACACTGCGCCGAAGTCGATCTCGATATGCTTGATCTGGAAAACATTTTTTCATCCGAAGGTGCGTGTGCCGCAGTGCTGCAGGGCTGGCGTTCGCGTCCGCAGCAACTCGCCATGGCCGAAGCGGTCGAGCGCGCAATTGCCGGCAACAGCGTGCTGCTGGCCGAAGCCGGCACCGGCACCGGCAAGACCCTGGCGTACCTGATTCCCGCGCTGCTGTCGGGCGGCAAGGTGGTGATTTCCACTGGCACCAAGGCCTTGCAGGACCAGCTGTTCCATCGCGATCTGCCAGCGGCGCGTCGCGCGCTCAAATCGCCTGTCAAGGTGGCCTTGCTGAAGGGCCGTGCCAATTACGTCTGCCACCATCACCTGCAGCGCAACTTGAGCGATGGCCGTTTCGCCCACCGCGACGATGCTGCCTGGCTCGCCAAAATCGCCCGCTTCGCCGAAACCAGCCCCAGCGGAGACCGCGCCGAGGCCGCAGGCATCCCGGAGGACGCCACCGCCTGGCAGTACGCGATTTCCAGCCGCGACACCTGCCTTGGCAGCGAGTGCAGCCACTTCAAGGACTGTTTCGTGATGGCGGCACGCAAGGCCGCACTCGACGCCGAAGTCGTGGTGGTCAACCACCATCTGTTCTTCGCCGACCTGTGGCTGAAGGACGAGGGGGTCGCCGAACTGCTGCCTGCCTGCAACACCGTGATTCTCGACGAAGCCCATCAGCTCGCCGAAACCGCCGCACAATTCTTCGGCGAAACGCTGTCCACCGCGCAATTGCTCGATCTGGCGAGTGACACCAAGCGTCAGGCGGCGGTGAAAGCCGGCGATTTTCCGGCGCTGCGCCGCGCAGCGGAAGACCTGACCAAAGCCACGCGCGACCTGCGCCTGGCGTTTCCGCAGAACCCGGTCAAATCCACGTTCGCCGAACTGGCGCGTCATGAAAAATGGCCGGCTGCGCTGAAAACCCTGACCGTCGCGCTGGATGACATGGCAAGGCTGCTGGAAACCCAGGCCGAGCGCGACGCCGATCTGAAGAACTGTTTCGAGCGCGCGCAAGGCGTACAGGCCATCCTGACCCGCTGGCAGCGCGACGACGATCCCGATACCCCGCGCGTGCGCTGGCTCGAAACCACACTGAGTTCGCTGCTGCTGCACGCGACGCCGCTTTCGGTCGGCGCGATGTTCGGCGCCAAACTGACAGAGCGTGCACAGGCGTGGATTCTCACCTCGGCCACGCTCTCCGTCGGCGGCGACTTCACCCATCTCAAAACCCGCCTGGGAATAGACGCGGCGGAGATGCTGTGTGTCGACAGCCCCTTCGACTACTCGCGCCAGGGCGTGCTCTACGTGCCGCAGGGCCTGCCCGCGCCCAACACGCCCGAGTTCACCGACGCCGTCGTCAAGGCCGCGCTGCCGGTACTGGAAGTCAGTCAGGGGCGCGCCTTCATCCTGTTCACCAGCCTGCGCGCGCTGGAGAAGGCACGCGGCCTCCTGACCGACGCCTTCAGGTTCCGTGGCTGGGACTATCCCTTGCTGGTGCAGGGCGACGCGCCGAAGAACGAACTGCTGGCGCGTTTCCAGAAAGCCGGCAACGCCGTATTGCTGGGTAGCCAGAGCTTCTGGGAGGGTGTCGACATGCCGGGCGATGCGCTGTCGGTCGTCATCATCGACAAACTGCCCTTCCAGCCGCCCGATGATCCGGTGGTGGCTGCGCGCATCGCCCAGGCCGAGAAGAACGGCGGCAAGCCGTTCATGGATTATCAGCTGCCGCATGCGGCGATCAGCTTGAAGCAGGGGGCGGGGCGCTTGATCCGCACCGAGAGCGACCGTGGCGTGCTGATGATCTGCGACACCCGGCTGGCGGACAAGCCCTATGGGCGATTGCTGCTGAATGCGTTGCCGGCGATGACGCGGACACGAAAGATGGAGGTGGTGGAGCGGTTTTTTGCAGTGGAGGGGAAGAGGAGCGGGGTTGCGCCAGCCGGGGTGGAGCAGACTGGCTAGCTGTTGACGTATCCCGTGCCGGCAAACGCTGCGGGATACCAAGGCGATTCATCCATTCGAGCAAGTCGGCGGCCGCTTACGCTCCAGCCCAGTATAATCCCTCCCTTTTCTGGCCTCCCCGGTTTCCCATGTCCACCCTCGCCGTCATTTTGATCGCAACTGCCGCGGGCAGCTTGCTGAGCTTGCTGCTGGCGGCGGTTCTGGCTTTCTCGGCCCGTCCCAGCTGGGTGCCGGTTCTCGTGAGTTATGCCATTGGCGCGTTGCTGGGGGCATCGCTATTGGAAGTATTGCCCGAAGCGGTCGAAATGGGGGGCGACATCGAAACCGTCGCCAAGGCCTTACTCGGCGGTATTTTGCTGTTTTTCCTGCTGGAAAAACTGGTGTTGTGGCGGCACTGCCACGACGAGGTCTGCGAAGCCCATGGCAGTCATGGCCACAGCCATGACCACGGGCGTTCCGGCATGATGATCACGGTGGGTGACACTTTTCACAATTTTGTCGACGGCATCATCATTGCAGGGGCTTTTCTGGTCGACTTCCGCCTGGGGGCGGTCACTGCGCTGGCGATCATTGCGCACGAGATTCCGCAGGAAATCGGTGACTTTCTCATTCTGCTGCACTCGGGTTACACCCGCACTCAGGCGCTTTTGCTCAATTTCCTGACCGGGGTGGCAACGCTGATCGGAGCCTTGGTCGGTTATTACGCACTGTCGATGCTGGAAGGCTGGATGCCGGTGTTGTTGGGGATGGCGGGGGCGAGCATGTTGTATGTGGCCTTGTCTGATCTGATACCGGGCTTGCACAAGCGTGCGGAAATCGGCGCAACCTTGCAGCAGCTAGTGTTGATCGGACTGGGAATCGGCAGTGTCGGGCTGGTCGGCCATCTGATTGGAAGCAGCCACTGAGCGCCGTCGCGGCCGGTCGGCCACATATACAAACAGTGCCAGCGGCAGCACGCCCAGGAAAATCAGGACGGCCAGCGCCTTGCCGACACTGCTGGCGGTAATCGCCATCATCAGGATCACATAGGCCCAGCCAATCGCTACGATATACATCACAAGCTCCATCAGGATTCAACGTCATGGTAACCAAAGCAAAACGCCCGCGCACGCCGACTGTCGGTTTCGTCTCCCTCGGCTGCCCGAAGGCGACGGTTGATTCCGAACGCATCCTCACCCAGTTGCGCGCCGAAGGTTACGGCATCGTCGGCAGCTACGACGATGCCGATGTGGTGGTGGTCAACACCTGCGGCTTCATCGACGCTGCGGTGCAGGAATCATTGGAGGCGATCGGCGAGGCATTGGCGGAAAACGGCAAGGTCATCGTCACCGGCTGCCTCGGCGCCAAGGGCGACGTGGTGCGCGAGGCGCATCCCAAGGTGCTGGCGGTATCCGGCCCGCATGCGCTCGACGAAGTGATGGAGGCGGTGCACACCGCGCTGCCGAAACCGCACGACCCGTTCGAGGACCTGATTCCGCCTGGCGGCATCAAGCTCACCCCGCGCCATTACGCTTACTTGAAGATATCGGAGGGCTGCAATCACCGCTGCACCTTCTGCATCATTCCGTCGATGCGCGGCGATCTGGTGAGCCGCCCGATCGGCGAGGTGATGCGCGAGGCGGAGGCCCTGGTCGGCGCAGGCGTGCGGGAATTGCTGGTGGTGTCGCAGGATACCAGCGCCTACGGGGTGGACGTGAAGTATCGTCCCGGCTTCTGGAACGGCCGCCCGCTGAAGACCCGCATGACCGAACTCGCCGGCGCGCTGGGGAGTCTGGGGGCATGGGTGCGGCTGCATTACGTGTATCCGTATCCCAGCGTGGACGACGTGATTCCGCTGATGGCCGACGGCATCATCCTGCCCTACCTCGACATTCCATTTCAGCATGCCAGCCCGCGCATCCTGAAATTGATGAAGCGCCCCGGCGCAGTCGAAAAAACGCTGGATCGCATCCAGTCCTGGCGCGCCGCCGTGCCCGATCTCACGCTGCGCTCCACCTTCATCGTCGGCTTTCCCGGCGAGACCGACGCCGAGTTCGAGGAATTGCTGGCTTTCCTCAAGGAGGCGCAACTCGACCGCGTCGGTTGCTTCAAGTACTCGCCGGTCGAGGGCGCGGCTGCCAACGAATTGCCCGGCGCGGTGCCCGAAGAGCTGAAAGAGGAGCGGCTTGAGCGCTTCATGGAGACACAGGCGGAAATATCGGCGGCCAGACTCGATGCCAAGATCGGCCGCGAAATCGAGGTGATCGTCGACGAGGAGGACGCGGTGGGAACGCTGGCGCGCAGCCATGCCGATGCGCCGGAAATCGACGGCGTGGTGTATCTCGAAGGCGTGTTCGATCTGGAGCCGGGGGCGCGCCTCAAGGTCCGGGTTGCGGAGGCTGACGAGCACGACCTGTGGGCGGTGCCGCTCTGAGCCGGCCTCAATCCAGCATCGCACTCAGGCCGCGCGGCCGCCGCCAGATTTTCCAGTAGTCCGTTCGTTGCAGATGCAGCATCTTGCCGCTGACCGGATCGGCCAGGTGCAGTCCTGGCCGGCCAAGCGCGCGCAGGCTGCCGAGCAGCGGCGCGAGCCAGTTTGCCTCCAGTACGCGGATGGCTTCGCGCCAGCCATAGGCATCGCCGTACTGCCCGGCGTTCGTCAATTCGTCGAGCAGGACCACGCATTCCGTTTCAAGCATGGGTTTTTCCAGATGCCGCGGCAGGGGATGCACCGGCGCGCCGCAGAACGCCCCTAGCGCGCGCGCTTCGCCAGCACGCGCATAAACCGGCATGCGGATCGCGGATGCGACCGGTTTTGTGCCTCCGCCCCACAGCCACAGCGAATTCACCGGCAGTTCGCCGCGCGCTTCGCGCGCCTGGTTGAGCGGATGGTCATGCAGCAGCATTTGCAGTTCGTTCAATTGCGCGCGGAACCGCATCGCGTCAGCGCCGTGCGGTAGCAGGGGATCGATGTCGCGGCCCACCGCGACTGATAAAGCGGTGGTGGCGAGGCGCGGCGCGTGCGGAAAGCGCAGATACCAGTGCTTGGGCGTGAGCGGAATCGGGCTCAGGTCTTCGCCGAAGTGCCGGCCAATCGCGGCGGCCAGGGTTGCGGCCTCCTGCTGCGGCAATGCCAGATCGCGGCTGTCCGCCAGCACGATACGGTCGCGCATGACCCGCAGGTGTACCGGGTCGGCGCGCAGCCAGTATGCGTCTCCGGCCATCCCGCCGTCCGCTTCCAGGGTGATCGGCGCGAGCGGCCAGTCCTGCTGGCGCTTGATGCCCAATGCCCCGCACAGCGCGGCTTCCACCCCCTCGGCCGGACAGGGCCGAAGGGCGCCGCGCGCCAGCAGCGTTTCCAGCGCGAGCAGGCGCAGATCCTGCGTCGCCGTTTCCAGCAGGCGCGCAGACGGGAACAGGTGCGGAACGAGGAACAGCATGCGGCGAGTGTAACAAAGCGGATTCGCTAGAATGGCGGGCATGCGCCAGGCCTTCCATGCAATCACCGTTCCCACCCGCGGCAAAGGCCTGTACGCCTTGACCTCGCAGGTGCGCGACTGGGTGCGGGCGAGCGGCATCAAGCAGGGCCTGCTCACCCTGTACATCCGCCACACCTCGGCGAGCCTGCTGATTCAGGAAAGCCACGACCCGGCCGTGCAGACCGATCTGGAACGCTTCCTGTCGCGGCTGGTGCCGGAAGGCGATCCGATCTACGAACACACGCTGGAAGGCGCGGACGACATGCCGGCGCACGTGCGCGCGGCGCTGACGCAAACCCATCTGGCGATTCCGGTCGCGGACGGCGCGCCGCTGCTCGGCACCTGGCAGGGGATTTATGTATTCGAGCACCGGCGCGCCGCGCAGGCGCGCGCTGTGGTGCTGCACCTGCTGGGCGAGTAGGGCGGCTGTGGCATACTCCGGCCATTCCTTCAGCGAGTCGCGTTTTGCTTCCCTTTGAGCTTCTGGTCGGCCTGCGTTACACCCACGCCAAGCGCCGCAACCATTTCATCTCCTTCATTTCCATCGTCTCGATGGCGGGCATTGCGCTGGGCGTGATGGCGCTGATCGTGGTGCTCTCCGTGATGAACGGTTTTCAGGAAGAACTGCGCGCGCGCATTCTCGGCGTGGCGGCGCATCTGGAAATCAGCGGCCCGGCGGATCGCCTGGCCGACTGGCGTGGCGTGCTGGCGCAGGCGCAGCAGAACAAGGAGGTGTTGTCCGGCGCGCCCTATGTCAACGCGCAGGGCATGCTGGCCAACGGCGACATGGTGCGTGGCGCGATCATCCGCGGCGTGCTGCCGGAACTGGAAAGCCAGGTGGCCGACTTTGCGCAGCACATGAAGGCGGGAAAGCTGACCGACCTCAAGCCCGGCGACTTCGGCATCGTCCTGGGCGCGGAGCTGGCGCGCGCCTTGAATGTCTACCCGGGCGACAAGCTGGTGCTGCTCACGCCGCAGGGCAACATCACGCCGGCGGGCGTGATGCCGCGGGTCAAGCAGTTCACCGTCACCGGCATCTTCGAAGCCGGCATGTTCGAATACGATTCCGGGCTTGCGCTGATTCACTTGCAGGATGCGCAAAAGCTGTTGCGACTGGGGAACGAGGTGTCGGGCGTGCGGCTGAAGCTTGACGAACTGTTCCGTGCGCCGTTTGTCACGCGCGCGCTGTCGCAGAGCCTGAGCGGCCATTATTACCTCACCGACTGGACGCAGAGCCATGCCAATTTCTTCCGTGCGGTGGCGATCGAGAAGCGCATGATGTTCCTGATCCTGCTGCTCATCGTGGCGGTGGCGGCGTTCAACATCGTCTCCACCCTGGTGATGGCCGTTACCGACAAGCAGTCGGACATCGCCATCCTGCGCACGCTGGGCGCCAGGCCCGCGTCCATCATGGCGATTTTCATCGTGCAGGGCGCATTCATCGGCGTGTTCGGCACCCTGCTCGGCGTGGCCAGCGGGGTGCTGCTCGCGCTCAACGTCGAAACCGTCGTGCCCTTCATCGAGCGTCTGGCCGGCATGGACCTGTTCCCGGCAGACGTGTACTACATCAGCCAACTGCCGTCCAAGCTGGTGTGGGGCGATGTCGGCATCATCGGCGGAGTCTCGCTGCTGATCAGCCTGGTTGCGACGCTGTACCCGAGCTGGCGCGCGTCGCGCATCAACCCGGCGGAGGCGCTGCGCTATGAGTGAGGTCGTGCTGCGCTGCAGCGGCCTGGGTAAAACCTTCCGCCAGGGAAAAAATGACGTTCCGGTGCTGACGGACGTCGATCTCGAAGTTCGCGCGGGCGAGTCGCTTGCCATCGTCGGCGCCTCGGGGTCGGGCAAAAGCACCTTGCTGCACCTGCTGGGCGGCCTCGATGTGCCGACCTGCGGCCAGGTCGAGCTGCTGGGGCGCGATCCTTTCGCCATTTCCGAAGCGGCGCGCTGCGAACTGCGCAACACCGCGCTGGGTTTCGTCTATCAGTTCCATCATTTGCTACCGGAGTTTTCGGCGCTGGAAAATGCGGCCATGCCGCTCATCGTCCGCCGTCTGGAGCACGCCCAGGCGCTGGCGCGCGCGGCCGAGGTGCTGGGCGAAGTCGGGCTGGGCCATCGGCTTTCCCATCGCCCCGGCGAGCTTTCCGGCGGCGAGCGGCAGCGCGTCGCCATTGCGCGCGCGCTGGTTACGCGCCCCGCGTGCATCCTCGCCGACGAGCCGACCGGCAATCTCGACCGTCATACCGCCCATGCCGTGTTCGACCTGATGCGCGAGCTCAACCGCAAAGAGGGTGCCAGCCTGATCGTCGTCACCCACGACAGCGAGCTTGCCGCATGCATGGACCGGCAGTTGAGGCTGGTGGACGGGGCGCTGCAACCGGTCTGAGCGTTCGGCGCGATGCGGGCCTATCTCATCGCGTTCTGTCTCGGCGTATGGCTGCTGCAACAGCAGGCGGTGCTGCCTGCCGCGCGCGGCTTGTGGCTGCTGCCGCTGGCGTCGGTCGTTCTGCTGGTCCCGAGTTTCCCCCGAGTTTTGCCCGAAACGCTGCGCCGGTTGGCGGTGGCGCTGCTGTGCGCCGCGCTCGGTTTTGGCTGGGCGGCCTGGCGGGCCGGGCTGCAGCTGGCCGACCGCCTGCCCGATCACTGGCAGGGCATGGACATCACCGTGGTCGGCGTGGTGAGTGATTTGCCGCTGGCCGACCCGCGCGGCGAGCGCTTCGTGCTGGACATCGAGCGGGTCGTCACGCCGGCTGCGCCGAACCTGCAACGCATCCAGCTCACGCGCTACTGGCCGCGCGACGTGGTGGCGCGCAATCCGAGCGTGCAGGCGGGCGAGCGCTGGCAGTTCACGGTGCGGCTGAAACGGCCTTACGGCACGCACAACCCGCACGGGTTCGATCTCGAAGCCTGGATGCTCGAGCGCGGCATCGCCGCTAGCGGATACGTGCGCGAACAGCCCCTGCCGCGCCGCCTCGATGCACGCGCGGCCACACCGACTGCCTGGATTGCCGCCACGCGCGCCGCAATCCGCGAAGAGATCAATTCGACGCTGGGCAATGCGCCCTATGCCGGCGTCATCGCGGCGCTGGTGATCGGCGATCAGCGCGGCATTCCGCACGAACAATGGCGTGCGTTCACCCGCACCGGGGTCAATCATCTGCTGTCGATTTCCGGCCTGCACGTCACCATGATCGCTGCGCTCTCAAGCTCAGGCATCCGTCGGTGGCCTGGGCGCTCCTGTGTCTG
>DAOMWT010000102.1:0-9204 GCA_035436705.1 Thiobacillus sp. | reverse complement strand
GGCGACGTCGACCCGGTTGGGGTCGGCGGCGAGTTGTGGGCGATCCCGCCGGTGCGGCTGGGGGTCCGCTGGCTGCGGCTCTATCGCGCTGAAATCGTCGCGCTGCATGGCGCCGCGCCACTACTCACCGCCGCGCTGGCGGGGCTCGTCGGCAGCGCGATGCTCGGCGCCGTGAACGCCATCCCCACAGCGGCCACGTTTCATTCCGTCCAGCCGGCATGGGCCTTCGTCGCCGGATTCATCCTGCCCCTGGTATCCGGAGCGGCCAGCCAGTTGTTGCCGGTATGGCTGCGGCCGGGCGTGCAGGGTGGCTGGCACGCCAGGCTGCGCGACAATCTGGGGCGCTACGGCGGCGCCCGTGCCGTACTGTTCGTCATCGCCGGCAGCGCAGCCGGAACCGGCCGGGAATGGGGGCTGCTGCTGGGCGCCGTCACGCTGATCCTGTTTCTGCTGCAGGCCAGTATCGCACTGGCGCAGGCCCAGATCATCCAGCCAAGGAGTCCGTCATGAGCTACCCCGCCTTTTTCGATGCCGTCGCCCGCATCACGCTGTACGACCCGCTGGCCGAATTCCTCGGCACCGCCGGCAGCGGCCGGATCGAATACGGCTACCTCGACGCGGTCAAGCTCGCCGGGCATTCCTGCCCCACGGTGGCGGGCGCCTACCTGATGACCCGACAGGCGCTCGGCAGGCTCTATCCAGACAGCCTTCCGGAGCGCGGCGGCATCCGCGTCGAATTCGGTACCGCACAAAGCGACGGCGTCACCGGCGTCATCGCCGCCGTGACCGGCCTGCTGACCGGTGCGGCGGGCGAAGGCGGCTTCAAGGGCCTGGCGGGGCGATACAGCCGCCGCAATCTGCTGGCCTTTGCGGCCGGAAACGCCGCCGAAATCCGTTTCAGCCGCCTCGACACCGGCGCGCGCGTGGCCGTCGCCTACCATCCCGAAGTCGTCCCCGCGCCGCCGGAACTGCAGGCGCTGATGCCGAAAATGCTGGCGGGGGCGGCGAGCGACGTCGAGCGGACGGAATTCGGCAGGCTCTGGCAAATGCGGGTCAAGCGCATCCTGATCGATCACTGCGACGATCCGGCGCTGATTGCGTGCCGGGACGACCCGGCCTGACCTCGTCGGCCGGCGCCGGATTAACTTCCGGGTCTCGGCGCCCAGCCTTCGATCAGGGTGATGATGACGGCGTCGGCCTGCTCCGTCAGTTCGAAACGCTGGTCCGAGAGGACCCAGCGGAAAGCCAACCCCTGCACTGCGGCAATCAGGATGCAGGCATTCTGCTGGGGAACGATGTCGGGGCGGATTTCGCCCTGCGCCTGAGCGGCGCTGATCAGGCCGGCGATGAAGTTCAGAAAAAACGACACCAGTTCGTTCATGCGGTCGCGGAAAAGTGGGTCGCCACTTTGCAGTTCTTCCGAGAACAGCAGGCGGGGGATGCCCGGCTGCTGCTGGATGAAATTCAGATGGGCGCGGATGACCGCCTTCAGGCGTTCCAGCGGCGTCAGCTGCGCCAGACCGAGGCCGGCCATTTCTTGCTGCAGCCGTTCCTGAATGGTGTCCACCAGCGCAAGCAGGACGTGGCTCTTGTTGCCGAAGTGGAGGAACAGGGTGGGCTGCGCGATGCCGACCGCCCTGGAAAGCGAACGGGTGGTAAGCCTGGCCACTCCTTCGTGGCGAATGATCTCCATGGCCGCCTCGATGATGTCATGGCGGCGGAGTTCTGCGGATTTCCTTTTTTTAACGGTCACGGTGTTCGGCTGCCTGGCGCAATTGCAACATAGGGAATATAAATGCCTTATGGCTGTTGCGGAAATTTGCCGCGTCCGGGCGAAGGATATCGGCAGCAGCGCGCGCCGCTGCCGACAGGTGCCGCATCAACGCGTTTTCAGGAACAACAGCTGCCTTCCTTGACCCCGGCTTTTTTGAGCATGAAGGCCAGCGGACAGAAACCGGTCACGCCGCTTTGTGCCAGATTGGCGCCGACAAAAGCCGTCAGCCAGAGCCAGGCCGGATTGAAGAAATGGGCCAGGGCGATGCTGAGCAGCACCATCAGGCCCGCCATCAGGTGTACGGTACGGTCTACGGTCATGAGAATCTCCATTCCATGGTTGTTGCAAGTACTAGCGAAACAGCCGCGACCACGTCGCGGCCCCGATCAGAACGCGTACGAAATGTTGACGTTGTACTGGTTCTGGTTGATCTTGATCGTGTTGGCCGGTCCAACACTGGCGGTCATTTCGTTTTCGAAGGCATGGGTGTAGGCGAAGCTGCCGCTCACCTTGTCGCTGAACTTGCGCGTGAGCCCGAACGACAGGTGGTGCTCGATGATCGCGGTCGAACCGAGGTTGGAGTTGACGTCCTCACGACCGATAGGCGACTTGCCGTAGTTGTAGCCGACGCTGACCGCCATCGGTCCCATGTCCTTTTTCACGCCGATCGCGTACACCGTCTGGTCGTCCCAGCCAAAGGTGAGGGCCGCGGGAATTCCGGCCGTTCCACCGGGATTGCTGACGCTGATGCGATTGATGACGTCGCTAAAGTAGATGCGCTTGACATCGAACTCGACCTGCAGCCCCGGCATCGGCTTGAAGGACAGACCCAGCGCCAGGGATGCGGGCATGTCCATGTCGAAGCTGACCGGCCCGTTGAGCGTGTTGTACTCCATCTTGGCGATATCCGTCTTGCTCGCGTAACTCAGGCCGGCCTGCAGCTTCGGATTGATCTTGTAGGTCGCACCGAGTGTCGCGCCGAAGCCGAACTGCTGGTTTTGCGGGAGGCTGAACGCGGGCATCGTGAGCGCCATGCTTTGGTTGGCGATGTTGAGCGACGCGCCGAGCGTCAAGGCGTCGTTGACCTTGTACGCGGCCGCCGGCGAGAAGCGGAACACAGCCTTGGTCGTTGCGATCACCTGGTTGTTGGCCATCCCGACGAGATGGTCGGGCACGTTCACACCCATCCCCGACACACCACCCAGGCCCATGCCGAGGAACAGCCGGTCGTTGACGTTGAACACCGCCGCGCCGGTCGGCATCATGTACCAGTTCGAGTCGCTCTCCTGGCCGTTGACCTCGCGCGGCGGATTCAACAGGCCGAAGCCAAGATCCATGCGCACGTCCTTGATGCCGAGGTCGGCCATCCCGGCCGGGTTGACCAGCACGGTGGCGGCGTCCTGGGCCTGCGCCACGGTGGCGCCGCCCATCCCGGCCTGCGCCGCGGACAAGGCGAACATCTGGTCGCCGTTGGTGGCGTGGGCGTGGTGTGTCAATGCAAAGAGAGCGGTCGATACGGCAGCCGCAACAAGCTTTTTATTCATATTCGGATCTCCTCAGTCTAGGGGCGTGTTACTTGGACAGCGGGGTCATCAGATTGGCCGAAATGCCGGGCACGCCGCGGAATTTCTGATGGCAGGCGACGCATCCCGTCATGATGTCGCTCATGTAGGAGGCCGCTCTCGGCATATCCCCCGCATCCGCCGCGTCCGCCAGCTTGAGCGCGCTGCCTTCGACGATGTCGTTCATGGCCGGCAGCACTCCCAGGTCGTTGTCGGTGACCTGATTCAGCGCAAAATAGGGCAGCAACCCACCCTTGGGGATGCGATGGTTGGCCAGCCGCCGGGCCGCCTCGGCCGCCTGTTCGGCGTTGTCGGTCGCCAGCGCCGAAGCGATGCTCTGGTATTCGGACAGGATTTCATGCATGACCTGGCGCAGGGTCGTTTCCTTGGCGCGCCGCATATGGCCCGCATGCAGCTTCTGGATGGTGCCTTTGAGTTCGGGCGACAGCGCCATCACCTTCTGGCGCAGCTCCGGCTTGTACGTCTTCATCATCTGCTGCATCTCGGCCGGCATGGGAGCCGCGCCTGGGGGCGGTTCGGCGGCGACGAGTCCGGACGATGCAAGGCTGGCGGCCAGTATCAACGGGGTTAACAGGATTTTTTTCATGAGGTCTCCAGGATTGTGATGGCACAGGTCGAACACATGATCGATGGATCATATGTTCGACCGATTATATAAATGAACTTTCAAAGAATGCAAGAGGATCTTGAAGTCCGTATAAGGCGGCCGCAGCGGCGCCCGCCCGGAATCATTCCGGTGCCATTCGCGCGGCGTACGGATACAATTTCATCATTCGGGTAGCGAACCGAAGCCCGACAAGGTGCTGAACGGGTTCGCAGCAGCCTTTTTCGGCGGGATGCCGCCGCTCACGGGGCACGGTGCCGGGCGCGCAAACGCCGGCCGGGCCTGTCAACGACACTTAAAGGATCAGAATGAAACGCGTGGATGATTTCCGCCTGCGCTTTGGCAAACAGGAATTGGTGCCGATCGTCATCGGCGGCATGGGGGTGGACATCTCGACCGTCGAGCTGGCGCTCGAAGTGGCACGCCTCGGCGGCATCGGCCATATTTCCGACGCCATGGTGCAGACCGTGTCCGACCGCCGCTTCGACACCAATTACGTCAGCCAGAAGCTGAAGAAGTACAAGGCCAACGTCGCCAGCAGCGACAAGTCCGCGGTCCACTTCAACCTCGCGGAACTCGAAGAGGCGACGCGCAGCCACGTCCTCCATGCCATGGAAGCCAAGCGCGGCGACGGCATGATCTTCATCAACTGCATGGAGAAGCTGACCATGAACGCGCCGCGCGAGACGCTGCGCATGCGTCTTTCCGCCGCGCTCGACGCCGGCATCGACGGCATCACCCTGTCCGCCGGCCTGCACCTCGGCTCGTTCACGCTGATCGAGGACCATCCGCGCTTTCGCGACGCCAAGCTCGGCATCATCGTCTCCTCGCCGCGCGCGCTGGCGATGTTCCTGCGCAAGAACGCGCGGCTGCAGCGGCTGCCGGACTATGTCGTGGTGGAAGGCCCGCTCGCCGGCGGCCATCTCGGCTTCGGCATGGACTGGGCGCAATACGACTTGCGCACCATCGTCGCCGAGGTGCTGGACTTCCTGAAAGCCGAGCACCTCGACATTCCGGTGATCGCCGCCGGCGGCATTTTCACCGGCAGCGATGCCGCGGCCTTCCTCGAACAGGGCGCGGCTGCGGTGCAGGTGGCGACCCGCTTCACCGTCACCCGCGAGTGCGGTCTGCCGGACAAGGTCAAGCAGGAATACTTCAGGGCCGGCGAGGACGACATCGAGGTCAACACCATTTCGCCGACCGGCTACCCGATGCGCATGCTCAAGGGCAGCCCCGGCATCGGCGCCGGCATCCGCCCCAACTGCGAAGCCTACGGCTACCTGCTCGACGCCAAAGGCCGCTGCGCCTACATCGACGCCTACAACAGCCAGGTGGAATTGCACCCGGGCGCAAAAAAGGTTTCAGTCCGCGACAAGACCTGCCTGTGCACCCACATGCGCAACTTCGACATCTGGACCTGCGGCCAGACCACCTGGCGCCTGAAGGACACCACCCGGCGTGCGCCGGACGGCAGCTATCAGGTGCTCAGCGCCGAACAGGTGTTCCACGACTATCAGTTCAGCGTCGACCAGAAAATC
The DNA here is from genome assembly GCA_035436705.1 of Thiobacillus sp. Classification (GTDB taxonomy): domain Bacteria; phylum Pseudomonadota; class Gammaproteobacteria; order Burkholderiales; family Thiobacillaceae; genus Thiobacillus. Next base: position 3,705 of record DAOMWT010000102.1, on the reverse strand, counting down.
GCACTGCCGCCCTGAAGCGCATACGCTGCCGTGCGCCGGAGCGAGCCTTTTCCGGCAGCCCGGCTATGCCGCCATCAGGCGCCGCGCCATGCGGGCCAGCGGTGCGGGCAGGCGCTGCAGTACCGTCTCGGGGTCGAGGGCATCGAGCAGGTTCTTGACGGTGAGGCCAAGCTCGGTGTCGCCTTCGCTCACCAAGCGGCGGCTGAAAAAGAGGGTGTCGGGGTCTTCGCGCCGGCCCAGCAGCAGCAGGAAATCGCGGGCGGTGGCGCTGATGGTGAGCTCGGGCGCGCCGCTGTCCGGCGCGAATCCGCGCGCCGTGACGGTAAAGCGCAGGCTGAGCCCGAGATCCTTGACGCGGATCGCGTAGCGCCGGCCGGCCAGCGGCCGCCAGTCGAGCGTTTTCAGCGCCGGCCACAGCAGCCGGTTGGCCGCCAGCGAAAAAGCCAGGCTGGGCGGCGCGGCGGGAAGCCGGGCGACCACGTTGACAAGCTGCGGGGACAAGGCAAGGTTCGGCATGATGGCTCCTGTGCTCGATGGGTCGGCGGCCTGCTTTCTAGCGTTCGGCGTCGGCCCAGTTGTTGGGGGTTTCGTACAAGCGCACCCGCTGCAGCCGCAGCCGGTTGCCGTAGCCGTCGAGGTAGGCCGCATCGAGGATGCGGAACGCCTCGTTCGCAAGGTTTTCCGCAGTGGGCACGACCGGCAGCACCACGGTCTTGTGTCCGGCCAGCGTCGCCAGGAATTCGACCACTTCGCGATCGCCCTGGTACACCAGGAAGGCATGATCCCAGCGGCTGACCAGCGCGGCATTGGCGATGTTTTTCACTTCGGAAAAATCCATCACCATGCCCTGCTCCGACGCACCTTCGGCGCGGACGATCTCGCCGGAAAGGCTGATCTCGATGACGTAGCGATGGCCGTGCAGGTGCCGGCACTGGCTGGCGTGATGGGGAATGCGGTGGCCGGCGTCGAATTCCAGTCTGCGCGTAATCAGCATGCTTGCTGCGTCCCGTATTCCAGTCCCGCACGGCCATGCCAGTAGCCGTCGACCGACGGCCCCGGCATGATGCGCGCCAGCGCATCGGCAGCATTGCCCTCGCCCGCCAGCGCCGCCCGGAAAGCTTCGACCACGCGCCCCATGTGGCGCGACTGCGGCGACAGGCGCAGGCTGGCGATGCCGAGCTGGCGCAGGGCCGGCAGTTCGCCGATCAGGTTGTAGACCCCGGCGGACTGCGTCTGGATGCCGTTGAGCGTGAGGAAGGGCGCACCCTCGCGGGTGGCCAGCGGCAGCCCGTCCGGATGGTCGAGGCAGCGGAACTGGCAGTCGTCCTTGGGCAAGTTGTAGTGGCGCGCGGTGAAGCAGCGCGCCGAATACGCCAGCGGCAGGCGGCCGTAGGCGAACAGTTCCGTTTCCATGCCGGCCGGCGTGCGTTCGAGCAGCGACGCCAGCGCGGCGCGCGAGGTTTCCACCGGCGGCAGCCAGCGCTGCGCGCCGAGACCGGCGAGCACCTCCAGCGTTTCCGGATTGTAGATATTCAGCGTCGGGCCGGCGACGAAGGGCACGCCCGCTTCGGACAGCAGCCGCACCGCGCCCCATTCGTTGGCTTCGACCAAGAAACGGCCGTCGCCCACGATCCGGCGCAGCGTCTTCAGATCGGATTCCGATTCGATCAGCGTCTGGGTGGAGAGCGCCACTTCCTTGCCGGCCGCGGCAAGTTGCTCCGCCAATGCAAGCCAGTCCGGCAAGCGCAGCAGATGGCGGCGCGAGCACACGCTTTCACCCAGATACACGCGCGTCACCGGCCAGTTTTTCGCTTCGTCGTAGAAAGCGAGGACGTCGTCGCGCGACCAGTAATACAGGAGGGGGCCGAGGCTGAGATTCATTTCACAGGGGCAAGATTCAAGTTACAAGATTCAAGAAAAGAGGATGCATCACCCGCCCCTCGCCTCTCACTTCCACGGCCGGTGGTAGGCGCCGAGCGTATGGCTCTGCCCTTCCGACAGCTTGTTGAGTTCGTCCTGCCAGGCCGGCGCAGGCTTGAAGCCAGCGGCGTCCTTCTTCACCGCATCGATGGCGGCGCGCCACACCTTCGTCACCTGCGCCACGTAGGCCGGGCTGCGCTGGCGGCCTTCGATCTTGATCGCGGCGATGCCGATTTTCAGCATGTCCGGCAGCAGGTCGAGGGTGTTGAGACTGGTGGGTTCCTCGATGGCATAGTAGGTCTCGCCGCCGACGTCGAAACGGCCCTTGCACAGCGTCGGGTAGCCGGCCTTTTCGTCCTTGCCGTAGCGGTCGAGCAGCACGCCGTTCAGCCGCGATTCCAGGCCGGCCGGTGTGTCCGTCCACTGCACCGCCTTCGCCGGCGAGCACACGCCCGCCGAGTTGGGCGATTCGCCGGTGCAGTACGACGACAGCAGGCAGCGCCCTTCCACCATCACGCACAGGCCGCCGAAGCCGAACAGCTCGATCTCGACGGCGGTATGCTTGACCACGTTTTCCACCTGCGGCAGCGACAGCACGCGCGGCAGCACGGCGCGCTGGATGCCGAAATGCTCGCGGTAGAAATTCACCGCCTCGTAGCTGGTGGCCGAGCCCTGCACCGACAGGTGCAGCCGAAGCTGCGGGTGATGCTTCACTGCGTAGCGCATCAGGCCGGGATCGGCGAGGATCACGGCATCCATGCCGAGCTTCGCCGCGCGGTCGACCGCGCCGGTCCAGCGCTGCCAGCTGTCGGACTGCGGATAGGTGTTGAGCGCGAGCAGCACCTTGCGGCCACGCTCGTGCGCGTAGCGCAGGCCTTCGGCGGCCTGCGCCTCGTCGAAGTTGAGGCCGGGAAAGGCGCGCGCGTTGGTGTTGTCGCGGAACCCCATGTAGACCGCATCGGCGCCGTTGTCGATGGCGGCCTTGAGCGAAACCAGGCTGCCCGCCGGGCAGATCAGATCAAGCGGCATGACTTTTCTCCTTCCATATCTGGCCTGCGCGGGCGCCCTGGCGGCTGTCGCGCCGCGCCAGTTCGTCGGCGATGCCGTTCAATACGTCCCACTTCTTCGCGCACCACGCGGGCGCCAGCAGCATGTCGGGCGCGGCGGTGCCGGTGACGCGGTGGTACACCACCTGCCACGGCGTGCGCTCGATCAGGTCGGCGGCGATGCGCAGGTAATCCGCCTCGGCCAGCGGGGTGTACTCGCCGCGTTTCCATTCGATCGCCAGCCGGGTGTGCTTCACCACATGCAACGGATGCAGCTTGAGGCCGTCGACGCCGACCTCCAGCACGCGGTCGAGACTCGCGTGGCTGTGGGATGCGTCCTCGCCGGGCAGGCCGACGATGAGATGGCAGCACACCGGGATGCCGCGCGCCCGCGCCGCCCGCGTCGCCGCCTCGTATTCGGCGAAGCCGTGGCCGCGGTTGACGCGTGCCAGGGTGGCGTCGAAGGACGACTGCAGGCCGAGTTCCAGCCACACCTCGTGGCCGCGGTCGCGGTATTCCGCCAGCAGATCCAGCACCGGCAGCGGCACGCAGTCGGGCCGCGTGCCGATCGACAGCCCCATCACGTCGGGCGCCGCCAGCGCGGCGTCGTACAGCGCGCGCAGCTCGTCCACATGCGCATAGGTGTTGGTGTAGGCCTGGAAATAGGCGATGAAGCGGCGCGCGCCGGTGCGCTTCGCCAGCACCGCGCGCCCGGCGGCGATCTGTTCGGCGACGCTCG
>DAOMWT010000101.1:0-9302 GCA_035436705.1 Thiobacillus sp. | reverse complement strand
CGGCGACGCGGCCGGCGCCGCCGGTGGCGGCGACGGCCTGCTGGAAATAGCGCTCGGCCAAGCTGTTTTCGCCCATCAGCGCATGCTTCTGATAGCGTCCGATCAGGTCGGCTGCATCGGTTTTCCAGTCGGGCGGCGGCGGGCCGCCGCTGCCGCAGGCGGCGAGCGCAATCAGGCTGGCGAGCGCAAGCAGGGTCTTCATGGCAGTTTCACCTCGGGATCCCGCGCAAACGGCCATTTCTTGTTGATCTCGTTGACCAGCGCGTTGGCCTTGCGCACCGCATCGTCGATCTCTGCGCGCAGCCTGGCGATATCCTGCGTGCCGCCCTTGAGGTCGGCGGAAATCGCCACCACGTTCGTCATCAGGGCATCGGCTTTCTTCAGGCTGGATTGCGCATCGTCCAGCATCAGCCGCACCTGAGCCAGCGATTCGCGCGTGTGCTCGGCCACGCCGTTGGGCGCAAACAGCCATTGGTCGGTTTTGCCGGCCATGCCGTCCACCTTCAGGGCCAGGCTGTCGAGCTTGCCGATGAGGGCGCGGGTCTTGTCGAGCGAATCGGTGACGGCGCGGGCTTTTTCGGGGCTGCCGAGCACGCCTTCGAGCACCCCGTATTCGCCGGTCATGCGTCCGGTCACGGTCTTCACGTTGGCCAGCGTGGCGTTGATTTCGCCATCCTTGCGGGTGAGATGCTCGACGTTGGCCAGAATCGCCTTGACCCGTTCGACCAGCAGCGGGATCTCCTTGCTGATGTCGGCAGTGAGCAGCAGCATGGTGGAGTTGTCGGGCAGGGCGGGCGCGCTGAGGTCGGGTGAGTCGACGCGGATCTTGGCGCCGCCGACGAGGGGCTTGTCCAGCGTGAAGGTGCTGTCCTGCTTCAGCCATTTGGCGTTGCGGCCGAGGAATTCGGCATGGATGACGATGCCGCCGGCGTCGTTCAGCCCCAGCGTGGTGACACGGCCGATTTCGATGCCGGAAAACACGATGGGCACGCCGGGTGCGACGCCGTCGGCGCTCGATGCCGCCAGCTGCAGGTGGAAGGTGTCTTCAAAAAATCCGCGTGCATGCAGCAGGTAAACAATGAAGGCGCCCGCCAGCAGCAGCGAGGCTGCCGCAAACAATCCTACTTTGAAATGCAGTTTGTTCATTCCGGATGAAGTGCCTGGTTGTATAGAGTCTGGTTCCAGCTGAAGTCGTAAATTTCCCAGGTGCCGGCCATCTCTTCCTGTGCCGCCAGTTGCCGGATGAAGTCCGGGTAGGGCACATCGTAAAGCATGGCGCCGGGGTGGTCGATGACCAGGCGGGGGCGCCTGAGGATGAGCGCGCGCGCCAGCTTGGCGATGAAGCGCTGCGCCGCCGTCATGTCGGGATCGCGCAACAGCGCGATGTCGGCATGGCCGAGCTGTTCCAGCAATTGCCGGGCCTGGCGGTTCGATTCCGCTGCGCTGTAATGGCGTTGATAAAGCGGGATCAGCGCGATGTTGTCGAGTGCGGACAGGTTGGCACGCAGCGGTAGATCGGGCGCAACGCGCGCCACGTCGTCGGGCAGGGCGGCAGCCGCTGCCAGCAGCGCGGTACGGTCGGCAAACGGGATCAGACGTATTTGAGCGCTAATGACACCACCTCGATCGCCACGATGGCGAAGAACACCCGCATCATGCCGCGCAATACGGAGACCGGAACCATGAAGAGCTTTTTCGGCGTCTCCAGGCCGGCGGTGACCGGAATCAGGGTGACGGCCAGTCCGAACAGCGCACACTTGACGAGCAGCCCGGCCATGATCTTGAAGTCGAAAATCTTGGCGATGGTCTGGGTGAATGGCGCAAAACCCGCTGTGTTCGTACCGTAAATCGCGAGGTAGCCCATCAGCAGTGCGAGCAGCCCGGCGAGGCTTGCCAGGGTGACGACCGAGATGACGCCGCCGATCAGCCGTGGCAGGAACTCGAACTGCATCGGCGGAACCTTGCAATGTGCCAGCGCATCTAATTCGTTATTGACCTGCATCAGCGCGACTTCCGTGTTGATGGCGCTGCCGGAGCGCAGTGCGATGAAGAGTGCAGTGAGGAAGGGCAAGAGTTCCAGCACTAGCACGCGGATGGTCATTTCGCTGGCGAATTCGGTGAGGCCGAAATCGCGTGCGGTCGACAGGATGATGGTGATGATGAGCCACGAAATGACCAGCGCGTAGCCGAGGAAAACATGCAGAATCTGCACCGCGGTAAAGTAGACCTGTTTCACTACCACGTCGAAGGTGGCACGGTTCCAGGTGGTGCGGTCTAGCAGCAGCAGAGCGGCCCTGGCTAGAAAGGCGAACATGCCGTAGCCGACGGTGAACCAGCCGGCGACCTTGGCGCCGAGCGATTCGATGGAAGCCGCAAGAAAACTCATCGCGGCATCATAACGTCATCAAAGGCGCTTGCGCCATCGGGTGGCAGGCCATACAGTTTTGCTTCAGACGGAGAAGACACACCATGAAAAATTTCCTGATCCCGGCAACGGCATTGATGCTGTGCGTGAGCGCCGCATCCGCCTGGGCTGCGTCCGGCACGGTCTTGCGCAACGACAAGCTCTACAGTCAGCCCAGCGCTACTTCCAGGGTGGCGGGCAGCGCGGTCAAGGGCGCTAGCGTCAACATCCTCGCCAAACAGGGCGGCTGGCTGCGCGTGAGCTCGGGCAAAACCACCGGCTGGATCCGCCTGCTGTCGGTGCGCGCCGGTGCAGGCGGGATCGGCGGCGCAGGGCTGGGCGACGTGGTGGGCGCTGCCACCACCAGGTCAGACCCCAGCCGCGTGGTCGCGGTGGCCGGTTTGCGCGGCCTGAATGACGAAGAGTTGAAGCAGGCCAGGTTCAATGGCGACGAACTGGCGCGGCTGAATAACTGGGAGGCGACGACCGCACAGGCCAGAAGTTTTGCCGGCCAGTCCGGCTTGGCGGCGGTCAATGTGCCGGGCTTGCCCGAGCCCAAACCGCAGCAGGCGTCGTCCCCGTGGGAGAGCAACTGATGAAAATCAAACTGATGGTATTGGCGGTGTCGCTGGCTTCTTTCAGCGGGGTGTCTGCCGGGCTCGATCTGGGGAAACTGCTGGAAGAGCGCATCAAGCAGGAATTGAACAAGGACAAGCAAAGCCAGCCGGTGCCTGCGCAGCAGCCGGCGCCGTCCCCCGGTCAGGCGCCCGCAACTGCGCAAGGCGCCGCCGCCCCCCCGCCTCCGGCCAAACAGAAAATCGATGCCCGGCAGTTGGGGTTTGCCCTCTTCGGCGACTATTCTCCCGAAGAGGAAACGCGCATCGGCAGGCAGATTTCGGGCAACCTGCTGGGCGCGGTGCCGCTGGTGCGCGACGACAAGCTGCAACGCTACGTCAACCTGGTGGGCAACTGGGTGGCGCTGCAGAGCGGACGCAAGGACATTGCCTGGCACTTCGGCGTGCTCGACACCGAAGACATCAACGCCTTCGCCGCGCCCGGCGGCTATGTGTTCGTGACCAAGGGCCTGTACCGGCGCCTCAACAGCGAGGCCGAACTGGCCGGCGTGCTGGGGCATGAAATCGCCCACGTCAGCCAGAAGCATCATCTCAAGGTACTGAAACAATCCAGCCTGATCGGTGCGCTGGGGCAGGTCGCCAGCAGCAAGGCGAAGGACAGCGATCAGGCGGTACAGAACCTGATCGGCAACGGTGCCGAAATCATGGCGCGAGGGCTCGACAAGAATGCCGAATTCGAGGCCGATCGCATCGGCGTCGTATATGCCGCACGCGCGGGCTATACCCCGTGGGGCCTGCCTGACGTGCTGCAGGACATGGCGGGGCTGCCCGCCAAGGACAACCGCACCAGCCTGCTCTACAAAACCCATCCGCATCCGGCTGAGCGTCTCGCTGCGCTGGGTGAAGCCGTGGATGGGCGTTTCGATGCCGTTCGCGGCAAGGAGCTGGCCGACCGTTTCTACCGCATTCGGTGAAGCGCGTTTTATCCAGGCTGGCGCAGCCTGGACTGTCTGCGCTGTTTGTCCTGCTGATAGCGGCGCATGTCGCGGGACTGATCCACATCGCGCCCATGCAGCGCGCCGAGGCCTGGCTGTATGACGCCTGGCTGAAGCGCACCGCGCCCATCGGGGCGGACGACCGCATCGCCATCCTCGACATCGACGAGGCCAGCCTGAAAAGCCTCGGCCGCTGGCCATGGAGCCGCGACACCATGAGCGCGCTGGTCGGGCAGCTGTTCGACCGCTATGGCGTGGCGGCGGTCGGCTTCGACGTGGTGTTTGCCGAGCCGGACACCAGCTCGGGGCTCGCTACCCTTCAACAACTGGCGCAGCGCGATCTGGCGGGCAGCCGCGATTTCCGGGTGGCGCTCGAACGGCTTGCGCCGCGCCTCGATTACGACGCCCGCTTTGCGCAGGTGCTCGCCGAACGCCCGCTGTCGCTGGGCTATTACTTCATTCCGGAAGGCTACGGTAGCGCCAAAACCGGCGTGTTGCCGCCGCCGTCCCTGCCTGCCGCGGCGTTCGCGCCGCTGCGGCCGGGTACGCCACCACCCACGGGCTACGGTGCGAATCTGGCCGTTTTCCAGAACGCGGCCCAGGGCGCAGGATTTTTCAACATGCGGGCCGACGAGGATGGCACGGCGCGCCAGATGAATCTGGTCAGTCCGTATGGCGCAGGCTACTACCTGGCACTGTCGGCTGCCACCCTGCGGGTGGCGTTCGGTGGCGAGCCGGTCCATGCCGGCGTCGATCGGCAGACCTTGCTGGGGCGGCAGTATGTTGCGCCGTGGGTGGAAGTGGGCGGCCTTCGCGCCCCGCTCAGCGCGGACGGCAGCGTGCATGTGCCGTACCGTTCCGGTTCGCCGTTCCCCTACATTTCGGCGGCCCGGGTGCTGGCGGGCAAGGCGCCGCTGGAACAGCTGGAAAACCGCATCGTGCTGCTGGGCTCGACCGCGCCGGGACTGGCCGACCTGCGCGTGACGCCGTTTTCCAACGCCTTCCCGGGGGTCGAGATCCATGCCCACCTGATCGCCGGCATGCTCGACGGCACCACCCGCGCCACGCCGCCGTGGGCGGACGACGCGCGGCTGATCGCCGTGCTGCTGCTGGGCGCCCTGCTGACGGCGGTGCTGCTGCGGTTCGGGCCGGCTATCGGGCTGGCTGCCAGTATTGTATTGTTGGCATTGCTGCTGGCCGCCTACGGCGCAGCGTGGTCGCGCTTCATGGTGGTGCCGATGGCGGCGCCGATGCTGACGCTGTTCGGCCTGTATGCGCTCAACACTGCCTACGGATTTTTCGCCGCCACCCGCAGCAAGCGCCAGATCACCAAGCTGTTCGGCCAGTACGTGCCGCCCGAGCTGGCGGCCGAAATGAGCCGGAACCCCGCGCATTACACGATGGAAGGACAGTCGCGCGACATGAGTGTGCTGTTCTCCGACATCCGCGGCTTCACTAACTTCTCCGAAAAGCTGCCGCCGGCCGAACTCGCCGAAGTGCTCAATGCCTACCTGTCGACCATGACGCGCATCGTGCAGCAGCAGCGCGGCACCATCGACAAGTACATCGGCGACGCCATCATGGCGTTCTGGAACGCGCCGGTCGATTTGAGCGACCACGCCTGCCGCGCGGTGCAGACCGCGCTCGACATGCAGGCTGCGCTGCCGCAATTGAATCGGGAGTTCGCCGCGCGCGGCTGGCCGGAAGTCAGGATCGGCGTCGGCGTCAACAGCGGGCGCATGAGCGTCGGCAACATGGGCTCCGAATTCCGCATGGCCTACACGGTGATGGGCGACGCGGTGAACCTCGGCTCGCGCCTCGAAGGCATCACCAAGCAATACGGCGTCGGCATCCTGGCCACCCAGTCCACGGTCGACGCCGACCCGGCGCACGCCTTCATGAAGGTCGACGACGTGCGCGTCAAGGGCAAGGAAAACCCGGTGGCAATCTACGAACCGCTGGGACTCGGAGCCGACCTTGCCGAATCGGTGCGCCGGGACGCCGCCGATTTCGAAGCCGCATTCGCGCGCTATCGGGCGCAGGACTGGGCCGCCGCCGAGGCGGCACTCGCCGCGCTCAACCACCGCGCGCCGCGCACGCTGTACGATATCTACCTTGAGCGCATCGCGCATTTCCGCGTGGAGCCGCCCCCGGCCGACTGGGACGGCGTGTTCGTCTACACAACCAAATAGCCACGATAAAACAGCGATGAAACTCACCGTATTGGGCTGCAGCGGCGGCATCGGCAGCGGACGCCACACCACCAGCCTGTTGGTTGACGACGACGTGTTGATCGACGCCGGCAGCGGCCTCACCACGCTCGACTTCGAACAGTTGCTGAAGATCGACCACGTGTTTCTCACCCACGCCCACCTCGATCATGTGCTGGGCCTGCCGCTCTTGCTCGACAGCGTCGGTGACCTGCGCGGCGCGCCGCTGGTGGTACACGCGTTGCCCGACGTGCTGGAGGTGCTGTCCACCCATCTCTTCAACTGGCAGCTGTGGCCGGATTTCCGCAAGATCCCGAGCGAGAAGGCGCCGTGGCTGCGCTTTTCTCCGCTGGATTTCGGCGCGGCGCTTACCCTGAAGGGGCGCACTTTCAGGCCGCTGCCGGCGAACCACGTGGTGCCGGCGTGCAGCCTCCATCTGGCGACAGCAGCGGGCAGTCTGGTGTTCAGCGGCGACACCACCCACAGCGACGCCTTCGTCGCCGCGCTCAATGCGATTCCCGACCTGCGCCACCTCATCATCGAAACCTCGTTCGAGAATGCGCTGGCTGAGGTCGCCAAGGTCTCGAAGCATCACTGGCCGGATTCGCTGGCGGCGGAACTGCAATTGCTCAGTGTGCGTCCCGAGGTCTGGATCACCCACCTGAAGCCAGGTAATGAGTCGGCGATCATGAACGAGTTGCGCGCCGCTGCCCCGGACTGGGGACTGGAGGCTTTGCTGCAGGGGCAGGAGATTATTGTTTTATAGGCGGGAGCGTGATGGCTTAAGTCCTGGGAGCCAATAACAGCGAAAAGCATGATGCTTTCGAGGAAGCATCTGCAAAGCGCAGCTGGAAAATGGACTTGCAAGGTCAACGGCCATGGCAGGAAGCTTCATGCCGGATTCTTCCTTCCTGAAGACATCCGGTCTTTAGAAGACCCGTAACGTCAACACGGGCAACCAAAGTGGCGAGTCCATCCTGTCGTTCTTGCTGTGGCTAGCCGTTTAGTTGCCGTTAACAATAATTTCGGAATGCTAGCCCTGGAAGGGCTTATTTGCCTGCGGCAAGCGATTTGACATCTGCTGTGGTCAATCCCTTACCTCCGATACCCCAGTCACCGCTTTTGACCTCTTCTATTACTGTCCAAGTGACTCCCCGCATGTTTTCACCCTCGATCGAGACCATGGTGTCTGTCATTTTCTGAATGATTTCCTGTTTCTGTGCATCAGAAAAAACACCTTCGATGATTTTGATATTGATAAATGGCATTCTGCGCTCCTTCTAATGAAAATTAATACAAATAAACACATCGGGAGCGGTCTTTATACTATGCAGAATGCAATCTGCTAATTCGTATAAATACTGAAATTAGTAGGTGGAATCCCTATGAGTAAAATAAATAACTAGCTGATTACGATGTCGCTGCGACCCCAGTTTCTTGATTGTTATTTATTTGATATTGCCCGACCGGGGTGCCTGCACAAGTTGCGGCAAGCAATTAATTAAAGCCGCCATTATGAAAGGGGAATAATTGTTTTCATGGAATTTAACTTCGTAGATCAGAAAGCTGACATTGGAGCCCCGGTACTAACAAACTGCAGGCCAGGATTCGTGAGAATGAATGCCTTATATCTGGAAACGAGCCAGTTCAGCTGCCAATAATTCAGCCTTGGCGTTTTCAAATGCTTCTCGATTAAACAGGGTGACGGCGCCAGCCATTTCGCTCCAGCCATAGCCGCGGTTCTGCGGGCTGAGTGTATGACTGTCCTGCGGTATGCGAGCGACGAGATAAAGCCCCTCCTTGCTGTAGATGAGGTTGTAAGGGAGGCTGCGTTGATGCAATTCGTCGATGTGAGTCCATGCGCGCTCGGCATCGGTGAAACGCCGGCAGGGCAGCGGATAGGGCTTGATACCGCCATTGTGGGAAAAACATGCATCCTGTATCGGTAGCGGAGTTGTTTGCACGAAGCTCTGGAAATGCAGGTGGTTGACCGAGGCGCCGGCGCCGGTGCTGTTGTAGCCGAGACAGAGGCCGGGCACGCTGGATTGCGCACAGATGTCCCAGGCCCAGCCGTGCAGTTCCGGTGTGAGATATTGCGGCGCCTGGCGCAAGGGCTCGGGCACCAGCAAGCCGTGCAGGCGGGCGAAAGGGAACTTGTTGTACAGCAGGCGTACCGGCTTGCCGGCGAGATTGCCTTCCCACAGCAGTTCCTTGGCGAGGAAGGGCTTGTTGAAATGAAAGCCCATGGCGTCGAAGGGGCACTGCAAGCCTTCGAATTGCTGGCCGCTGATGCGCGGCGGGCGCAGAGCGCGGACGGGATTGAACATCACCTCCCATGGTCCGGCGCGGCGGCTTTCCAGGCGACCGAGGTGGTCGAATCCGATCAGATTCAGCTTGAGGAACACCATCACGTCGTCGTCGGGTTCGGCGAGCTTGTCAGCGCGCCGCAGGGTGGCGGTCAGTTCGGCGGCGAGTTCGGCATGGCGTTTGGCCAGTGCCAGGGAAAGCCGTGCCCACAGGGCCGGATCGTAGGCGGCGTTGGCGAGCACAAGGATGTAGACGCCGAGGCCACGGTGCTTGTCCAGCATCGCGGCGAGCCCGCCGGCAAAATCCTGTTCCAGCGATGCGAGCGAGACGAACGGGGAAGAGGGCATGCAGCTGGGACACGGGTTGGTTGCGAATCCCGTATGGTGCCATCCCGCCGGGGCGGCGGGCATTCAGATTTTTTTGCCGCGGGCGCGCGGCGCTTATAGTTCGCCGTTGGCGCCGGCGCGCATCACGTTTTCCATCTTTTCGCGGATTTCGATGGCATCTTTGCGCAGTTCCGCAGGGATGCCCTTCTGGTTGCTTACCAGCTGCAGCGCGGTCACATCCCAGTCCATCATCATCACCCAGATGTTTTTGTCGGCGTCTTCCATCACCGCGATGCGGCAGGGAAGAAAAACCACCATTTCCGGAATGATCTTCAGCAGTTCGCGGCCAATCGCGATGTCGCAGAAGCTGAATACTTCGACGCGCGGCGCGTTGTCGTCTCCCAGGACGGTCTGAAAATCCTTCCACATCACCTGAATCCGTGTTCGCTTAGCCGGAAATCCAGCCTAACGCATTGATGCAATTG
>DAOMWT010000100.1:0-9321 GCA_035436705.1 Thiobacillus sp. | reverse complement strand
CGGCGCGCGCACCGGCGCGGCCAGCTCGCCGCTGTATTCATGCGCCTGCGCGCCGGCCGGATGCCGGTACCAGCCGGGATCGGAATAATCGCCGCGCGGCTGTTCGCGCCGCACCTTCATCACCGTGAACATGCCGCCCATCTCCAGCGGGCCGAACGGCCCCTGCCCGGTCATCATCGGCAGGGTGTTGTCGGGCAGCGGCATGTCCATTTCAGCCATGTCGGCCATGCCGCGTTCGCCCATCACCATGTAGTCCGGAATGAGCTTGTTGATCTTGCCGGCGATGCCGGTGTGATCGACCCCGATCATGGTCGGCACCGCATGGCCCATCGCATTCATGGTGTGATGGCTCTTGTGGCAGTGAAACGCCCAGTCGCCCTCTTCCGTGGCCAGGAAATCGATCTGGCGCATCTGCCCCACCGCGATGTCGGTGGTCACCTCCGGCCAGCGCGAACCTTTGGGCGTCGGACCGCCGTCGGTGCCGGTGACCTCGAACTCCACCCCGTGCAGATGGATCGGGTGGTTGGTCATGGTGAGGTTGCCGATGCGGATGCGCACGCGGTCGTTCAAGCGCACATTCAGGCTGTCGATGCCCGGAAAGGCACGGCTGTTCCAGGTCCACAGGTTGAAATCGAGCATGGTGTTGACCTGCGGCGTGGCGCTGCCCGGCTCGATGTCATAGGCATTGAGCAGAAAGCAGAAATCGCGGTCGACGGTTTCGATCAGCGGGTGCCGCCCCCTGGGGTGCGTCACCCAGAATCCCATCATGCCCATTGCCAGTTGCGTCATTTCGTCGGCATGCGGGTGATACATGAAGGTGCCCGGGCGGCGCGCGACGAATTCATAGACAAAGGTCTTGCCCGGCCGGATCGGCGGCTGCGTCAGCCCGCCGATGCCGTCCATGCCGCTGGGCAGGCGCTGGCCGTGCCAGTGGACGGTGGTGTGCTCGGGCAGGCGGTTGGTGACGAAAATACGCACGCGATCGCCCTCCACCACTTCGATGGTGGGGCCGGGGCTCTGGCCGTTGTAGCCCCACAGATGCGCCTTCATGCCGGGGGCGATTTCGCGCACCACCGGTTCGGCGACGAGATGGAACTCCTTCACCCCGTCCTTCATCCGCCACGGCAGCGTCCAGCCGTTGAGCGTCACCACCGGGTTGTAGGGCCGCCCCGCCGGCGGCAGCAGCGGCGGCTGGGTATCCGGCTTGTCCATGCTGACGATTTCGGGAAGCGCCGCCATCGCCACGCTGCTGACTGAAGCGGCGCCGACGCCGGCAGCCGCGGCCGCGCCGGTGAACTTGAAAAAATCACGTCTTGAAGTCATGGGAAATCCTTTTAATGCCCGCCCGCCGCGGCGGGGGCAGAGGAGACAGAGGTGGGCGCGGCGGTTTTGCCGGGCGTGCCGAGCAGCGCCATCCGCAAGTCCGCCTCGGCCAGCCAGAAGTCGCGCTGGGCGTCGATGGCGGCGTTGACCGCGGCAATCTGCGAACGGGCGTCGGCCAGCAGCTCGAACACGCCGATCAGCATGCCGTTGTAGCGCAGCAGGTTTTCGTCGGAAATGCGTTTTTTCAGCGGCACCACCTCGTCGCGCAGATGCCGCGCGACAGCGTACTGGCTGTGCTGCATGGCGTAGGCTTCGCGCACCTCGGAACGCGCGTTGATCGCGCTCTCGCGCGCGCGCTCAAGCGCCTGCCGGTAGCGCGATTCGGCCGCCGCCACCCGCGTCTGCCCCCAGTCGAACAGCGGCAGCTCGAAGCTGATCTCATAGCCGCGTTGCTGCGGTTCCTCGTTCGAACCGTTATTGACGACACCGAGTTCCAGCACGTTGACGAAACGCGTGCGGCGGGTCAGCCCGAGGTTTTTCGCCAGCGCCTCGGCCTGCAGCCGGGTCATCTGCAGATCCAGGCGCGACGCCATCGCCTGCTGCTCGACATCGGGCAGGGCCGGCAACGTCGCGGGCAGATCCGGCAGACGCGGCGGCAACTGCAGCTTGTCCGCATTCGGCAGGCCCATCAGCCGGATCAGGCGCTCGCGGGTTTGCAGCTTGGCCTGCTCGCTGCGCGCCACTTCCAGTGCGGCGTCGGCATAGAACGCCTGCTCGCGCGCCTGTTTCAGGCGACTCCAGTTGCCCACCTGCGCCATGCGGCGCGCCAGTTCGGCGCCGGCGTCAGCGGCGTCCAGCGCCTGCTGCCGGTATTGTGCAGTCTGGGTGGCCGCCACCGCGGTGTAATAGGCGCGGCGCGTATCGGCCGCCAGACGCAGCACGTCGAGGACCAGCATGCGCCGGGTCTGCTCGAACAGGCGCTGCTCGATCCCGGCGCGCATCGGCATGGTCAGAAGGCGCGCCAGATTGAGATGCAGGCTGCGCTCCCATTCCACCTCGGAACCGCGCGTCAGCCGGCCGATGGAAATCCCCGGGTTCGGCAAACGCTGCGCCGCCACCCGATCCGCCTCGGCAATGCCCAGCGTGTGGAATGCCGCCTGCAGGCCGGGATTGTTGAGGAGCGCAATCTGCACCGCATCGTCGGCCGACAGCGGCTGCGCCAGCAGGGCGTCGATACGCGACTGGATGTGCGGGCGGGCGGCCTCGTCGCGCGACCAGAGGACCTCTTTCTGCAGGTGCGACCGGGCGGCAGATTGAATCGCCTCAAACCCGCCGTCCGGGGAAAAACTCGCACAGCCTCCCAGCAGCAATGCCGCAGACAGCATGGCAAGGGAGCGCTGGGGCCGAGGGGAAGGTCTCATGACCGTTTTCTCAATGTCCATGGCGGGCATGCTCCGCGTCGTCGTTTTGCTGCTGCGATTCGCGCAGATAGGTGCGCCAGCCGCCGATTGCGCCGACGCGGTCGCTGGCCTCGCGCCAGTCCTGCAACGGCTCGTCGCGCCAGCCCTGATAGTGCCGGAAGGGAGACACCGCCGCTTCCGGCGGCGCGGCCCCGGCGGCATAAGCCGCCGGCGTCAACGGAATCCATGCGCATGCCCACAGCGCGGACGCCCAGAAAAAACCTGCGCGCGCCGGCGGCGCCGCATGGCGAAAAAAAGCCTTCAACATGATGGACCTCACACACACGCGGCACGCGCCGCGGTCAGAATCGATGAAACGTGCCGTTGCCCGGCACCGGATTCAGATGAGGTCGGGACGGGGCGGTCGCTCGGGACCGTCGGGAACGAAAGCGCTGAACGCTGCGGCGGGATGGGGGGGATAGCGGTGCGCGGCAGGCGCCGGCGAGGCCGCGTCGGCAGCCGGAATCGGCAGTGCCGAAGCCAGGGCGCAGGCTGCGCAGTGTGCGCAATCGGGGGATGCCGAAGGGCTGCCCGGCTGTTGCTCCTGCTCATGGCAATCCGCCATCGCCACGTCGGCCAGCTGCGCCGCTGCAGCCGGAGACGGCGCAACCAGGCAATCCAGCATGGCGGCAGACGCAAACGTCTGCAGCGGAACCGCCAGCATCAGCAGGATCAGCAGAAATCGGGGGAATCGGGTGCGCACGCGGGCAATGTCGTCAAAAATGGGGCAGTTGAGAGACAGCAGCATCCCCGCTCAGGTTCCCGATCCGGCTTCTCGCGCTCACGAACGCCGCTTGCGCGGCTCGTAATGCACTACGGCACGCATGATTTCGGAGTAGGGGAAATCGGCGCAGCCGCCAAACCGCTGTCCGCCCTGCAACACGGTGGCGGCGATGTCAGTGGTTGCATCCGCCGCCCCGCCCATAGCGCCGGCCAATCCGCGCACGCCGCCGCACTGGGCGCGGATTTCCTTGCCGAACGGCCACGGCGCGTCGGGACTGGTCTTCAGCGCGAACTGCGCGTTCTCGTGCAGCGCCTGGTAGAACGCCAGGCAGTATTCGCGCACCACCGGATCGCCGCAGGCGATCGCCTCGCGGTCGGCCAGATTGAGCCTGCGCGAGCGACTGCAGTCGGCGCAACGCGACAGCAGCGCGCGCTCGAACGGGCAGCTGTGCTCGATATAGGCCTCGCGGGCCAGTTTGTAAGCGCCTTCGTTGTATTCAGCCATAAGGCGTCATCATACAAAACCTGGTTGAACACGCGCGGGTTTTTACCAGTCGTCGCCGGACAGGGTCTGGTCCAGCTCGCGCTCGGCAGTCAGCGTTTCCTGCGCGGCGATCTCATTCTCCGCGAAGATCATCCTGTACTTGTCGCCGGACTTGGGATCGAGCGTCTTGCGCAGTTCGTTGACGTGGGCGCGGGCCTCCTTGAAGCTCGCCCATTCGCCCTGTTTTTCCAGCACTTTGAACATTCCCATGCGGAACACGTAGTAAGGCATGGCCGCTCCTCAACTCAATTTGCCGTGGCACTGCTTGTACTTCTTGCCCGAACCGCACGGGCAGGGATCGTTGCGACCGACCTTGGGGTAGGCGTCGGCCGGGCCCGCCGCAGCGGCTTCGGCCGCCGCAAAATCCTGCGCCTCGTCGTAGCCGGCGTGCTGGTATTGCACATTGGACGGCTCTTCGA
Organism: Thiobacillus sp.; assembly: GCA_035436705.1. Classification (GTDB taxonomy): domain Bacteria; phylum Pseudomonadota; class Gammaproteobacteria; order Burkholderiales; family Thiobacillaceae; genus Thiobacillus. The sequence goes on along the minus strand of DAOMWT010000100.1, from coordinate 4,852 downwards.
GCTCGACCGCCTGCACGTCCTCGGGCGCGCGAATCTGCACCGTGCTGGTGATCTGCGTGACCTCGGCCTTGATCGCGGTGAGCATGGCGGAGAACAGCTCGAATGCTTCGCGCTTGTATTCCTGCTTGGGCTGCTTCTGCGCGTAGCCGCGCAGGTGGATGCCCTGGCGCAGATGATCCAGCGCCGACAGGTGATCGCGCCAGTGGCTGTCGAGGCTTTGCAGCATCACCGCGCGCTCGAACTGGCGCAGGCCCTCGGCGCCGACCAGTGCTTCCTTCTCCTTGTACAGCGTATCGGCGGTCTCCATGATCTTCTTGCGCAGGCCTTCCTCGTTGAGCGTCTTGTCCTCGTCCAGCCATTGCGCGAGCGGCAGGTCGAGCGAGAACTGCGCCGCCAGCGATTTTTCCAGTCCCGCCACGTCCCACTGCTCGTCCATGCTGCCGGGGGCGATGTACAGGTTGATGGCATCGTCCAGCACATCGTCGCGCATGGCGCGGATGGTGTCGCCGATGTCCGCGCTCGCCAGCAGTTCGTTGCGCTGCTCGTAGATCACCTTGCGCTGGTCGTTGGAGACGTCGTCGTATTCGAGCAGTTGCTTGCGGATGTCGAAGTTGCGCTGCTCGACCTTGCGCTGCGCGTTTTCGATCGCGCGCGTCACCCACGGATGCTCGATTGCCTCACCCTCGGGCATTTTCAGGCGGTCCATGATGGCGGCCACGCGATCGGAAGCGAAGATGCGCAGCAGCGGGTCTTCCAGCGACAGGAAGAAGCGGCTGGAACCGGGGTCGCCCTGGCGCCCGGAACGGCCGCGCAACTGGTTGTCGACGCGGCGCGACTCGTGGCGTTCAGTGCCGATGATGTGCAGCCCGCCGGCCGCCAGCACGGTTTTGTGGCGTTGCTGCCAGTCGGCCTTGAGCGCATCGAGACGGCTGGCCTTGTCGCTGTCGGACAGCGCCTCGTCCTCATTGACGGCGTCGATCTCCTTCTGGATGCTGCCGCCCAGCACGATGTCGGTGCCGCGGCCCGCCATGTTGGTGGCGATGGTGATGCCGCCCGGCAGGCCGGCCTGCGCGATCACCTCGGCTTCGCGCGCGTGCTGCTTGGCGTTCAGCACGTTGTGCGGCAGGCCGGCCCTGGTCAGTTCGGCCGACAGGTGTTCATTGGCCTCGATCGAGGTGGTGCCGACCAGCACCGGCTGACCGGTGGCATTGCGCGCGCGGATGTCGTTGATCACCGCCTGGTCGCGTTCCTTCGCGGTGCGGTAGACCTGGTCGTGCTCGTCCTTGCGGATCATCGGCCGATGGGTCGGGATGACCACGGTCTCGAGGCCGTAGATACTCTGGAATTCGAAGGCTTCGGTGTCCGCGGTGCCGGTCATGCCGGACAGCTTCTGGTACATGCGGAAGTAGTTCTGGAAGGTGATCGAGGCCAGCGTCTGGTTTTCCTTCTGGATTGCCACGCCTTCCTTGGCCTCGACCGCCTGGTGCAGGCCTTCCGACCAGCGGCGGCCGCTCATCAGGCGGCCGGTGAATTCGTCGACGATGACGACTTCACCGTTCTGCACCACGTAATGCTGATCGCGGAAGAACAGCGCGTGCGCGCGCAGCGCGGCATACACGTGGTGCATCAGCATGATATTGGCGGCGTCGTAGAGGCTGCCGCCGGGCTGCAGCAGGCCCATCTCGGTGAGGATTTCCTCGACCTTTTCGTGGCCCGCTTCGGACAGCAGCACCTGGCGCGACTTCTCGTCGACCGAGTAGTCGCCTTCGGATTCCTCGTCCTTCTGCCGGACGAGGCGCGGCGGCACCAGGTTGACCTGCTGGTACAGCGCGGTGTTCTCCTCCGACTGCCCGGAGATGATCAGCGGGGTGCGCGCCTCGTCGATCAGGATCGAGTCGACCTCGTCGATGATGCCGAAGGCCAGCGGACGCTGCACCTTCTCATTCATCTGGAAGACCATGTTGTCGCGCAGGTAGTCGAAACCGTATTCGTTGTTGGTGCCGTAGGTGATGTCGGCGGCGTAGGCGGCCTGCTTCTCGGCATGCGGCATCTGCGACAGGTTGACGCCGGTGGTCAGCCCGAGGAAGCCGTACAGCCGGCCCATCCATCCGGCATCGCGGCTGGCCAGGTAATCGTTCACCGTCACCACGTGCACGCCCTTGCCCGCCAGCGCATTCAGATAGGCCGGCAGCGTCGCCATCAGCGTCTTGCCCTCGCCGGTGCGCATCTCGGCGATCTTGCCGTCGTGCAGCACCATGCCGCCGACCATCTGCACGTCGAAGTGGCGCATGCCGAGCACCCGCTTCGACGCTTCGCGCACCACGGCGAAAGCTTCCGGCAGCAGCTTGTCGAGCGTCTCGCCCGCGTTGGGCGTCCCGGCCTGGCCCAGGCGCGACCTGAACTCGGCGGTCTTGCCGGCCAGTTCGGCGTCGGACAATTTCTCCATCGCCGGTTCCAGCGCGTTGATCGCTTTCACCTTTTGCAGGTATTGTTTGACCAGCCGGTCGTTGCGGCTGCCGAAAACTTTCTTGAACATGGATTGCAGCATGGGGAATCCGAAATGTCCGCAGGACGCGGTAAATCTTCGAATTTTAACATAGCGAAACGGGCTTCCCGTGACGCTGCCGTGCCACGCGCATGAGCGCCGCCAGCCTCGCGGAGTTGCTGGCCAGCCAGCTGCCGTCCGGCCTCGCCGTGCGCGCCCGGGCATTGCTCGGCGCCCAGGCCGCGCTCGAGCATGCTCTGCCCGCTGCCCTGGCCGGGCATGTCCGCGTCATGCAGCTGGAAAACGCCGTATTGAGCCTCGCCTGCGACAGCGGCGCCGTCGCCAGCCGCCTGCGCCACCAGACCGACGCCCTGCTGGCTAGCCTCGGCAAGCACGGCATCGCAGCCACGGCGGTGCGCGTCAGCGTCAACCCCGAACTGCTGGCGCGCTACGTCCACCCGGTCGAGAAAACCGGCTTGCCGGCCGCCGCGCTGGACGGGCTGGCGCACCTCAACGCGGAAATCGGGGACGGGCCGTTGAAGGACGCCCTGGAGCGGCTGTTACGGCATCACCGGAAAGCCTGACCAGACGCGGCACCTTTACCCATTCACGACTGTTCGATTGCACATTAAACCCGGACGCAGCCATTGAAAACCGCCTGGCCGGCGTCATACTGCCAAGCTTGGCGTCCCGCCCCGCAGGGTGCTCGTCGATACCGTCAGCCCCCGCCTCCCCACGAACATGTACTCGACACATCGCATTTTCAAACGCCAGCGCCTGCTCCTGTGGCTGAGCATCCTGCTTGCCATGGGGTTCTTCGCCACCACCCTGAGCAGTTACTACGTGTCGAAGCAGGCGATCCTGAACGCCATCGTCGCCCAGGAGCTGCCGCTTACATCGAGCAATGTCTATTCGGAAATCCAGAAAGATCTGGTGCGGCCGGTGCTCATCTCGTCAACCATGGCGCATGACACGTTCCTGCGCGACTGGGTGCTGGGCGGGGAGCGGGACGTCGACGCCATGGCCCGTTACCTGCGGGAGATCAAAGCGCGCTACGGGGCATTCAGCAGCTTCTTCGTCTCCGATCGCAGCACCCGCTACTACACCGGCAAGGGCATCCTGAAACAGGTGTCGCCGCAGGCGCCGCGCGACGTCTGGTACTACCGCGTGCGCACCATGCCGGAGCCCTACGAGATCAATGTCGACCCCGACCTCGCCAACCGGGATGCCCTGACCATTTTCGTCAACTACCGCGTCTTCGACTTCGACGGCCGCTTCCTCGGCGCCACCGGCGTCGGGCTCACGGTGGACGCCGTGCGTCATCTCATTTCGAATTACCAGCAGCGCTTCCAGCGCACCATCTACTTTGTCGATACCCGTGGCAAGACCGTCCTGTTCGGCAACCAGTCCGGGCGCCGGGAGACCGACCTGCGCGCCATCCCGGGCCTGCGCGACATCGTCGACCGCATCCTGCGCGAAAAGTCGGGCACCTACCAGTTCAGGGACGGCAGCGGCCTGCATCTGCTCAACGTGAACTACGTTCCCGAACTGAAGTGGTACCTGTTCGTGGAGAAACGCGCGGACGCCGCGCTGGCCGACATCCGCCAGACCCTCTACGTCAACCTCGCGGTATGCCTCGCCATCACCCTGCTGGTGCTGTTCCTCACCCATGTCGCGCTCGCGCGATACCAGCAGCGCATCGAGGACATGGCCGCCACCGACAAGCTCACCGGCCTGCTCAATCGCCAGGTCTTCAGCATCCTCATCGACAAGGTCTTCGCCGAATACCGGCGCGATCCACAACCGATTTGCATTCTCCTGGTCGACGTCGACCACTTCAAATCGATCAACGACCGGTTCGGCCATGCCGGCGGCGACCGTATCCTGAGCCAGATTGCCGCATCCCTGCAGGAAGGGTTGCGGGCCTCGGATATCGCCATCCGCTGGGGCGGGGAAGAGTTTCTCATCGTGCTCAAGGGCAGCGCGCTGGAGCAGGCGCAGCGTGTTGCCGAGCAGTTGCGCCTGAAAATTGAACAGGCGCAGTTCTCCGCCGGTACGCAAGCGGCCTCGGTCACCGTCAGCATCGGCGTCAGTCAGTACGATGGTACGGAGTCCTGCGAAGAGGCCATCGGCCGTGCCGACGCCGGCCTCTATGCGGCGAAAAATGGCGGCCGCAACCGCGTCTGCGTGGCCCCTTCTATTTAAGCCTCGTCATTCAACGCGCGTTGTGGTCCCGACCCCTGTAAGTCTGGTTGGCCGGCTGACCAGGAAGCGATCGCGCCCTGCTGTCCCGACTGGTTTCGCCACGCGGCACGGCGGACTCGGGGCGTGCCCGCGGCACCTGCATGCCGTCCGTTGCCGGCGGTC
>DAOMWT010000099.1:0-9493 GCA_035436705.1 Thiobacillus sp. | reverse complement strand
AAGAGATCGCCGCCCTCCTGGCAGCCGGAGCCGTCGCCGTCCGCCTGGGACCGCGCGTGCTGCGCACCGAGACGGCCGCGCTGGCCGCGCTGGCCGCGATGCAGACGCTATGGGGCGATTTTTAGGCGCGCGTCAGGATAAAAAAACCGGGCGCCTGGCCCGATTTTGCCTGGCGAGGGTGTCGCTCATGGGCGCAAATACGTGTAGCCCTGCTTCTGGCGCTGCATGATTTCCACCACCCCCGAGGAAACATAGCCCACCTTGGCATGCATATCCTGCTTGTCGAGCTTCTGATTGCGCATGGTGTTCTGGCACGCCATCACCGGCACCCCGGAATCGACCGCCTCGCTGATGCGGTTGGCCACTTCGGATTCGGCTTTCAGCATGTTGATGCCGGGGCCAAACGCCACGATTTCGAGTTCGACGTTGTCCTTGCCCATGTCCTTCTGGATATTCCTGGCGTTGTTGAGCGCCAGATTCCAGGTGGCCGGGTCGTTTTCGCTGACCTGGATCACCATTTTCGACTTGTCGGCGGCCACAGCGGCGGCGGGCAGCGCCAGCGCGCCCATCAGCAAAACCCCGCCCAGCAGGGCGCCCAGCGTATTCATGCGTTTCATGTGTCGATCTCCAGTGGAATATGGGTTGCGGTGCGAACATGCGCCCCGTTTTCTTATGACGTAAAGATCGACCGATATATTCCGTTTATTCTCGTGGGCATTGCCGCCCTGCGCCGCACGGAGGTTTTCTGTATCCTTCGCGCTAATCAACCCCGTTCAGGCCAATCCGTTGAAAGACACCGCCGATTTCGTCCACTGGTTTCGCTCTGCCGCCCCCTACATTCACGGCTTCCGCGGCAAAACCTTCGTCATCGCCTTTGGCGGCGAACTGGTGGCAGACGGCGGCTTCGTGCAGCTGGCGCATGACGTCAACCTGCTGAACAGCCTGGGCGTGCGGCTGGTGCTGATCCACGGCGTGCGGCCGCAGGTGGAAGCACGGCTGACCGAGAACGGTACGGCGATCCGTTATGTGAACGGGCTGCGCGTCACCGACGACGCCGCGCTGGCCTGCGTCAAGGAGGCCGCCGGCACAGTGCGGGTGGAGATCGAGGCGCTGCTGTCGCTGGGACTAGCCAATACGCCGATGGCGGGCGCCGACATCCGGGTGGCCTCGGGCAATTTCGTCACCGCGCAGCCGCTGGGTGTGCGCGACGGCGTCGACCTGCTGCACACCGGTGAAGTGCGCAAGATCGATGCCGCCGCGATCCGGCGCCGCCTCGACCAGCACGATATCGTGCTGCTCTCCCCCATCGGCTATTCGCCGACCGGCGAAATTTTCAACCTCAGCCTGGAAGACGTGGCCACGCAAGCCGCCATCGAACTGGCTGCGGACAAGCTGATCTTTCTGATAGACACCGAAGGGGTGCCGCAGGAAGATCCCGCCGCGCAAAGCCCGACGGGCCCCGCAAAATCGCACCTGCCAGGTGCGGAACGGACGATCCACAACGCCCTCACCGTGAATGAGGCACGCCAGGTGCTGGGAAAAGCGCACGAGCTACCGGAAGACATCACCTACTACCTGCCCTGCGCCATCACTGCCTGCACCCAGGGCGTCAAGCGGGCACATTTCATCAGCCGCCACCGCGATGGCGCCCTGCTGTCCGAACTGTTCACCCGCGACGGCGTGGGTACGCTGATCACACCGGCGCCGCTGGAAACCCTGCGCGCTGCCACCATCGACGACGTCGGCGGCATTCTCGGCCTGCTCGAGCCGCTGGAACGCGAAGGCATCCTGGTACGGCGCTCGCGCGAACTGCTGGAAATGGAAATCGAACGTTTCCTGGTGCTCGAATCCGACGGCATCATCGCCGGTTGCGCGGCGCTCTATCCCTTTCCCGAAGAGCAGGCCGCCGAACTGGCCTGCCTGGCGGTATCCAGGGAATTCCGCGGACGCGGATTTGGCGACCGGCTGCTGGCAGAAGCCGAGAAAAATGGTAAAAGAGCGGGGTTCGAGCGGCTCTTTGTCCTGACCACCCGAACTGAACACTGGTTCGAGGAACGCGGCTTCATCGACAGCAGCCTCGACCATCTGCCCAAGCGCAAGCAAGCGCTATACAACTACAAGCGAAGATCCAAGGTTCTGCAAAAAACCTTGTAGATCTTTGCAGAGAAGTGAAGTAAGGAGGAGTCTTGCGTCTATTCACCCCGCGCCCGGGATGGTCCTGGCGCGCCCTTCATGCATCGATCCATGGCGCCAGTTCACGGCGCATACGGCCCGGCTGTTTCAGTGACTTCCGCAGCTGGCTCTTTGCCCTGCTGCTGGCCGCTGCCGGTCACGTCGCCGCCAGCGCGGATCGGCCGCTGGTATTCGGCGTCTTCCCCAACATGACGGCGAAGCAGACTGTCGAAATCTACCGTCCGCTCGCCAATGCGCTGGAGCGACACCTGCAGCGCAGCATCGTCGTGTACAGCGCACGCGACTTTAAAACCTTCGTCGAGCGCACCCGCCAGGGCGAATACGATATCCTGCTGACGGCACCGCACCTGGCCTGGCTGGCACGCCAGGACGCCGGCTACCGGCCGTTGCTGAAATACGTCCGCCCCACGCATGGCCTGCTTGTGGTCAAACAGGCTTCGCGGTTCCAGGCGCCGGATGAACTGCGCGGCCGCACCATCGCCACCGCCGACGCCATTGCCGTGACCGTATTGGCGGTGCAGGCAGAAATGGCCGCCAACGGACTCCAGCGCGACACTGATTACCGCACCGTGGATGCGGGCACCCACTTCAATGCCGCGATGCAGGTGATCAATGGGCGCGCCGATGCTGCCATGCTGGGCATGCATCCTTATTTGCTGCTGCCGCCCGAGGTGCGCCAGCAATTGCGCGTGCTCGCCAAAACCCCACCGCTCTCGAGCCTGATGTACCTGACCCACCCGCGTCTGCGCGACCGCGAAGCAACGGCCATACGCCAGGCATTGCTCGATTTCGCCGCCACGCCCGAGGGCGTCAGCTTCATGCAGCACGGCGGCTACGGCGGCTTCACTGCCGTGGATGGCAGCGAATTGCGCGCTTTCCACCCCTACGCCCTGCGGGCGCAGGAAATATTGCGAACAACCCGATGAAGACATGGTTCGGGCGACTCTCGCTGCGTTACAAGCTCACCCTCGCCGCGCTCGGGGTGGAAGCCGCGATGCTGGCTTTTCTGATCATCAATAGCGTCCAGTTCACCCGCCAGGAGTTGCAGCAGCAGGCCGAGCACCGCGTGCGGGAAGTGGGGGAAACCCTCGCCGCGGCCCTGCTTGCCCCCTTGTCGCACCAGGATGACGCCAGCGTGCGCGACGTCATCGAAACCTTGCAGCACGACGATGGCCTGAAAATGATCGCGGTACGCGACAACGGCAAACGCATCGTGCACCAGGCCGGAACCGAAGGTACCAAAGCCGATTTCCGGCTGCTGCAGCCGGTCGAGTTTTCCGGCCAGCGCTATGGCGAAATCGCCCTGGTCCTGTCGGGCGACTTCATCCACGAGGCGCGTAGCCGCTACGTGCGGCAAAGCCTTTTCATTGCCGTTGCGGCTTTGCTGCTGACCGGCATCCTGCTGGCCTTGTCGACCGGCGGCGTGGTGCGCCGCTTCGAAGCACTGACCCGTGCCAGCAAACGCATGGCGCAAGGCGACCTCGACGTCAAGCTGGCCGGCGAAGGGGCCGATGAAATCGGCCAGCTGATCGGCACGTTCAACCGCATGGCCGAATCGGTCCGCTTCAATATCGACCGTGCACGCGAAAATGAGGCCCGCTTTCATGCCATTGCCGACTACACCCACGACCTGGAATTCTGGCTATCGCCCGAAGGCAGGCTGCTATGGGTCAATCCGTCGGTCGAGCGCATGCTCGGCCACAGCGTCGGCGAATGCATGGGACAACAGATGGATTTCCCGGCCGACGTCATCCATCCGGAAGACCGCGCTGCAGCCGAATTCCAGTTGCGTCAGGCCTTGCGCGGCACCTCCGGCCAAGGCTACGTACTACGGGTATGCCGCAAGGATGGCGGCCATTTCTGGGCGGTGGTGAACTGGCAGCCGATTCACGATTACAGCGGCGTTTACCAGGGCATCCGCGCCAGCATCCACAGCATCGACGACCTCAAGGCGACCGAGGCCAATCTGCGCCAGGCCATCAATGAGCTGCGGATGGCCGAAAGCCTGCAAGGCAAGTATCTGGAGGAAACCGAGCAGGAACGCGCGCGCCTGGTTTCGCTGTTGTCGGCGATGAATCTCGGCATTCTGTTCGTCGCCGCCGACAACCGCGTGATCTACCACAACCCCGCGTTCAACCGCATGTGGATGATCGAGGAAGAGGCCGCCCTGATCGGCCTGCCGGTGCACGAAGTGCTGGCCAAATCCACCTCGGTGCTGGCGCGCCCCGATCACTTTTCGCGCCACTTGCTGTCGGTACTGGAAACGCGCGAGCTGTCCGACAGTTATGAAATCCAGATGACCGACGGCCGCGTCATCACCGAACTCGACTACCCGGTACGCGACCGCGAAGGCCGCTTCATCGGCCACCTGTGGATTTACGAGGACATCACCCGCGAACGCCAGACTGCCGAACAACTGGTGTATCTGGCGGAACGCGACGCCCTCACCGGGCTGTACAACCGCCACCGCTTCCAGCAGGAACTGGCGCGCACCATGCTGGAAAGCGACCGCCACCATATGCAATGCGCGGTGATGTTTTTCGACCTCGACGAATTCAAAACCATCAACGACAGCTATGGCCACCGTGCCGGCGATGCGCTGCTGATCCGGGTGGCAGGCGAAATCGGCGCCCTGGTGCGGCGCAATGAAGTCCTGGCGCGGCTGGGTGGCGACGAGTTCGCCATCCTGATCCCCGCGGTGGAAGGCAATGAGGCCGAGGTATTGGCCGAGCGCGTGGTGCGCGCAGTGTCGCAGATTCCGTTCCGTTTCGACGGGCAGAACCTGCGGCTAACCACCAGCCTCGGCATTGCCTACTATCCCGGGCACGCCACCGATGCCGACGACCTGGTTGCCCGGGCCGATATCGCCATGTATCAGGCCAAGGATGCCGGCAAGAATACCTGGCGCGTATTTCGCGCCGATCGCGAGGCCGACAGCGAAATGCGCAACCGCCTGTCGTGGGGAGAACGCATCAGCAATGCGCTCGACAAGGGCCTGTTCCAGCTGCATTTCCAGGGCGTCTACCGGACGGAGGATGGCACACTGTCGCACCTGGAGGCGCTGATTCGCATGATCGACGAGCGCAATCCCGACCAGCTCATCATGCCGGTGCATTTCATCCAGCTGGCCGAAAAAAGCGGCCGCATCCTCGACATCGACCGCTGGGTGATCCACAAGGTGCTGCGCATGTTGTCGCACAACCCGGCCATTCCTGCCATCGCAATCAATCTGTCGGGACGTTCGCTGTCCGAGCCCGGCCTGCCGCAATACATCGGCAACGAGCTACGGCTGACCGGCGTCAACCCCGCCCGCCTGATCATCGAAATCACCGAAACCGCTGCGGTTTCCGACCTGCACGATGCCCAGCGCATGATCGAGGCGATGCGCCAGTTCGGCTGCGGCGTCAGCCTCGACGATTTCGGCGTCGGTTTCGCCTCCTTCGCCTACCTCAAGCATCTGCATGTCGACACCATCAAGATCGACGGCATTTTCATCCGCGACCTGCCCGGCGACCCCGACAACCAGGTGTTCGTGCAAGCCATGGTCAGCGTCGCCCTCGGCCTCGGCAAGTCGGTGGTGGCGGAATACGTCGAGGACAGCCAGACGCTCGCCCTGCTGCGCAGGTTCGGAGTCGACCTGGTGCAGGGCTATCACCTCGACCGGCCGGTCGCCGACCACCCGGCGTTGCGGGACAAAGTCTAGAGCGAGCTGCGGACAGGGGCGCCTGTGGCCTCCGGCACAGGGTGCTAAAATGCCCCGTTTTTCCCGCATTTCAGGATACCTCCGTGCTCACCGCCTCCAGCATCACTCTGCAATTTGCCGCCAAACCCCTGTTCGAGAACGTCAACGTCAAATTCGGCGACGGCAACCGCTACGGCCTGATCGGTGCCAACGGCTGCGGCAAGTCGACCTTCATGAAAATCCTCGCCGGCGAGCTGGAGCCGACCGCCGGCAACGTCTCGCTCGACCCCGGCGAACGCATGGCCTGGCTGCGCCAGGATCAGTTCGGCTATGAAGAGCAGCGCGTGCTTGACGTGGTGCTGCAGGGCCACGCCGAGATGTGGCGGGTGATGCAGGAAAAGGACGCCATCTACATGAACCCGGAGGCGACCGAGGAGGACTACCTGCACGCCGCCGAACTCGAAGCCAAATTCGGCGAGATGGGCGGCTACGACGCCGAGGCACGCGCCGGTCAATTATTGCTCGGCGTCGGCATCCCCACCGAACAGCACAACGGCCCGATGAGCCAGATCGCGCCCGGCTTCAAGCTGCGCGTGCTCCTGACGCAGGCGCTGTTCTCCAACCCCGACATCCTGCTGCTCGACGAACCGACCAACAACCTTGACATCAACACCATCCGCTGGCTGGAGAACGTGCTGAACGAGAGCAACGCCACCATCATCGTCATCTCGCACGACCGCCACTTCCTGAACCAGGTCTGCACCCACATGGCCGACCTCGACTTCGGCACCATCAAGGTCTATCCGGGCAACTACGACGACTACATGCTGGCGTCGACCCAGGCCAAGGAACGCCAGGCCAGCGCCAACGCCAAGGCCAAGGACAAGGTCGCCGAACTGCAGGAATTCGTGCGCCGCTTCTCGGCCAACAAGTCGAAGGCGCGCCAGGCCACCAGCCGCATGAAGATGATCGACAAGATCAAGATCGAGGACTTCAAGCCCAGTTCGCGGCAGAACCCCTACATCCGCTTCGAACCCGAGAAGGCGCTGCACCGCCGCGCGCTCGAGGTCGAGAACCTCAAGTTCGGCTACGACGGCACGCCACTGTTCACCAATCTCGGCTTTTCATTGGAAGCCGGCGAAAAAATGGCCGTCATCGGCGGCAACGGGGTCGGCAAATCCACGCTGATGAAGCTCTTGATGGGCGAACTGACGCCGCAGTTCGGCGAGATTCGCTGGAGCGAAAACGCCAGCGTCGGCTACTTCTCGCAGGACCACGTCAGTGACTTCGACAGCGATCTCAACCTCACCGACTGGATGCACCAGTGGACGCAGCCCGGCGACGACGAGCAGGTGCTGCGCGGCATCCTCGGCCGCCTGCTGTTCTCCGGCGACGACGTCAAGAAATCGGTGCGCGTGCTGTCCGGCGGCGAGAAAGGCCGCATGCTCTACGGCAAGCTAATGCTCGGCCGCCACAACGTGCTGGTGATGGACGAGCCGACCAACCACATGGACATGGAATCGATCGAGTCGCTGAACCTCGCGCTCGATCTCTTCAAGGGCACGCTGATCTTCGTCTCACACGACCGCCAGTTCGTTTCCAGCCTCGCCACCCGCATCCTCGAAATCACGCCGGAAGGCGTCGAGTTCTACATGGGCGGCTACGACGAATACCTGCATTCGAAGGGCCTCGAATGAGTGAAATTGTCGTCATCGGCCTGGGCCAGCTCGGCCGCGTGTTTGCCGGCGGCCTGCTGCGTGCCGGACACACGGTCGTTCCGCTCAACCGCGGCGATGACATGGCTGCACTGGCACAAGCTCACCCCGCGCCGGCGCTGGTACTGGTGGCGGTCGCCGAGAACGACCTGCACGCCGTACTGGCGGCGCTGCCCGAAGTCTGGAAACCGCGCGCCGCGTTGATCCAGAACGAGCTCTTGCCGCGCGACTGGCAGGCGCACGGCTACAGCGAACCCACGGTGATCTCGGTGTGGTTCGAGAAGAAGAAGGGCATCGACGCCAAGCCGCTGATCGCGTCCCCCGTCGCCGGCTCCGGCGCCGCGCTGTTGTGCCGCGCGCTCACCGCAATCGAGCTGCCGTGCCGTGAAGTCGCGTTGGGCGACGAACTGCTGTTCGAACTGGTGAGGAAGAACGTCTACATCCTCACCACCAACCTCGCCGGGCTGAAAACCGGCGGCACCGTATCACAGCTGTGGGCGCAGCACGAGGCCTTCGCGCGCCAGGTGGCGAACGAGGTGATCGACATCCAGGACGCGCTCACCGGCGCGCAACACGATCGCGACGCGCTGATCGCCGGCATGCTCGAAGCCTTCGACGGCGACCCCGATCACGGCTGCACCGGACGCGCTGCGCCGGCGCGGCTGGCACGCGCAATCGGGCACGCGGATAAGTTCGGGCTGGGTGTGCCCGTCCTGCGGGCATTGGCGGGCTAAGCCGCGCCCCGGGCGATCAGATTGCGCGGCCCCCGGGGCTTTTCTCGTCGCCACCGACCACGCCCGCATGATCGAATGGCAACCAGCGGGACGAGCGGTCGGTTTTGACGCGGCCCTTGATGCGATAGGGCACCCCGTGCTTCAGCGATTCCGGCGGCAGGGTCTTGATCTGCTGGATCAGATTCTTCGACTGCATGATCGCGTCCACCCGTAACACGGTGCTGGACGTCGCCGCAATCAGCGTCGGCACACGCGACAGCCCCTGGGCAAACGGACGCCCGTTCACCTCCAGCTCGAAATCCAGCGCCTCGATATTCAGCTCGAAATCGTTCGGATTGCTGACCCGCAAGCCCACGTCGAAGTGCTGCTCGAACAGGCCGAGGCTCTTGACGTCGACTTCGGCGACGCTCACCTTGGGGGCGACGGCGTTCAGCGGCAGGCCGGTACAGGCGGCGAGGCCGAGCGCGAGAAACAGAACGAGCAGACGCTGCAACATGGGAAGCCTATCGAATCTGCGCCAGCAACTGGGCGGTCATGCGCGCGGCTTGCGCCACGTAGCCGCCGCCGAACAGGTTGGCGTGGTTGAGGATGTGGTAAAGATTGTAGAGCGTTTTGCGCGCCGCATAACCGGGGTCGAGCGGCCAGGCCGCGCGGTAGGCGGCGTAAAAATCCGCTGCGAAACCGCCGAACAATTCGCTCATCGCGAGGTCGCATTCGCGGTCGCCGACATAGCTCGCCGGATCGAAAATCACCGGCGTCCCATCGGCGAGGTAGCCGTGATTGCCGCCCCACAGATCGCCATGCAGCAGCGAGGGGACGGGCGCATAGCCGTCGAAGAAGGCGTCGAGGCAGGCGAGCAATCTCTCGCCATCCCGCTGCAGCGCGCCGCCATGGCCGTTCTGCGCGGCCAGCCGCAACTGGAAGCCGAGCCGTTCGTCGCGCCAGAACGCGATCCAGTCGCGCGTCCAGCCGTTGCGCTGCGGCGTGCTGCCGATCCAGTTGTCGTGCGCCCAGCCGAATTGGGGCTGCGGCACGCGGTGCTGCCGCGCCAGCCGTTCGCCCAGTTGGGCGGCATCGCCGCTGCCGTGCAGATCCAGATACTCCAGCACCAGAAAGGCCTGGCCCGCCGCCGTGCCCGCGCACAGCGGCTGCGGCACCCGCACGCCCTG
>DAOMWT010000098.1:0-9582 GCA_035436705.1 Thiobacillus sp. | reverse complement strand
GCAGCGGTTCGATCACGCCGCGCGCCGCGCCGCCGGCACCGAGCAGCAGGATGCGCTTGCCGGCGGGCGCGCAATGCAGGTTGCGGGTGAGATCGGCCACCAGTCCGGCGCCGTCGGTGTTGTCGCCGCGGATGCCGCCGGCATCGAACGTCAGCGTGTTCACCGCGCCGGCCCGTTCGGCGCGCGGACTGCGGCGGTTCGCCAGGGCAAACGCCTGTTCCTTGAACGGCACCGTGACGTTGGCGCCGCGTCCGCCCGCCGCCACGAACTGCGCCACGCTGTCGGCAAAGCCGTCCTTCGGCGCGAGGATTGCCTCGTACGTCATGTCCTGCCCGGTTTGGCGGGCAAACGCGGCGTGGATCAGCGGGGATTTGGAATGGGCAATCGGGTGCCCGAATACGGCGTAACGGTCGGTCATGGCGACCGTAATTCTAACTGTTGATGCGCGTATTGCCTCCTGCCGCGGTGCCGGCGATCAGGTTTGCGCCCAGGGCAGGTCGCGCTGTTTCCAGCCATTCAATTCGTTGCGGTGGCCGGTGGCCTTGTTGAGATCGCCCTCGAAACCTTCCAGCACGTTGTAGCAATGGTTGCGGCCGGCTTCGGTACAGGCGGCGGCCGCCCGGTGCGAACGCGCGCCGCAGCGGCAGATGAATATCAGCAGGGATTCCGGGTCGGTGGCCTGCGCCAGCTGAACCAGAAAATGGGGGTTGAAAACCCAGCCCGGCCACGACTGCCACTCGACGTGCAGCGCCTCGGGAATGACGCCGTTCAGTTCGAGTTCGGCCCGCGAACGCACATCGATCAGACGTGCCCCTGGTGCAAGTTGCAACAGTTCATGCGCTTCGTGCGGCAGCAGGGCGCCGGCGAAAGACCAGGCATGGGTTTGACTGCGGCTATGGGCGGCGTCGAGCAGGTCAGTGATGCGTCCCATGATGGACTCCTTATTTATTAATCCAGTATATGAAAGTCGGTGCCCGATGCAATTAGCACCAATATGGTGCGCCACAGGCTGGTTGTGCGCTTTTGTGGTGCATTAATCCCGGCGGATGCTGCACTATCCTGCTGCATAGGCCTTATGGCACAATGGTTCGACCCTGATTTTTCGCATGGCACGGTTGCTGCTAACAGTCTTCCGTGTGGCGTTTTGGTGTAGCCGGTCCCGGCGGACGCAACGCCGTATTCAATCCATTTCAGTTTGAGGAGTTCAGCATGGCCGTGGCCGATGTGATCAAGATGATTCAGGACAACGAAGTGAAATTCGTTGACTTGCGCTTTACCGATACCCGCGGCAAGGAACAGCATGTTTCCATTCCCTCGCGATTCGTCACCGAAGAATGGTTTGAGGATGGCCATCCCTTCGATGGCTCGTCGATCGCCGGCTGGAAAGGCATTCAGGCGTCCGACATGCTGCTGAAGGCCGACCCGGAAACGGCCTATATGGATCCCTTCTTCGACGAGCCCACCCTGATCCTGACCTGCGACGTGATCGAGCCGTCCGACGGCAAGGGTTACGAGCGCGACCCGCGTTCGGTGGCCAGGCGCGCCGAAGCGTATCTGAAGTCGACCGGCATCGCCGATACCGCTTACTTCGGCCCGGAACCCGAGTTCTTCATTTTCGATTCCATCACCTGGCATGACGGCCTGTCGGGCTGCGGCGTGAAAATCAATTCCGAGGAAGCGTCGTGGTCGTCCGCCGAGAAATTCGAGAACGGCAACACCGGCCACCGTCCCGGCATCAAGGGCGGCTATTTCCCGGTGCCCCCGGTCGACAGCCTGCAGGACATCCGCGCCGCCATGGTGCTGGCACTGGAAGAAGCCGGCGTCCCGGTGGAAGTGTTCCACCACGAAGTGGCGACCGCCGGCCAGTGCGAAATCGGCACCCAGTTCAGCACGCTGACCAAGCGCGCCGACTGGACGCAGATCCTGAAGTACATCGTGCACAACGTCGCCCACGCCTATGGCAAGACCGCGACTTTCATGCCCAAGCCCATCGTCGGCGACAACGGCTCCGGCATGCACGTGCACATGTCGCTGTGGAAGGACGGCAAGAACCTGTTCGCGGGCAACGGCTATGCCGGATTGTCCGAACTGAGCCTGTACTACATCGGCGGCATCATCAAGCATGCCAAGGCGCTGAACGCGATCACCAACCCGTCGACCAACTCGTACAAGCGTCTGGTGCCCGGCTTCGAGGCACCGGTGATGCTGGCCTATTCCGCACGCAACCGCTCGGCCTCGATCCGCATCCCGATTTCCTCCAGCGAAAAGGCACGTCGCATCGAAACCCGTTTCCCGGATCCCACCGCCAACCCGTATCTGTGCTTTGCTGCGCTGATGATGGCCGGCCTCGACGGCATCCAGAACAAGATCCACCCCGGCGATCCGTCGGACAAGGACTTGTACGACCTGCCGCCGGAAGAGGACGCGAAGGTCCCGAAAGTCTGCCACAGCCTGGAAATGGCGCTGGAAGAACTCGACAAGGACCGCGAGTTCCTCACCCGCGGCGGCGTGTTCACCAACGACATGATCGATGCCTACATCACGCTGAAGATGGAGGACGTCACCAAGTTCCGCATGACCACGCACCCGGTCGAGTTCGCTATGTACTACTCGCTGTAAGTTCCACGCGTATCGCAAAAGGGGCGGCTTCGGCCGCCCCTTTTGCGTTGTCTGGCAGGGCGGTCAAGATTGCCCGGTTGGGACCGTTAACAAACGGGTACGCTACACTCGGCCCTATGCAAACTGCCCGCTTTTTCTTTCTGTTGTGCTTGATCCCGGCTGCGCCCGCGCAGGCGGAAATCTACAAGTACGTCGATGAAAACGGCCAGGTGACGTTTACCGATGTCTACAAGAAGGGCGCCAAGCGCATCGATCTGCCTGGCGCCCCGGCTCCGCTGCCGGCCGGCAGCAAAGCGCCCCGGCGCGCCTCCTACAATCCCAGCCCGGCGGATTTTCCGCGCATCGATGCGGGCACGCAGAAACGCCGCGACGACATCCGCCGCCAGGTGTTGCAGGACGAAATTTCCGGCGAACGCCGCAACGCCGACGAAGCACGTCGCCAGTTGGTGCTGGGTGAACGCCTGCAGCCGGGCGAGCGCGCGACCGATGCCACCTATCTCAATCGCGTGAAAAAGTTGCGCACCAGCGTGCAGCAGCACGAACAGAATATCGCTTCCATCCAGCGCGAGCTTGCCAACCTGAAGTAAGCCGGCGCAGGAGTCGTGGCCGCAACGAGGCTAAAGCACCAACAGCCACACGCTCCACCCGCAAGAGGCAGGCCGTGGCTGTAAGGCGCTAAAGCACCAACAGCCACGCTCTGGCACAATCGGTGCTTCACTGTGCGTATGAGCATGATGTCCTCGACTGCCCCCGACTTTTCCGGTCTCGACTGCCTGTCCACCGGCGCGCTGGTGCTGGGTGCCGACGGCAGGATCGTGTATGTCAACCCGGCTGCCGAGACTCTGCTTGGCGTGTCGGGCGCGTTGCTGGCGGGCGATCATGTCGAGCGCGTGTTCGAGCGCAGCCCCGAGCTGCTGGCGGCGATCCGGACCGCGCGCAGCGAGCTGGAAACGGTCATCGAATACGAGCTCGATGTGGCGGCGAGCAGCCATCCGCCGATTCGCCTCGGCTGCAGCATTTCACCCCTGGATACGCCAGTGCATGCCGTATTGATTGAAATGCGCGCGGTCGATCCGCATCTGCGTATCGCCCGTCTGGAGCAGACGCGCCTGCAGCAGGAGGCCAACCGCGAATTGCTGCGCAACCTGGCGCACGAAATCAAGAATCCGCTCGGTGGCATACGCGGCGCGGCGCAATTGCTGGAACACGAACTGCCGCGCGAATCCCTGCGCGAATACACGCAGGTCATCATCAAGGAATCCGACCGTTTGCAGTCATTGATGGAGCGTTTGCTGACGCCGCACCGCATGCCCCGTTTTGGTGCAGTGAATATCCATGAGGTGCTGGAACGGGTGCGCAGCCTGATCCTGGCTGAAACGCCGAGCGTGACCTTGCGGCGCGACTACGACACCAGCCTGCCTGAAATCCGTGCCGACGCCGAACAGCTGATCCAGGCCACGCTCAATATCGCGCGCAACGCCGTGCAGGCAATGCACGGTAACGGGCATGGGCACGGTAACGGGCATGGGCACCAGGGCGAGATCATTTTCAAGACCCGGGTGGCGCGCCAGATCACGCTGGAAAGCCGGCGTTATCGCCTGGGCCTGCGCGTCGAGATCATCGACAATGGCCCCGGCGTGCCGGAGGATATCCGCGAGCAGATTTTCTACCCGCTGGTGTCGGGACGCGAAGGCGGCAGCGGCCTGGGGCTGGCGGTCGCGCAGACACTGGTCGCGCAAAACCACGGCACCATCGACTGCGAAAGTCGCCCGGGACATACCGTGTTTGCGATTTTTCTACCCTTGCCCGCCTGAATATCATGCCAAAACCAAGCTGTGTCTGGATCATCGACGACGACCGCTCCATCCGCTGGGTGCTGGAAAAAGCCCTGCTGCGCGAGGACATTCCGTGCATGACCTTCAGTTCGGCCAGCGATGCGCTGCGCGAGTTGGAACGCAGCCAGCCCGGCGCGGTATTGTCGGATATCCGCATGCCGGGGCTATCCGGCCTTGAATTGCTGCAGGCGCTACGGGAGCGGCTGCCCAAGGTGCCGGTCATCGTCATGACCGCGTATTCCGACCTCGACAGTGCGGTGGCGGCATTCCAGGGCGGCGCGTTCGAATACCTGCCGAAGCCCTTCGATGTCGATCAGGCGCTCGACCTGGTGCGCCGCGCGCTGGCGGAAAACGCCAGCCGCGACGTGCCCGCCAGCAGCGATGCGCCGGTGCCGGAAATCCTCGGCCAGGCTCCCGCCATGCAGGAGGTGTTCCGCGCCATCGGGCGGCTGGCGCAGTCACATGCCACCGTGCTGATCACCGGCGAATCCGGCAGCGGCAAGGAACTGGTGGCGCGCGCCTTGCACCGTCACAGCCTGCGTGCCAGCGGGCCGTTCATCGCCTTGAATACTGCCGCCATTCCCCGAGATTTGCTGGAATCCGAACTGTTCGGCCATGAGCGCGGCGCCTTCACCGGCGCGGCGGCACAACGTCGAGGACGTTTCGAACAGGCCGACGGCGGCACGCTGTTTCTGGACGAGATCGGCGATATGCCGGCCGAACTGCAGACCCGCCTGCTGCGTGTGCTGTCAGACGGACAGTTCTACCGGGTCGGCGGGCATTCCCCGATCAAGGTCAATGTGCGGGTCATCGCCGCCACCCATCAGGATCTGGAAGTGCGGGTGCGCGAAGGCCTGTTCCGCGAGGACCTGTTCCATCGTCTCAACGTGATCCGGCTGCGCCTGCCGCCGCTGCGCGAACGGCGCGAGGACATCCCGCTGCTGGTGCGGCATTTCATGCAGAAGAGCGCGCGCGAACTCGGCGTGGAGGTCAAGGGGGTGTCGGAAGCCGCGCTCAAGACCCTGGTCAATCTGCCGTGGAGCGGCAACGTGCGCCAGCTTGAAAACGTCAGCCATTACCTGACCGTGATGGCGCCCGGCCAGGTGGTCGAAGCGGGCGATCTGCCGGCCGATCTGATGCAGGGCATGGTCGCGCAGACCGGCAGCGACTGGCTGCAGGGACTGGCCACCGAGGCGGGCGCGCGACTGGCGCGCGGTGAAGCGGCGATTCTCGATGAACTCACCCAGGCTTACGAGAAAACGCTGATCGAAGTGGCGTTGCGCCATACCGGCGGGCGCCGCATCGAAGCCGCGCACCTGCTCGGCTGGGGGCGCAATACCCTGACGCGGAAGATCCACGAACTGGGGATGGACGACGGGCCGGGGGCAGAGGAGGCCGGGTAATTCGCCGGACGCTTGAAGCAACAAAAAAGCCGGCACGCAGCCGGCTTTTTCATGTGGCGCGTCAGGCCGCCTGCGCTTCTTCCAGCAACTTCTGGATCTCGCCCTTCTGGTACATCTCGATCATGATGTCGGAGCCGCCGATCAGTTCGCCCTTGACGTAGAGCTGCGGGAAGGTCGGCCAGTTGGCGTAGTACTTCAGGTTTTCGAAAATTTCCGGATCGGCCAGCACGTTCACCGCCAGAAAATCCTTCAGGCCGCAGGCCTGCAGCACTTGCGCCGCGCGCGACGAAAAACCGCATTGCGGAAACTGGGGCGTGCCTTTCATGTACAGCACGACGGTATTGTTGGTGACTTGGTCACGAATGCGATCGAGGGGGGTCATGGCAGGCTCCTGAATAATACTTGACTGGAATGCTCGGGAATTATACGCGCGGCGAAATCGGCGTCAAGCCGGTTTGGGGGCGCGCGGGTAGGGGCTGACAAAGGCCTTGTGCAGCAGGTGCGGAATCAGCAGCCGCGGAGGCATGCGCAGCCAGTGGGCGCGGATGAAGGTGGCCAGGCGCGCGGCCGGCGTGAAAGCATCGGCACAGCTGGCGTGTGCGGGCGCCAGCGCACGCTTGAAAATGCCGTCCATCAGGGCGAGCGCAGCGCGATTGGGTGCGGCGGCATCCAGCGTGGCCAGTATGCCGGCGGGGATGGGGGTGTCGAGAAAATAGCGCAGATAACGCAGCGCGTAGAACAAGGGGCGGCTCAATTGCAGCTCGCCGGCGCGTGCGGCCAGGCGCGGCCAGAATTCGCGATCCATGGCGGCGTCGCGCAGCAGCAGGTCGAGGTCGGTCAGGTCGCGCAGGCCGTGCGGCAGCTCGCCGTCGTGGAACAGATGGGTGGCGGAGTGCAGGATGCGGTCTTCCGCGGCCAGTACGTAGATGCCGGGCAGGCCTTCCACAGCGACGGCGCGGTTGCGCAGCTTGGCAGAGTCGGGATGATAGCGCGCGGTGTCGGGCAGGATCGCGTGGTGCACGTCGATCACGGTATCGCGCTGGATATGCTGCATCGGTGGGATCTCGTGCATCCAACGGCGGTAATAGCGCTTGTCGTATTCCGACAGTCCGGTGGCGTGCCAGCCAGCCAGCATGAGCGAGGACTCGGCCTGCGGCAGATATTCGCGCGGCACCAGAATGTCGATGTCGTTGAACAGCCGCCCCTCGGCGGCGGGCAGGCCGGCGGCGACGTAGGCCGCCCCCTTGAGCACGATCAGCGGGCCGTCGAGGTCGGCCAGCGCGGCGCGGATCTGTTGCAGCTCCCAGCACACCGCTATTCGTTGCTTGTCGGCCAGCGTTTTGGCGGCGTCGAAATGCCAGCGTGCCACGTCCGGTATCGTGGCGGTCAGACCGTGCTGATGAAAGCGGTGTGCCAGACGAGCCAGCAGCCCTGCCGCTCGGGCCTGCCGCACCAGGATGTCCCATTCGCTGCTGGAAAAACGGCTGATGGCATCGGGCGAGCGCAGGGTACAGGCGAGCAGATCGCGGGAGGTGGATTTCATGCGGTTCAGGAAATGCGGCGCTCGGCCAGGCGGTCGAATGCGGCGACGGCCTCGCGCAATTGTCCGTAGCGGAAATCGTAGCACGCCGTCTGGTCGATCAAGGCGGTGCCGACACGGAAGCCGTCGGCGCCTAAATGACTGTAGTTGAATGCGTTTTGTGCCAGGAACATGAAAGTCTGTGCTTGCGAGCGCGGGCTGAGGGTGGCGGGCGCACCGGCCTGCCACTTGGGGAAAATCACCCAGCCGGGGCGTGCCGCTTCGTGCTGGCGCAACACGCTGTCGCGCGGCGGCCGCATGTGCGCCACCGTGCCTTTGATGGTGTCGTGCGAGGCACGGTTGATGTAGGCTTCGGGATCGAACTGGCGAATGACTTCGATCGACTGGTTTTTCAGGCTGACCGGGCGCGGCAGCGGCTGAATCAGGCCGGTTTTGCGGTTGATCAGGGTGAGTTCGTCGGACAGCAGGCGCCAGCCCGACAGCACCAGGCCGGCGGTTAGCGTGCTTTTTCCGGAGCCGGGCGGGGCGGGCAGGATCGCCGCCAGGCCATTTTTTTCGACGACGGCGGCGTGGATGATGAGGAAGTGGTGCGCCTGCGTCGACACGCACCAGTTGAGGCCCCATTCCAGCATCGGAAAAGCCTGGTCGCGCGGCAGCGGCTTGAAAGGGCGCATGCCGTCGAATGAAAAAGCGACCTGGGGGCGCAGCCAGCGGCGCAGACTGGCGGGCGGATTGACCGACACATGAAAATCGGCAAAGGCCTCGTGCGCGCTGCGCACCTCGAACTGGCCGTAGAGTTCGGCCAAGCCTTCGACCACGTGCGGGATGCGCGACTGCACCTTGAGCGAAAATGGCCCGGTGCGCAGCCATACGCCGGTTCCGGCCAGCTGGCTGCGCAACTCGGCGGGGGGCAGTTGCAGCAGTTTCATGCGGGTTCCAGCAGCCCAATTGCGCGCAGGCTGGCGAGGGTGTCTTCAATCAATTCATGGAATTGCGGTGTGTTCGCCATGCCGAGGCGTGCCGCCAATGCGGTGGCGAGGCCGACCGAGGTATAACCGGGATGATCGTGGCAGAGCTGATACAACGCCAGCGTCATGGGTTTCAGGTAATGGGTGTCGCCCGACGCCGTATCGTAGACGACCGCTTCGTCTCCCCAGCTTTTCAGCAGACGCGGCGCGAGAGGCGTAGTGGGCGCCATTGCATCAGTTCAGCGGACAGCCGCGCTCATTCAGCATGGCGAGCGAATCCTTGAGTTCGGCGGCGCGATGCAGGTTGTTGCGGAAGAGTTCGGTCAACTCGCCCGGGGTGTAGCCGAAGTTGACGTCCGGATGCGCGGAATTGAGCAAGGCGGCGACCGCATGGAAGCCGAGGTTGACGGAAACGGGATCGCAGCCCATGTTGCCGATGGCGGACCCATTAGGTTTGGCGTTGCAATTCGGCTGCACCGTATCCGGCGTGCAGTTGCCGCTGCCCTGCAGGCCCAGCACCTGGAGCAGGGTGTAAGGCTGGTTGTTTTTCGGGTTGATGTATTGCGTGACCCCGAAAACCGTATTGAACGAATCGTTCGGGCTGTAGCCGGTCGCGGCCCAGGAATCCAGATGTTGGCATTTGCTCCAGTAACCCGGGGTGCAACCGGCGCAGGCCGGTCCCTTGGGCGCGGACAGGTTGCCGGAAGCCATGCCCGAGATGCTGCACTGGCTGGCCCATACCGGGCGGCTGGCCAGCGTGAACACCGCCGACACGCCCAGCGCGGCACCGGTGAGTCTGCGGCGGGACTGATCGATCGCGTCGTTCTGGGGCGCCTCGGGCAGCGTGTCGTGGGTTTCGGGTGTGCGGTCAGACATGGCAAGCCTCGATCATTGTTTGGATTCGTCCCGCTAATTACAGCAAGAATCGCACCAATATTACATCGGCCAGCCTGAAACGCCCACCACATGCAGGCCGCCGCCATGTCGCGCGTTGCCGGACGGCACGGGCGTGTAAATTATTCCGACAGATGGCCGCCGCTGACGCGGCGAATCCCGGACAGGTCCGTCCAGCTCCGGGGACGCTGGAAGCCGCTGGCCTGCAGCAAGGCCTGGACGGCGTCCGCCTGATTGTAGCCGTGCTCCAGCAGCAGCGCGCCGCCGGGCTTGAGGTGGGCACCGGCGGTTGCGGTCAGCCGGCGCAGATCGTCCAGGCCGTC
>DAOMWT010000097.1:0-9844 GCA_035436705.1 Thiobacillus sp. | reverse complement strand
GCCATGCGCGCGGCGACGCAGGCGGCGGCGCCGCCCGACGAGCCGCCCGGCACGTACGCCAGGTTCCACGGGTTTTTCACCGCGCCGTAGAACGACGTCTCGTTGCTTGATCCCATGGCGAATTCGTCCATGTTGGTCTTGCCCAGGCTCGGCATGCCGGCGGCCTTGAAGCGCTGGATCACGTGCGCGTCGTAGGGCGCGACGAAGTTGGACAGCATTTTCGAGCCGCAGGTGGTGAGCCAGCCGTCGGTGCAGAAGATGTCCTTGTGGGCGATCGGCACGCCGGTGAGCGGCCCCGCCTGGCCGGCGGCGATCAGCGCATCGGCGGCGGCGGCTTCAAGCAGGGTCTTCTCGGGGTCGACCGTGATGAAGGCATTGATCGCCGGGTTCAGCGCGGCGATGCGGTCGAGATAGATCCGGACGAGTTCGCGGCTGGAAATCTGCTTGCCGGCAAGTTGCGCGGCAAGCGCGGAAAGGGACGTGTCGGACATGGCTTAACTTACTCGATGACTTTGGGCACGAGGTAGAGGCCGTTTTCGACCGCGGGGGCCACGGCCTGGAAGGCGGCGTGGCGGTCGGTCTCGGTGACGGCGTCGTCGCGCAGGCGCTGCGTGACCTCCTGCGCATGGGCCATCGGGGCGATGCCATCGGTGTTCACCGCCTGCATGCTGGCGATGAGGTCGAAAATGCTGTTGAGCCGGGCCTGGGTGGCCTGTGCCTGCGCATCGTCGATTTCTATGCGCGCAAGGCGGGCGATGCGCTTGACGTCGTCCGGGGTGAGGGACATGGTGGAAGCACCTGATGACTTACGGGAACGAAGCCCGTTAGGGTATCATAGGCCCCTTGTTTTTTCTGCCCTTTCGCCCGTTTGTGCGGGCGCAGCCGCCACTATGTTCAAGTTCCTGACCAGCTACTTTTCAACCGATCTGGCGATCGACCTCGGTACCGCCAACACGCTGATTTACGTGCGTGACCGCGGCATCGTGCTGGACGAGCCCTCGGTGGTGTCGATTCGCACCGATGCGTCGGGCAGCGGCAAGAAGACCGTGCAGGCGGTGGGCGCGGAAGCCAAGCAGATGCTGGGCCGCACGCCGGGCAACCTGCAGGCGATCCGGCCGATGAAGGATGGCGTGATCGCCGACTTCACCGTCACCGAGCAGATGCTCAAGTACTTCATCAAGAAGGTGCACGATACCCGCATGCTGCGCCCCAGCCCGCGCATCATCATCTGCGTGCCGTGCGGCTCGACCCAGGTGGAGCGCCGTGCGATCCGCGAATCGGCGATCGGCGCCGGCGCGCGGCAGGTCTATTTGATCGAGGAGCCGATGGCGGCGGCGATCGGCGCCGGCATGCCGGTGGCCGATGCCACCGGATCGATGGTGGTCGACATCGGCGGCGGCACCACCGAGGTCGGCGTGATTTCGCTCGGCGGCGTGGTCTATGCCAATTCGGTGCGGGTCGGCGGCGACCGCATGGACGAAGCCATCATCAGCTATATCCGCCGCAACTACGGCATGCTGATCGGCGAGGCCACAGCCGAACTGATCAAGAAAAAAATGGGCTCGGCCTTTCCCGGCGCCGAAGTGCTGGAAATGGAAGTCAAGGGCCGCAGCCTGGCCGAAGGCGTGCCGCGCAGCTTCAATGTGTCGTCGAATGAAATCCTCGAGGCGTTGACCGAGCCGCTCAATGCCATCGTCAGCGCGGTCAAGCAGGCGCTGGAACAGACCCCGCCGGAACTGGGCGCCGATATCGCCGAACGCGGCATGGTGCTGACCGGCGGCGGTGCGCTGCTGCGCGACCTCGACCGCCTGCTGATGGAAGAAACCGGCCTGCCGGTGATCGTCGCCGACGATCCGCTGACCTGCGTGGTGCGCGGTTCCGGCCGTGCGCTGGAAGAGATGGACAAGCTGGCATCGGTGTTCACCAACGAGTGAGCGTGGCTGTGCGGCATCCCGGAAAGTAAGCGATGGCGACGCCGGGACAGCTCATGTTCGCCCGCCGGCTGGGGCCGACGGCACGCCTGTTGATCTGGTTGCTGGTCGGCGTGAGCTGCGTGGTGCTCGATACCCGCTATCACGCGCTCGAAGGCGTGCGCAGCGGGTTTTCGCTTTTGCTGCAGCCGGTGCGCGAAGCCATGCGCGCTCCCGCTGTGGTCGCCACCGAACTCGGCGGATTTTTTACCCGCCACCGTCTCCTGCAAAAAGAGCGCGATACGCTGCTGGCCGAACGGGCGCGGTTGATCGTCGGCGTGAATACGGCGCGGGACCTGGCGCGCGAAAACGCCGAATTGCGCGCCCTGATGCAACTGCAAACCCGCCCCGGGCAGCAGTTGGCGCGGGCCGCCATGCTGTATCAGGGGCACGACTGGTTCTCCCAGCGCATCACGCTGGACCTCGGTGCTGGCGCGGGGCTGCGCAGCGGGCTGCCGGTGGTCGACGCCATCGGGCTGGTGGGGCAGCTGAGCCGGGTCTTTCCCGGCGCAAGCGAAGTCACGCTGGTGAGCAATCCGGACCAGCTGACGCCCGTGTTCGTCGAGCGCACCGGCCAGCGCGGGCTGGCCGCCGGCAGCGGGCACGGCCAGATGGAGCTGCGCTACATGCCCACCCAGACCGACATCCAGCCTGGCGACCGTCTGCTGACATCGGGCATTGACCGGGTGTACCCGGCCGGCATCCCGGTGGCGCGCGTGAGCCGGGTTTCCCGCTCGCAATCCAGCCCCTATCTGCGGGTGGAATGCCTGCCGCTGGCGGGCCTCGACCGTTCCCGGGCGGTGCTGATACTCGTCGCCGAACCGCAGGTGACCCAACCATGAACGCCCCCCAGACTGTTGGCAACTGGCGGCGCATTCTCGGCAGCCTGGCCCTGGCGGTGCTGCTGGAGCAGCTGCCGTGGTCGGGTTGGGCGCTGGCCTTGCGGCCGGATTTCGTGCTGGTCGGCGTACTGTTCTGGGCCTTGCATCAGCCCGCCCGCATCGGTTTTGGAACGGCATTTTTTCTTGGCCTGCTGGCCGATTTCCAGGATGGCGCGGTGTTCGGCCAGCACGCCATCGCCTATGTGATCGGCGTGTACCTGGTGCTGTTCCTGCGCCTGCGGTTGCTGCAGTTCGATCCGTTCCGGCAGGCGGCGCAGCTGTTCCCCATCCTGCTGACGGTACAGCTGGCGGTACTGCTGGTTGGCTGGCTGGCGGTCAATCCGCCGACCGGGCTGGTGATCCTGCTGCCGGTGCTGAGCAGCACCCTGCTGTGGTATCTGATCGCCGGGTTTGTGCGTCTGTGGCACGGCAAGGGCCTGCGGGACCAGGCATGAGCCGAGTGGAAATCCGCCGGCCTTGTTTCGCCGGGCGCATTGGACCGCTACGGGGCGGCGAGGAAAGCCGGACATGCTGCTAGCGCCGCAGATCAAGAATCTGGACCGCGAACTGGCCCGCTTTCACGGACGGCTGAAAGTTGGCGCGGCGTTCGTCGCGCTGCTGGCGACCGCGCTGCTGGTGCGTGCGTTTTATCTGCAGGTCATGCAGCACGATTACTATATCCAGCGCGCCGAAAGCAACCGTATTTCGCTGGTGCCGGCCGCGCCCAACCGCGGCCTGATCCTGGACCGCAACGATCGTATCCTGGCGGAAAACTATTCGGCTTACACGCTGGAGCTGGCGCGCGCGCAAACCCATGATCTGGAGGCCACACTGGCCATGGTCGGCCAGTTGATCGAGATTACGCCGGGGCAATTGCGGCGTTTCCGGCGCCTGCTGGCCGAGTCGCACGAGTTCGAGACCGTGCCGCTGAAAAGCAAGCTGAGCGACGAGGAGGTGGCGGTCCTGGCGGCCAACCGCTATCGCCTGCCGGGGGTGGAAGTGAAGGCGAGGCTGTTCCGCAATTACCAGGCCGGGCCCGGCATGGCACACGTGGTGGGGTTTATCGGCCGCATCAACGACAGCGATCTGAAACGCCTGCGCGCGGGTGGGCGCGAACAGAATTACAGGGGCAGCGTCCACATCGGCAAGACCGGCCTGGAACAGAGTTACGAAACCCTGCTGCACGGCCGCACCGGCTTCGACCAGATGGAAACCGATGCCAGCGGCCGCGCAGTGCGCATGCTGTCGCGGATTCCGCCGGTGCCGGGCAAGGATTTGCGGCTGTATCTCGATGCGGAGCTGCAGGCGGTGGCCGAACACGCGTTCGGCGATTATCTGGGCGGACTGGTGGCGCTCGATCCCAATACCGGCGGCGTGCTGGCGCTGGTCTCCAAGCCGGGATTCGACCCCAACCTGTTTGTCGACGGCATCGACCCGGAAACCTGGAAGTCGCTCAACGAATCGCCGGAGCGGCCGATGGTGAACCGCGTATTGCGCGGCATCTACCCGCCGGGCTCGACCATCAAGCCGCTGATGGCGCTGGCCGGGCTGGAACTGGGCTTGCGCAAACCCGCGGACAGCATCGTCGATCCGGGCTATTTCACGCTGCCCAACAGCAGCCATCAGTTCCGCGACTGGAAGCGCGGCGGCCACGGTGTTGTCGATCTGCGGCGCTCCATCACCCAGTCGTGCGACATCTACTATTACAAACTGGCGGTGGACATGGGGATCGACCGCATGCACGACTACCTGGCGCAGTTCGGCCTCGGCGAGAAAAGCGGTATCGACCTGGAAGGCGAGTCGTCGGGCCTGCTGCCTTCGCGCGACTGGAAACGGCGCCGCTTCAAGCAGGCCTGGTATCCCGGCGAGACGGTGATTGCGGGCATCGGTCAGGGCTACCACCTGACCACCCCGCTGCAGTTGGCGACGGCGACAGCCATGCTCGCCAATGGCGGCAAACGGATCGAGCCGCGTCTGGTGCAGGCGGTGCGCGACCCGCTCAGCCATGTCTGGCAGCCGCAGCCGGCCGTGGTGCATCGGCAGGTGGCGATCGACCCGGCAAATCTCGAGGTGGTGCGCGCAGGCATGATGGACGTGATGCGTCCGGGCGGCACGGCGGCGGTAGCCGCGACCGGCGCACCGTACACGATAGCCGGCAAGACCGGCACGGCGCAGGTGGTCGGCATCAAGCAGGGCGCACGTTACGATGAAGGCCGCCTGGCGCGGCAGCATCGCGACCATGCGCTGTTCATTGCGTATGCGCCGGCCGAAAATCCCGCCATAGCGATCGCAGTGATGGTGGAAAACGGCGGCCATGGCAGTTCGGTCGCGGCGCCGGTCGCCCGCGCGGTGTTCGATTATTACCTGACCGGGAAACGTCCCGGCAACATGAAGCGGGGGGCGGACAATGCCGCAGAGTAGACACTGGATCGTGCGCCGGCTGAGCCATCTCGACGGCATCCTGCTGGCCCTGGTGCTGCTACTGCTGGGCATCAGCCTGGCGGTGGTGGCGAGCGCTTCGGGCCAGAGCCCGGCGCGCATCAGCGGCCATCTCGTCAACATCGGGCTGGCGCTGTCGGTGATGGTGGTGATGGCCAACGTGCCGCCGCATCTGCTGTCCAAGGTCGGCCCGCCCCTGTATGCGGCCGGGGTGGTGCTGCTGATCGGGGTGGCGCTGTTCGGCGAGATCCGCAACGGTTCGCGGCGCTGGCTGAATCTGGGCGTGATGGCCTTCCAGCCGTCGGAATTGCTGAAGCTGGCGCTGCCGCTGATGCTGGCCTGGTATTTCCAGCGCAACGAGGCGGTGCTGCGCGCCAAGCATTTCCTGGCCGGCGGCGCCCTGCTGCTGGTGCCGTTCCTGCTGGTGCTGCGCCAGCCCGACCTGGGCACGGCGCTGATGCTCGGCGCTTCGGGCTTTTACCTGCTGTTCTTCGCCGGTTTGCCGTGGAAGATCATGTTCGGCGGCGCCGCACTCGGGGCGGCAAGCCTGCCGGTGGTGTGGGGGCTGCTGCACGACTACCAGCAGCGGCGCGTGCTGACCCTGCTCGATCCCACGTCGGACCCGCTCGGCGACGGCTATCACATCATCCAGTCCACCATCGCGATCGGCTCGGGCGGGTTGTTCGGCAAGGGCTGGACGCAAGGCACGCAAAACCAGCTCGACTTCATTCCCGAGCGCACCACCGATTTCATTTTCGCCGTGTTCGGCGAGGAGTTCGGCTACATCGGTGCGATTCTGCTGGTCGCGCTGTATCTGGCCATCGTCGCGCGCGGCCTGACCATCGCTGCGCGCGCGCCGACCCAGTTCGGGCGCCTGATGGCGGCCACGCTGAGCCTCAATCTGTTCACCTACGTGTTCGTCAACATGGGCATGGTGTCGGGCATCCTGCCGGTGGTCGGCGTGCCGCTGCCCTTGATGAGCTATGGCGGGACGGCGCTCATTACGCTGCTGCTGGGGATGGGCATCCTGATGAGCGTGGCGACGCACCGCCAGCTGAATAAAACGTGACGCGATAAAATACCGCCATGAAAACGATTCTGATTCTGGGACTGGCCGCCGCCGCCCTGGCGCTGGGCGGTTGCGGCAGCAGCCCGTCGGTTCCCGCCAAGAAGCCGTCTCCCGCCGCGACGGCAAAGAAGGGCGGCTATTACCTCGACGACGGCCCGGAGGCCAATCCGCCGGCGAATCTGGATGCGGTGCCCGACGCGGAGCCGCGCGACGAGCCGCTGCATCGCTTTGCCAACCGTCCCTACGTCGTGCTGGGCAACGCCTATACCCCGCAGACCGAGCGCCGTGCCCATCGTGAAGAAGGCCTGGCCTCGTGGTACGGCCGCCGCTTTCACGGCAGGAAGACCGCGTCGGGCGAGCCGTACGACATGTACGCCATGACCGCGGCGCATCCCACGCTGCCGATTCCCAGCTATGCGCGGGTCACCGCGCTCGGCACCGGCAAATCGGTGGTGGTGCGCATCAACGACCGCGGGCCGTTCCACAGCAAGCGCGTCATCGACCTGTCGTATACCGCCGCCTACAAGCTGGGGTATCTGGGGGGCGGCAGCACGCGCGTGCGAGTGGAAAGCCTCGCCCCCGCCGCTTTCGATACCCGCGGCGAAGCGCAGCTCGACGGCGTCTACCTGCAGGTGGGCGCGTTTTCGCGCCCGGATAACGCGCAGCAATTGCGCGAACGCCTGGCGCGGGCACTGGAACTCGATGCCGGCCGCACCCGCGTGGTGCTCAACGATTCGCTGCACCGCGTACAGGTCGGCCCCTATCCCAGCGACGACGCGGCACATGCGGATCGTGCGCGGATGCGGGAACGTCTTGACCTGAATGCAGTCCTGGTCAGACGCGATTGACAATGGGACTGCGCATGAAATTGATCGGGCTGGTGCTGGCATTGCTGCTCTCCGCTCCGTTATGGGCCGCCCCTGCCGGCGTATCGGCGCGCGCCTGGGTGGTGATCGACCAGGCCAGCGGGCGCGAACTGGCAGCGCATCAGGCCGACCTGCCGCTGGCGCCGGCGTCGCTGACCCAGTTGATGACGGCCTATGTGCTGCTGGGCGATATCCGCAAAAACAAGCTCGGCCTGGGCGAGACGGTCGCCGTGCCGGAAGCCGCCGTCCAGGCCGACGGCGCGCGCGTGTTCCTCGTGGCGGGCGAGCAGGTGCGCGTCGACACCCTGCTGCAGGCGATGCTGGTGCAGTCGGCCAGCGACGCCACGCTGACGCTGGTGACGGCGACCGACGGCAGCGAGGCGGCGTTTGTCGAACGCATGAACCGCGAGGCCAGGCGGCTCGGCATGAGCAAAAGCCGTTTCCTGAACGCCACCGGACTGAGCGAGCCGGGGCACGAGTCGAGCGCGCGCGACCTTGCCGTGCTGAGCCGGGCGCTGGCGCGCGATTTCCCGGATCGGCTGGCGCTGTTCGCCCAGAAGGAGTTTGCCTTCAAGGGCATCACCTATTACAACGGCAATCGCCTGTTGTGGCGCGACAGCACGGTAAACGGCCTGAAAGCCGGACGTACGCCGCAGGCCGGCTATTGCATGGCGGCGTCGGCGCAGCGCGGCGACCAGCGCCGCATCGCGGTGGCACTGGGCACGCGATCGGACGCGCAGCGCACGCAGGACGCCCTGAAGCTGCTCAACTACGGCTTTGAAAGTTTCGACAGCGTGCTGCTCTTCCGCGCGCAGCAGCCGGTCAAGGTGTCGAAGCTCTACCGCGGCGTGCGTCCTTCGGTGGGCATGGGGTTTGCACAGGATTTCCATGTGCTGGTACCCAAGGGCGGCGGCGCCCGCGTCAAGGCCCAGGTCACCACCCAGCAGCCGGTCGTGGCGCCGGTGCGCAAGGGCCAGCGCCTCGGCACCCTGCTTCTGACGCTCGATGGCCAGCCGCTCGGCGATTACCCGCTGGCCGCCCTGCAGGATGTCGGCGTGGCCGGCATCTTCGGCCGCGCCTGGGATTCGATCCGGCTGCTGTTCGCGCAATGAACGCCTACCTGAACGGCGAGTTCCTGCCGCTTGCCGAAGCGAAGATCCCGGTACTCGACCGCGGCTTCGTCTTCGGCGACGGCGTGTACGAGCTGGTGCCGGTGTATTCGAACAAGCCGTTCCGGCTCGACGATCACCTGCGCCGCATGCAGGGCAGCCTCGACGGCATACGCCTGGCCAATCCGCACGGGATCGCTGTGTGGCGCGACCTGATCCTGCGCTTGATTGAACTGCAGGATTTCGCCGACCAGTCGATCTACATCCAGGTCACCCGCGGCGTTGCGCCGCGCGACCACGCTTTCCCCAAGGGCGTGCCGCCGACGGTGTTCATGTTCGCGCAGCCGCTGCTGACGGCCACCCCCGAGCAAAAAGCCGCCGGGGTGTGCGCGGTCACCGCTGTCGACAACCGCTGGCTGCGCTGCAACATCAAGGCGATTTCGCTGCTGGCCAATATCCTGCTGCGCCAGCAGGCGGTCGACGCCGATTGCGCCGAGACCGTGATGCTGCGCGACGGGTTTTTGACCGAAGGGGCGGCGAGCAACATCTTCGCGGTGAAGAGCGGCATGCTGCTGGCGCCGCCGCCATCGAATCTCATGCTGACCGGCATCACCTACGACGTGGTGCTGGAACTGGCGGCGGCACACGGCATTCCGCATGAAGTGCGGGCGATCGGCGAGGCCGAGGTGCGCGCCGCCGACGAACTGTGGATGACCTCGTCGACCAAGGAAATCATGGCCATCGTGAAGCTGGATGGCGCCCCGGTCGGCGCCGGCGTGCCGGGGCCCATGGCGCAGCAGATGGACGCGTTGTATCAGACCTTCAAGCAACAGGTGATGCGCGCATGAGCGAAGAAGACACGCTGCTGCAATTCCCCACCGACTTCCCGATCAAGATCATGGGCCAGCGGCGCGACGACTTCGCGCAGGCCATGGTCGAACTGGTGTTGCGCCATGCGCCCGATTTCAAGGCCGAAACCGTCGAGATGCGCGTCTCCAGCAGCGGCAATTATCTGTCCGTGACCTGCGTGGTGCGCGCCACCTCGAAGGCGCAGCTCGATGCGCTGTATCGCGAGATCACCGCGCATCCGTGGGTGAAGATGGCGTTGTGAGCGCCAGGGATCAGGAAGGCATGGCAGTCGTGCGCAGCCTCGGGCGGGTCGAATACGTGCCGACCTGGCGGGCGATGCAGGATTTCACCGCGCGGCGCACAGCCGATACACCGGACGAGATATGGCTGCTGGAGCATCCGCCGGTCTATACCCAGGGGCAGGCCGGCAAGCCGGAACACCTGATCGCCGCCACCCGGATTCCCGTCGTCCCGATCGACCGCGGCGGGCAGATCACCTATCACGGGCCGGGACAGGTGGTGGCCTACGTGCTGGTCGACCTGCGGCGGCGCGGCTACGGCATCCGCGAACTGGTGGCGCGCCTGGAGCAGGCGGTGATCGACCTGCTGGCGGCGCAGGGCGTGGCCGCCGCGCGGCTGGCGGGGGCGCCGGGCGTGTATG
>DAOMWT010000096.1:0-9853 GCA_035436705.1 Thiobacillus sp. | reverse complement strand
GAGTCAACGGCCTGCACTTAAACCAAATGGCCTCCACGGAACCCGGGGCGATTCAGTCTACCTGTTCATGACAGCTTCATAGTGAACAAGCAACACCAAGACACTTTAAGGCAAGTGATGGATGAAGCCTTCTACGAAATATTCTGTATACATCCTTCTATTAAGTAAGCAGGTATACCCCCTCCTCCATTACTAACGGATTATCTTTTCCGTAGTTTGAATGCTAGCAACCCAAGGCCAGCTAGGAACATTCCGTAGGTTTCAGGTTCGGGGATGGCAGCTACATCACCATCACGGACCGCCCAAGCGTAGCGGCGTTGGTGCCCTTTAGAGTTGAAACCCTGATAACCATCACGCATGGAGAAGAGCCACACGTCTAGTGGTTCCGGGTACGGATTCGGGTAGTACTCTGTCCCATACCAATAAACGCCAAGTTCTTGCAGATTGTTAAAGGGACCAGGATTGACTGGAAGCCAGCCTAGGGCATTGTGGTCACCTATTGTAGGTACGCCGTCAGTATCGTAATAAGACTTGTTGCCCAGTGCATCAAAGAATAGGTGCGCCAACTCACTGTCAGCGGTGTTGACGTTGTAGCCACAGTCGGTACCACCATAGGACCAGTTGCAGCCAGTAGGCCCACTATCAATCATGACGGGCAGCCGCCAGTCGTCCCAAGTGACGTTACGAACGGTATCAAAGTAGCTGAGACTGGCACTCCATACAGTGGCTTCATACCAATTCAGCCATCCATCAGCGTCATATCCGCTTGTCTTGGCGTAGTTGGCATCCTGCAACCAAGTGATGTTTAGAACATCGTCATAGATTAGGCCGCCACCCCGATCATGTAGGGCAGCTTGAGCAGTGCTGGCAAGTGTTAAAGCTGCAAGGAAAACCGCTGTTCTTGTAATCATTACCCCCCCTTTTTTTATCAGTGCAACTTTTGACAGCTAGGGAAGTGTACCCCCAACGGTTTAAACCCCGTAGCGGGCTTCCTAGGGCCTCCTATGTGCCTTTTCGCAGGAATTTCTGTGAGCGATTTTTTAGGTGAGATGCAATATATGTACAGGCCACCCCATGCCCCCCTTGCCCCCGGTGTGCAATTTCTTGATAGCTCAATAAGTTCAATAGCTTACAAGAAGTTTCCGTGTCAATTCTGTGCCAAGTGAGCTATACTTTACCAATGCAGGTAGAAGCAATCATCCCGACTGCTTCCCTGTAAGTAGTTGATACAGCTAGGTGGGGAGCAGCGCAAAAGCGAGCACCTGAAGGGTGCGACGCATTCGTAATGCGAAGGTCGGGGGTTCGACTCCTCTCGCCGGCACCAGTTGTAAAAAACGCCGCTCTTTGAGCGGCGTTTTCGTTTGTGTCCCGCTCCCTGCCGCCAGCCCTTGTCCATGCGCCAGACAAAAGGAGCGGTGAACGCTGTGCGGCCTGGCATGCCCAGGCCAGATGGCCATGGCAAGACCCTATTGTCCGCTCTTGCTGATAAGCAGCACGTCGCACGTCGCAGCGAAGGCCACATCCTTGCTCACGCTGCCCAGCAGCCAGTCCTGCAAGCCGCCGCCGTAGCCATGGCGACCGAGGACGACCAGGTCGGCCTGCTTGTCCTCGATGCACTGGCAGATTGCAGCAGGGGGAAAACCCGACTGGATCAGTCGTATGACTGCCGGACTTTTCCCTATCGATGCCAGCAGGGCATCCAGCTGTTTCTCGGCATCGTCATGCAGCTTGGTAAGCCAGCACGTGATGTCCACCTGGTTCAACTTCGCCTTGCGCAAGCGCTGCTCAACCTCGCTGCCCAGCACGTGCAGCGTGTGCATCGGTGCGCCGCCGGCAAGCATTAGCGCATGGGCAACCACCGCCGCCGACACCGGAGAGAAATCGACCGCCGCCAGCACCTGGCGGTAGGGCCCGTCCGCAGGGTTTCTGACGATGAGCACCGGGCAGATGTCCACCCGCAGCAGACGCGACACGGTTGATCCCAGGAACAGATCCATGAGTGTGTTCTCACCGCGCACCCCGGCAACCAAAAGATCGGCGGACACCTCCTGCACGTAGGCGGCGATTTCGCTATGAGCCCGGCCCAGACGGGTAGCAGTGCGGGCTTGAATACCCAACTGGCTGACCAGACTGGCAGCCATGGCGTCGAGCCGGGTCTGCTCCGCCTGCAACAAATCCTGGTCGGTATGCTTGAATTCGTCCGGGGCCAGTGTCAGGCCAGGATAAAGGTCGAGTGGGCGCACCACGTGCAGCAGATGCAGCTCGGCTTGATGCTGTTTGGCCAGCTGTGCGGCGCGCTGTACCACCCGTTCGGAAAAATCGGAAAAATCGGTGGCGGCAACGATGCGGCGAAGGCTGGGCATGGCGGGTTCCCGGAAAATTTACAAACAAGACATTATCCATAATAGACATCCTGCGGGATTCGGGATTTCAGACGTCACGCCCACCGGCTTCCCCTGCCCTGTCAATTCGGGCAGCTGTATCGTCAGAACCAGCTTTCGATCTTCTTGCGATCAGGCACGCCGCCGGCGTGCACCACTTTGCCGTCGATCACCACGCCAGGAGTCGACATGACGCCGTAGCCGAGAATGGCCGCCATGTCCTCGACCTTCTCCAGCTTGACCGCCATGCCGCGGGCCTGGGCGACTTCCTCGATCAGCTTCAGCGTGGTCTTGCAGTTGGCGCAACCGCTGCCGAGCACTTTGATGTCTTTCATTCGCGTTCTCCTTCAGTTTACCGGCTTGACCGCCTCGATGGTGGCCGAGGCGATGAAATCCTCGACCCCGCGGCCGGGCGCCCAGTGACGGATGAACTCGCGGCTGGCGTCCTTGGGGGCAATGCGGATGTCGACGAAGCCCGCCGCCGCGAGTATCGCTGTGAGTTCATCGACATTCGCCGCGCCGGCGACGCACGCTGTGTAGAGGGCGACCTCCCGCTGCAGCTCATCAGGCAGCGGGGCCGTGGCGACGATGTCGGAAATGGCGAGACGGCCGCCCGGTTTCAGCACCCGGAAGGCGTCGTGGAACACCTGGCGTTTGTCAGGCGACAGGTTGATGACGCAGTTGGAAATGATGGCGTCGACGGTGGCATCGGCGACCGGCAGATGCTCGATCTCGCCGAGACGGAAATCCACGTTGGCGTAGCCGCCCCTGGCTGCGTTGGCGCGGGCCTTGGACACCATGTCGGGCGTCATGTCGACGCCGATGACGGCGCCGCTCGCGCCAACCTGGCGCGCGGCGAGGAAGGCATCGAAGCCGGCGCCGCTGCCGAGGTCAAGCACGGTTTCACCCGGCTTAAGCGCCGCGATGGCCTGCGGGTTGCCGCAGCCGAGCCCGAGGTTGGCGCCTTCCGGCACCGCCGCCGTCTCCTCGGCGCTGTAGCCGATACCGCGCGACAGCAGCTCGGTGACGTCCTCGTCGGAAGGCGCGCAGCAGCCCGTGCTCGGTGCGCAGCAGCCAGTAGATTCGGCGCGTGCGACGGCGCCGTAGGCGTCACGCACCTGCTGGCGGATCTGGTCGTGTTCGTGTGTACTCATGCGAGTCTCCTTTCAGCAGCAGGACTTACCCGAAGGCGTGGGGGTGCAGCAGGCGCCGCTTTCCGCACCGCAATGGCGGCGATCCGGTCGGCCGCCTGCGAAAAATGGCGAGCGTAGGCCGCATCGAACTTGGCGTCGAGCTTTTGCGCGGTTTCGTCGCGGATATGGCGCGCGATCTCGATCACCGTGTCGATCTGCTCGCGCGGCACGCCGTAGCCCTTCAGGCGCTCGATCTGGCACAGGCCCTGGCCGGGATGGTTGGCCGCGATATTGGCCGCCAGCGAAACCAGGGCGACGATGGAGGGATGCAGATCGCTACTCATAAAACCCTTTTCAAGGTATTGAACAGCAAGCCCACGATGATGAACGCGATGCTGAGGTAGGCCGTGAACAGCGCCAGCAACGGCACCTTCACGACTTTCTTCAGGATGATCAATTCCGGCAGCGACAGCGCGGTCACCGCCATCATGAACGCCAGCACGGTGCCGATGGGAACGCCTTTTTGCAGCAGCACCTCGGCGATGGGAATGATGCCCACCGCATCGGAATACAGCGGCACGCCGACCAGCACTGCGCCGACGACCGAAAGCACGCCGCCGTCGCCGGCGATCTTCGCGACGAAATCGGCCGGCACGTAGCCATGGATGAAAGCGCCGACCCCCACCCCGATCAGGATGAATTTCCAGATGCGGCCGACGATTTCCTTCACCTGGGCGACCGCATAGTCATGCCGGGCGCGCAGTGAGGTGTCCTCTTCGATCGCTGCGGTTTCACCCATGCGGATTTTCCACACATAGTCCTCGATCCAGCGCTCGGGCTTGAAACGCTCCAGCACGAAGCCGCCGATCAAGGCGACGCTGAGCCCGGCGGCAACATACAGCACGGTGAATTTCCAGCCGATGACCGACGCCAGCACCACGATGGCGACTTCGTTGATCATCGGGCTGGCGATCAGAAATGACAACGTCACCCCGAGCGGGATGCCGGCCTCGACGAAGCCGATGAACAGCGGGATCGACGAGCACGAGCAGAACGGCGTCACCGCGCCCAGCCCCACCGCCATGAAGCGGCTTTGCAGGGTGCCGCGGTTGCGGATGAATTCGCGCACTCTTTCGGGCTTGAGCAGCGCGCGCAAGAGGCCCATGGCGTAGATCACCAGGGTGAGCAGCACCAGGATCTTCGCCACGTCCATGACGAAGAAATGCAGCGCCGCGCCCAGCGGGGTAGCCGGCGTGAAACCGGCGAGATCGAAAACCAGCAGGGTGGCGAGGGCGTCAAACATGCCGTTTTTCTTTACCGGCAACCAGACCGGCCTCGTACCAGCCCTTGCTGCGGTTGACGATCTTCACCACCAGCAGCATCACCGGCACCTCGATCAGCACGCCGACCACGGTGGCAAGCGCCGCGCCCGACTGGAAGCCGAACAGCGCGATCGCCGCCGCCACTGCCAGTTCGAAGAAATTCGACGCCCCGATCAGCGCCGACGGGCAGGCCACGCTGTGCTTCTCGCCGACTTTGCGATTGAGCCAGTAGGCCAGGCCGGAATTGAAGAACACCTGGATCAGGATCGGCACCGCCAACAGCGCGATGATCAGCGGCTGCGCGATGATCTGCTCGCCCTGGAAGGCGAACAGCAGCACCAGCGTCGCCAGCAGCGCGAGGATGGAGGCGTGGCCGAGTTGGGCCATCGCCGCATCGAACGCCGCCTGGCCGCGTTTCAGCAGCAGCGTGCGCCACGCCTGCGCCAGGATCACCGGGATGACGATGTACAGCACCACCGAGGCGAGCAGCGTGTCCCACGGCACCACGATCGCCGACAGCCCGAGCAGCAGGCCGACGACGGGCGCGAAGGCGACGATCATGATGGCGTCGTTCAACGCCACCTGCGACAGGGTGAAATACGGGTCGCCGCCGGTCAGCCGGCTCCATACGAACACCATCGCGGTGCACGGCGCGGCGGCCAGCAGGATGAGGCCGGCGACGTAGCTGTCGAGCTGTTCCACCGGCAGATACGGCGCGAACAGGTGGCGGATGAACAGCCACGCCAATAGCGCCATGGAAAACGGCTTCACCGCCCAGTTGACGAACAGGGTGACGCCGATGCCCTTCCAGTGCGACTTCACCTGGTGCAGGGCGCCGAAGTCGATCTTCATCAGCATCGGGATGATCATCACCCAGATCAGCAGGCCGACCGGGAGGTTGACCTGCGCCACCTCCATCCGCCCCAGCGCCTGGAACGGCGCGGGAAAGATCTGGCCCAGCAGCACCCCGGCGACGATGCACAGCGCCACCCACAACGTGAGCCAGCGCTCGAACACGCTCATCGGCGCGGCTGCCCCGGCCATGTTGGCAGCGCGCTTTCCGGTCGCTTCGCACTGTGCGCTCATCGGGCGGACTCCATCAAGGTTGGTGCGCTCATGTCGCCTTCCCGATCTCGCGCACGGCCTGTTGCAGCCGCATGCTGTCGAGCGTGTGGAACGGCAGGCTGACGAACATGGATATGCGGCGCTGCAACCGGTTCATGGTATCGACGAAGGCATGGCGCCTGGCCTCGTCGCCATCCCCGGCGGCAGCCGGGTCGGGAATGCCCCAGTGCGCGGTGATCGGCTGGCCCGGCCACACCGGGCAAACCTCGCCTGCCGCGTTGTCGCAAACGGTGATGACGAAATCGAGCTGCGGCGCAGCGGGCTGCGCGAATTCGTCCCACGACTTGCTGCGCAGTTCGCCGGTGGGGAAATGGTTCTTTTCCAGCAATTCCAGCGCAAACGGGTTGACCCGCCCGCCGGGATGGCTGCCCGCACTGAACGCCCGGAAGCGCCCCTTGCCCAGAGCGTTCAGCAGCGACTCGGCCAGAATCGAGCGCGCCGAATTGCCGGTGCACAGGAACAGCACATTGAAAGGTGACTCGACCATCGCGGCGTCTCCGTCGATTCAGGCCGCAGCCACTTGCAGGCCGAACTTCTCGCGCACTGCCGCAACCAGACGGGTGCGGATGTCGTCGCGCACCGCGAGGAAGCTCTCCAGCGGCTCGCCGTGCGGATCGTGGAACGGCAGGTGGATCGCCGGGATCGGCTTCGGGAAGATCGGGCAGGCCTCCTTCGCGTTGTCGCACACCGTCACCACCAGGTCGATGTCCTCGCTCATCACGGCGTCGATGTCCTTCGGGTGCAGGCCGTCGGTATTCAGACCCGCCTCCTTCAGCGCCGCGATCGCGCCGTCGGCCACTTTCGGCTGCGGCCGGGTGCCGGCGGACAGCGCGCGCACCTGGCCGGCGAGATCATGGTTCAGCAGCACTTCGGCCATCTGCGAGCGGCAGGAATTGCCGGTGCACAGCACCAGCACGGTATAGGGTTTTTCAGCCACGACAGTTCCTCAGATGTAAAAGAACGAAATTCAGCAACAGCCGTCCGTAGCCGGTTTGCCCTTGACCGGGATGCAGCCGGAGACCCTGGCCGCCGGCTCGGGCACGCAGCACTCGCCGGCTGCCTGGCCACCGAATACCGGTATGCTGTCGAGCGTGTGATAGGTTTCCCAGGCGATGCCTGTAGGGTCGGTTGTCCAGTACTTGTCCGACCTGGCGTAACAGCAGGCGGTACCCATCTCCTCGACCACCTCGGCTTCGAGCGTCTGCAGGCGCCGGTTCATCTCGGCGAGTTCGTCGGCGCTCTCCACCTGCACCCCCAGGTGATTGAGACCGGCCGGCGCGCCGCGCGCCGAAATCGCGAAGTTGACACGTGGATCGTCGAGCATCCATTTCGCGTAGTCTGACTTGAGCACGCTGGGTTCGGCAGCGAACATGGCGGAATAGAACTTGATGCTTGCGGTCAGATCGTCGACCGCAACGTGGATATGCAGGCGTTTCATGTTGATTCCTTTTCGGTCACGCAGACCGGCGGACACGCCGGCGTGCAGG
The DNA here is from genome assembly GCA_035436705.1 of Thiobacillus sp. GTDB lineage: Bacteria > Pseudomonadota > Gammaproteobacteria > Burkholderiales > Thiobacillaceae > Thiobacillus. The sequence continues at coordinate 2,405 of DAOMWT010000096.1, read as the reverse complement.
GATTGCCGCCGCAGCAGTTTTCGGTGAGAAAACCGAGCAGCGTGTTCATGGTGGCGAAGTTGGCGGTGTAGATGACGAAGCGTCCCGCCTGCCGCGAGCTCACCATGTGGGCGTGCGACAGCTCCTTCAGGTGGAACGACAGCGAGGATGGCGGAATGTCGGTGAGTTCGCTGACTTTGCCCGCGGCCAGACCGCCCGGGCCGGCCTGGACCAATGCACGGAAGACCGCCAGGCGGGAATCCTGGGCCAGGGCGGCAAGCGCGGTGACGATAGCTTTCGTTTCCATATTTCAATGATATTTGAAATATGGAAACGAAAGCAAATGAAATTTTGATGAATTCAGAGCCCGCCAGGCCGGGGGCCTCCTACACCGATCGCGCGTTAGCGGCGGCCTCCCGCAGCATCTCCCGAGCGGCGGCCTCGGCGACCTGGATGCCGTCGACGCCTGCGGACAGGATCCCCCCCGCGTACCCTGCCCCCTCGCCCGCCGGATACAGGCCTTTGACATTGATACTCTGCAAATCGTCGTCGCGGGTGATGCGCAGCGGCGACGAGGTGCGCGTCTCGACGCCGGTGAGCACCGCGTCTTTCATGGCGAAGCCCTTGATCTGCCGGTCGAACGCCGGCAACGCCTCGCGGATCGCCTCGATGGCGTAATCCGGCAGCGCCGTGGCGAGGTCGGTGAGATGCACGCCGGGTTTGTATGAGGGCTCGACGCTGCCGAGCCGGGTGGACGGCTTGCCCTCAAGAAAATCGCCGACCAGCTGGCCCGGCGCGTCGTAATTGCCGCCGCCGAGCTCGAACGCGCGCGCTTCCAGTTCCCGCTGCAGTTCGATCCCGGCCAGCGGCCCACTGGGAAAATCCGCGGGCGTGATGCCGACGACGATGCCGGCGTTGGCGTTGCGTTCGTTGCGCGAATACTGGCTCATGCCGTTGGTGACGACGCACCCCGGCTCGGATGCGGCCGCCACCACCGTGCCGCCCGGGCACATGCAGAAGCTGTACACCGCACGGCCGTTCTTGGCGTGATGCACCAGCTTGTAGTCGGCCGCGCCGATCAGCGGGTTGCCCGCGTTCGGTCCGAGGCGGGCCTTGTCGATCAGCTGCTGCGGATGCTCGATGCGGAAACCGACGGAAAATGGTTTCGCTTCCATATACACGCCGCGCGCGTGCAGCATCTCGAAGGTGTCGCGCGCGCTGTGGCCGAGCGCAAGGATGACATGATTGCCATGCAGCGTTTCGCCACTCGCCAGCGTCACCCCGCGGATCCTCTTGCCATCGGGCCCGTCCTCGATCAGCACGTCGCTGACGCGCTGCTGGAAGCGGATCTCGCCGCCCAGCGACTCGATCTCGTGGCGCATCGCCTCGACCATGCCGACCAGGCGGAAGGTGCCGATATGCGGCTTCGACACGTACAGAATCTCCTCCGGCGCACCCGCCTTGACGAACTCGGTCAGCACTTTGCGCCCGAGAAAGCGCGGATCCTTGATCTGGCTATAGAGCTTGCCGTCGGAGAAGGTGCCCGCCCCGCCCTCGCCGAACTGCACGTTGGATTCGGGGTTGAGCACGTGCTTGCGCCACAGGCCCCAGGTGTCCTGGGTGCGTTCGCGCACCGCCTTGCCGCGCTCCAGCACAATGGGTTTGAAACCCATCTGCGCCAGCACCAGCGCGGCGAAGATGCCGCAGGGGCCGAAGCCGACGACGAGCGGGCGCTCGCGCAGATTCTCCGGCGCATGGCCGACGAACCTGTAATCCATGTCCGGCGCCAGCGCGAGATGGCGGTCGTTGCGGAATTTTTTCAGCAGCGCCGCCTCGTTTCTGACCTCGACGTCGACCGCATAGACCATCAGCAGAGCGTGCTTTTTGCGCGCGTCGTAGCTGCGCTTGAAGATGCTGAAGCCGACAAGATCGTTGTCCGCCAGTTCCAGCCGCTGCAGGATCGCCGCGCGCAAAGCCGCGGGCGGATGGTCGAGCGGGAGTTTGAGTTCGGTCAGTCGAAGCATCGGTTGCGTATCTCAAAAATGATCGGGCAGGCTATCGCGGCCGGGCGTATTGTAGAACGGCCTGCCGCCGCAATCGTCGGTCCGGGGCGCCCTTACGATCCCGACGATGCGCTTTCGGAACCCGCGTACCGCAATGCACCCTGGCCTGCCGCGCGCCCGCTGGCGAAGCAGGCCGTCAGCAGGTAGCCGCCGGTGGGCGCCTCCCAGTCGAGCATCTCGCCAGCGCAAAACACACCGGGAAGGCCGCGCAGCATCAGGTGTGGGTCGAGCGCCTCGAAGCGCACGCCGCCCGCGCTGCTGATTGCCTCGGCGAGCGGCCGCGGCGCCGCGAGCGTGATCGGCAGCGATTTATAGACTCGGCACGAATTATCCGTGAACTTTAAGGTGTGGAAAGTGTCTCAT
>DAOMWT010000095.1:954-9911 GCA_035436705.1 Thiobacillus sp. | reverse complement strand
ATACGCTGGGGCTCGCGGAGCGGGTACGCGCTGAAGACAACACGGATTCAGGACATCAGATTGCTGCCGACGTGCTTCAGATTCACCTGGTTGGCGCGCAGCATCATCGACTCGACCACTTCATCGAACGACACGCCCGGCTTGGCCTTGTACTTGACGGTGAAATAATTCATCGTTTCGCGCGGATCCATCTGCGCCATGTTGGCCATCATGGGCATCATCGTTTGCCGCCAGTGTTTCTTTTCCTCAGGCGTCAAAATGCGATTCATCTGGTAGTCCCGGTAGGGCGGGGGTGACGCCTGCTGGATCAGCATCGGGCCGTAGGGCGTGGGCTCGACGCCGATCCAGCTTTGCGCTGGCGCGGCCTGCGGGTCGCGATCGACAGGAGCGGCAGGCGGCTCGGCAGCGAGCGCCGGCAGGCTGCAAAGCCAGGCGAGAACGAATGAAAGGATGCGCAGCATGGCGTGTCTCCTGGGCTGTGACCCTCTCATCCTACGCACGCTGCAGCGCGTGCGTCAATGCGCGGTCAGGCATGCCTGCGAAAGGTGTTTTCCAGCGCCGCCAGCTCGGCGGCGGCGCTAACGAAATCGCCCCTTTGCACGCTGCTTTCGATACGGGCGGCACCCTGCTGGATGGCCGTGGCCATCACGCTGGCTGCGGCGCCTTTCAGGGCATGGGCTTCCTTGCGGCATGATTCGGCATGGCCCTGCTCGATCGCGCGCTTCAGCGTCGCCAGGCTGGCTTCGGTGGTGCTGGCGAAGACCGCGGCCAGATCGCTTACCAGCTCCGGATTGCCGGGGTAGCGTGCATGCAGGGCGGGCAGGTCGAGCAGCGGAACAGGGGTGGCGGCAGGCCCGGCTTGCGGCAGCCATTGCTTCAGCAATGCCGCCAGTGCAGCCTCGGTATAGGGCTTGCTCAGATAATCGTTCGCCCCGGCCGCGAGGCAGACTTCGCGAAAATCGGTGTTGGCATTGGCGGTCAGCGCGATGACGGGGATATGGCGGACGTCGGTCGGCAGCCGGCGGATCTGCCGGGTGGCGTCCAGCCCGTCCATTTCCGGCATTTGCCAGTCCATCAGCACCAGATCGAACCGCTCCTTCTCCAGCATGTCCAGCGCCTGCGTTCCGCTGGCGGCAATGGCATATTGCAAGCCCATTTCGCGTAGCTGGTGCGCCAGCATCTTCTGGTTCACCGGATGGTCTTCCACGGCCAAGATGCGCCCCTGCAGCTGGATGGCGGCCTGCGTCGGCAGCTCAACCAGCGGCAGCGTCGTTGCCGGCAGGCGCAGCGCCAGAGTGAAGCGGCTGCCCTTGCCTGGCTCACTCTCGACCGTGAGCTGCCCCTTCATCAATTCAGCGAGCTGGCTGCTGACAGCGAGCCCCAGGCCGGTGCCGCCGTAACGTCGCGTGGTCGACGAGTCGGCTTGTGAAAAGGCCTGGAACAGGCGTGCCTGCGTTTCGGCGTTCATGCCGATGCCGCTGTCCTGGACGGTGAACAGGCAATTGACCGCGCCCTCCGTCGCCTCGAATGCCGCGCGCAATTCGACTTCGCCCTGGTGCGTGAACTTGATGGCGTTGTCGACCAGGTTGAGCAGGATCTGGCGGATGCGCGTAGGGTCGCCCAGCAGGGCGGCGGGCGGCGCATCGGGCAGGGTCAGCTTGAGGTGCAGGTTCTTTTCCAGTGCGCGTGCCTGAAACAGCGTGGCTACGCCCTGTGCCAGCGTTGCCGGCGCGAAGGCGACCTGCTCGATGGCCAGCTTGCCGGCCTCGATTTTGGAAAAGTCGAGGATGTCGTTGATGATGGTAAGCAGGCCTTCTGCCGAGCTTTTCAGGGTCGCCACGTATTCGCGCTGTTGTCCGTCGAGCGGGGTTTTCAGCAGCAATCCGCTCATCCCCAGGATGCCGTGCATGGGCGTGCGGATTTCATGGCTGACGTTGGCGACGAACCCCGATTTGGCGCGCGCTATTTGCAGGGCGGCTTCGCGCGCCGCTTCCTTGGCGGCCTCGGCGGCACGGCGTTCGGACACGTCGCGCATGATCGCCTGGATCACCGGCCTGCCTTCCAACTGCATTGCGTGCATGGCGATCTCGGCCGAGAACACGGAGCCGTCCTGGCGCCGCCCCTGCCAGTCCATCACCGCATGTCCCTGGCTGCGTGCCTGGCGGATCGCCTGCATGGCGTGATCGTGGGCGCTCATGCCATGGGCCTGGAGCGGAGTGCCAAGCTGGGAAATGGATTTGCCGAGGAAGGTGGCGACCGAATCCATGCCGAACAGCGATAGCGTCGCGGGGTTGCAGTCGGTGAAGCCCTTGTCGTCGAGAATGACGACGGCGTCGGAGTTGGTTTCGAACAGGGTCTGGTACTTTTGCTTTTCGGTTTCGAGCTGGCGCGTCTGCGTCAGCATGCGGCGGCTGACCAGCACCGCAACCAGGATCGCCAGCAGGGTTGCGCTGATGCCCAGCACCAGCATCAGGTTGCGGGTGGCCTGGTAGGCGGTGAAAGTTTTGCCGAGCGCCGCTTCGTTGGCCTCGCGCTGCAGGCTGGTCATGTTGTTGAGTGATTCCATCAACTCGTTTTGCAGGGGAATGGCCTCCTCCTGCAACTGCTTGAGGGCGCCGTAATTGTTCTCGTCGAGTGCCGCCTGGACCACGTTGAACATGATCGGCTGGTTGAAGGAGGTGAGGATGTCGAGTTCATCCATCAGCAGTTTCTCGTCCGGCGTGCTGAGCATGGTGCCCAGCTGGCCGCGGTCCTTGGCATAGCGTTCGCCGTAATCCTGGAACTGCATGAAGAGCGCGTCCTTTTCCCAGGGATCGACGGCGATTACGATGTTGTGCATCAGCATCTGCCGGTCGCGAATGGAGTCGCGCATCCGCGAGGCCAGCCGGGTCTTGACGTTGTTGACCGAAACCACATTGGCCAGCTCGGCGTTCAGGTGCTCCATCTGGGTGACCCCCAGCCCGATCACCGCCAGCATCAGCAACAGGGCGGAGGTGAAGCCAAGCCCCACATTGAACATCAAGCCGCGCAGTGGAGAGGGCAGCATGGGTGGGCGTTTATTCGCGCCGGAACGCCACGACGTGGTCGGCCGCCAGCTTGATGCCGATCCTTTCGCCAATGGCGTGGTTGTGGTGCGATGGCACCAGCGACAGTGCGTGCTGGCCGCTCGGCAGTTTCAGCGTGTAGAGGAAATCGGCGCCGCGGAAGGCCTTGTTTTCGACTTCGGCCAGCAGCAGGCTGTCGTCGTCGTGGATGATGTCGTCCGGGCGCAGCAGCACGTCGACGTGGCAGTTGCGTACGCATTGTTCGCAGCCGCTGGCGTCGCACTCGACCGGGATGTGTCCTTCCAGCACGCCGAGCTCGATTTCCACCTGGTGGTCGTTGATCACTTCTCCCGGCACCAGCGCACCCTGGCCGACGAAATCGGCGACGAAGCGGTTGCCCGGTTCGTGATACAGGTTGTAGGGCGTGTCCCATTGCTGGATGCGGCCCTGGTGCATCACGCCGACCCAGTCGGCCAGCGCAAACGCCTCGTGCTGGTCGTGGGTCACGATGAGCGCGGTGGTCGCTTCGCGTTTGAGGATGTCGCGTACCTCGATCGACAGGCGTTCGCGCAGTTCCACGTCGAGGTTGGAGAACGGCTCGTCCATCAGGATCAGGCGCGGCCGCGGCGCCAGCGCGCGCGCCAGCGCGACGCGCTGCTGCTGACCGCCGGATAACTGGTGGGGATACTGATCGGCGTGCGCCGTCAGTCCCACCAGTACGAGCAGTTCGTCGATGCGTTCCTGGCGCGCGGCTCTGGCGTCATTACGCAGGCCGAAGCCGACGTTGTCCGCCACGCTGAGGTGCGGAAACAGCGCGTAGTCCTGGAACACCATGCCGATACGGCGTTTTTCGGCGGCCAGCATCCAGCCAGGGCGGCTGACGACTTCGCCGCCGATGCGGATTTCGCCGCTCTGGATCGGCTCGAAGCCGGAGATACAGCGCAGCGCCGTGGTCTTGCCGCATCCCGACGGGCCCAGCAGGCAGCCGATCGCGCCTTCCGGCAGGGTGAAGGTGAGGTCGGCGATGATTTGCCGCTTGGCGTACGACTGCGAAACCGAATCGAGGATCAATTCAGCCATGGGAATGCGCTCCGCGCCAGGTCATGAGAATGATGGGGATGATACCGGCAACGACAATGGCGAGCGAAGGCAGCGCGGCGCGCTCCCATTCGCCTTCCGAGGTCATCTCGAATACCCGCACCGCCAGCGTGTCCCAGCCAAATGGGCGGGTCATCAGGGTAATCGGCATTTCCTTCATGATGTCGACGAAAGCCAGTGCCCCGGCGGTCAGCAGGCTGGCGCGCAGCATGGGAAGGTGGATGCGGGTGAGCAGGCCTGCCGTGCCGGTGCCCAGGTTGCGTGCGGCTTCGTCGACGTTGCGGGTGATGCGGTGCAGTCCGCTGTCGATGGGGCCGAAGCCTACCGCGAGAAAGCGCACCAGGTAGGCCAGCAGCATCACCAAGAGCGTGCCCTTGAGGATTTCGCTGCCGTCGAAGCCGAACCAGGCGCGGCCGGTGTCGATCAGCCAGTTGTCCAGCGCCGCCACCGGAATGAACAGGCCCACCGCCAGCACCGCGCCGGGGAAGGCATAGCCGAGGGTGGCGAGGCGCTGCACCCACATCATCGCCGGGCCGGGGCGCTGGCGCCCGGCATAGGCGAGCAGCAACGCCACGGCCACCACCATCAGCGCGCCGATGCCGGCCAGCAGCACCGAATGCCAGGCAAATGCCCAGTAGCGGCTGTCGAGGTCGTCGGCGATGACGTCGCGCGTCCACAGCGCCAGTTGCGTGATCGGAATGAGAAAAGCCACCGCCAGCACCGCACCGGCATACAGCAGGGCCAGCCCGGCCAGCGCCGGCGACAGCTTGATGCGTCGTGAAGCGGCGCTGCGGCCTACCGTGCCGTAACGCATCCGGGTGCGCGAGCGCTGCTCGAACACCACCGCGATCAGCACGAACAGGATCAGGATCGAGGCCAGCTGCGCCGCTGCCGGCAGCGAGAACAGGCTGTACCAGGCCTTGTAGATGGCAGTGGTGAAGGTGTCGTAGTTGAAGATCGCCATGGTGCCGAAATCGGCCAGGGTTTCCATCAGCGCCAGCATCATCCCGGCGGCGATCCACGGCCGCGCCATCGGTAGTGCCACCCGGAAGAAGCCCTGGATGCGGGAGAGCCCGAGCGACTGCGCCGCTTCCAGCGCGATCGCGCCCTGGGTGGCGAAGGCGTTTTTCGCGATCAGGTAAACATAGGGATAGAGCGCCAGCGACATCACCAGGATGACGCCGCCGCGCGAGCGGATCTCGGGCAGTCCGGTGAAGCCCCAGCTTTCGCGCAGCCAGGTTTGCAGCGGGCCGGTGAAGTCCAGGAGGCCGATCGCGACGAAGGCGGTGACGTAGGCGGGCAGCGCCAGCGGCAGCAGCAGCGCCCAGTCGAACAGACGGCGGCCGGGAAATTCGCACATCGCCGTGAGCCAGGCCAGCGACACGCCCAGCACGCCGACGCCGATCGCCACCCCGAGCACCAGCCACAGCGTGTTGCCGACCAGTTCGGGCAGGACGAATTCGGTCAGGTGGGCGAGGATGTCGCCCTCGACCCGGGCGAACGATGAGAAGGTGACCGCCACCGGCACCAGCACCAGCGCGGCGACCGCCAGGGCGAACAGCATCCAGCCGCCGATGCGGGGGCGGGCGTCAGGCAAAACAAAAACGCCCGCGGAGGGCGCTTTTGCTGGAACTGCAACAGTGTCAGACAAGATGGATGCTTATTTGTAGCCGGCGCGATCCATCAATTTTACGGCCTTGGTCTGCAGGCTGCCAGCCTCTTTTACGTTGATCAGGTTCTGCTTGAAGCCGCCCCAGGCTGCGACCGTCTTGTCGGGCGACACTTTCGGGTTGACCGGGTATTCCAGATTGACGTCGGCGAACAGGTTTTGCGCCTTGTCGGACGACAGCCATTCGATCAGTTTCTGCGCGCCGGCCGGGTTCTTGGCATGGCGTGTGACCCCGGCGCCGGAGATGTTGACGTGCACCCCGGCCGCCTTGTTTTTCAGATTCTGGTTGGGCCAGAAAATCGCCAGCGGCAGGTTGGGGCTCTTCTCCATCAGGCGGCCGAAGTAATAGGTGTTGACCAGCGTGACGTCGCACTGGCCGGCCGCCACCGCTTCCATCGCCTTGGTGTCGTCGGGGAAGGGTGCGGTCGCCAGGTTGCCGACCCAGCCGTGCACCATGTCCTCGGTTTTGCCTTCGCCGTACTCGGTGATCATCATCGCCACCAAGCTCTGGTTGTAGACCTTTTTCGAGGTGCGCAGACAGAGGCGGCCTTTCCATTTCGGGCTGGCCAGGTCTTCGTAGGTCGACAGATCGGCCGGTTTCACCTTGCCGGTGTTGTACACGATGGTGCGGGCGCGCACCGACAGGCCGAACCACTCGTTGTCGGGATCGCGCAGATGGGCCGGCACGTTGGCTTGCAGGGTTTTCGACTGGATCGGACGCAGCAGGCCCTCTTCGGACGCCTGCCACAGGTTGCCGGCGTCGACCGTCAGCAGCATATCGGCCGGGGTGTTCTTGCCCTCGGCTTTCAGGCGCGCCATCAGCGGCCCTTCCTTGTCGGTGATGAACTTGATTTGTACGCCGGTATCGCGGGTATAGGCGTCGAACAGGGGTTTGATGAGCTGCTCGTTACGCGCGGAATACACCACGACTTCCTCGGCCAGTGCAGGCAGGGCGGCGGCAGTGAATGCCAGGGTGGCAAGCAGCCGGGTCAGGATCGGTTTCATCTCGGATTTTTCTCGGTTGGGTCGATGCGTGTAATCGTACTCAAAATGAGAACGGTTATCAATACATAATGAATATAACAACCCGGCGTCGATCAACGGCGTTCAAACTGGAGCAGGAGGCGCAGTTCGCCTTCGAACAGGGTGTCCAGCCGGATGTTGCCGGGGCGTTCGTCGAAATTCAATCCGGGTTGCTGCGCAGGGCTGACGTCGATCAGCTGGAGCACCCCGGCGGGATAATCGACGTCAAGCGTCACTCGCATGGGGTAATAGCCGTCGAGGAATTTGCGCATGTAGGGCCCGCTGAACAGGCTGAAATAGCCGTTTCCGGTGTTGCGCAGGGCACGGGTCTGCGCAGACAGGCACAGCCTGGCGCCGGGTTCGATATTGCGCAGCTGCACGCTGGCACCTTCGACCCGGGCGTGTCCGATGCCGCTGGCAAGGTCGATTTTGAGATCGCGCACAGAGTCCTCGCGGAAGGTGATCTGCAGCAGTGGCACGGCGTCCAGCTGGTCGTGGCATTGATACAGCCCGACCCAGCCGCTAGCCAGGCTATCGGCATCGATGCGGATGCGATTCTGGTGATGATGGAGGGGTTTGGCAGGCGGCGTTTCGAGGAAGTGCAGCTGCCCCTCGTTGACGGCATCCGCGCTTTCCAGGCTGAGATCGGTTGCCGCATGCGCATAATGCATCAACAGGACCGCTGCCAGCACGCCGTGCCGGAGTGTGCCCGGGCAGCGCTTATTGCAGCGCGGCAATCGTGGGCGAAACGTCACCGGCCGGGACGACGCGGCGGGCGCCGTCGAAGCGTTCGCGCCAGTAACGGTCGCCGAGGCTGGAGACCATGACCATCCCGGTACGGCTGCTCGCAGCGTGCACAAAACGGTCTTCGCCCAGGTAAATGCCGACATGTGAGAACGCGCGGTTGAGGGTATTGAAGAAGACCAGATCGCCGGGCTGGAGTTCGGCCAGTGCGAGCGGCTGCGTCGCTTCGCTGATCGCGCGGCTGTCGCGCGGGAGATGGATGCCGGTCGTCTGACTGAATACGTGGCCGACGAAACCGCTGCAATCGAGTCCGCTGCCAGGCGCGCTGCCGCCCAATCGATAGGGGCTGCCTACCAGGCTGACGGCATACATGTGAATATCGTCTTGCGTTGCCGCAAATGCGCGGGATGTCGACAGCAAGGCTAGCAGGAACAGCAGTACAGACTTCATCGAATGACAATCTGCTCTATAGTAATTGAAGGCGAATTACGGCTATGCGTAGCGAATCTTGACCCGAGGACAGCACCATGAATGACGCGCAAACCCCAGTTCCAAGCCAGACCAGTATCCCCGACAATACGCAACTCATGCAATTGCACGACGAGGCCGCAGCAGCCGTGTCCACGCCCGATCTGCGCGAACGCGTGCGCGAGTTGACGGCGCGCGTCCTGCATGAACGCCGCATGGCACTGGGCGATCTGCGTGAGATCGTCACCGCGATTGCCTCCGGCGTGGGCAGCGGCCTGACGTCGCGCGGCGGTGAAATGAAAGATGGGCTCAAGCAGGCGATGGCCGGCCTGGACGAGGCCGTCGGCAGCGCAGCGCAGGCGGCATCCTACACCCTGCGCGAAGCGGCCACCCAGGGTCAGGCCTTCAGGGACAACGAACTCAAGGCCAGCCTTGAGCAGCTCCGCGACCTGGAGGGGCAGATTGTCGAGGCCCTGAAGCAGGCCGCCAGCCAGTCGGGCGGCAAGCTGAAGGAAGAACTCGGCTACCTAAGTGATCACCTGAAGATCAGCGGCACCCGTACCGGCGAACAGGTACTCGAATCGCTCCAGCAGATGGCGAGCGGCGTGAAAGCCAGCAGCACGGCGGGACGCACCGGGCTGAGCGAGTCGGCCAGCACGGCCACCGAGCGCCTGTCGCAGGTGGCGAGCGGCATCCTGGCGGCGTTATCCGAATCGCTCAAGCGGCAGAGCGAGCGCCTGCGTTCCTGACGACACGCTACCCAGCAGCGGGAAGCGCGCCCATAGTGCCTCTGCGGCTGTAGCGGAGTCGTTGTCGCTTTAGCGGCTTACGAATCCGGCGTGCCCCTTGCGGGTACAGCGGAGTCGTTGTCGCTTTAGCGGCTTACGAATCCGGCGTGCCCCTTGCGGGTA
>DAOMWT010000095.1:0-854 GCA_035436705.1 Thiobacillus sp. | reverse complement strand
CACTCTCGGCATTACCTATTCCAACAACCAACGATGCTCTGGGAAACCATCTCGGTCGTGCGCGACCTGCCGCGATTGCATGAAATCGCCTCGGTGATGATTCGCTATGGCTGGGGCGATCTGGTGCGCCTGCTGGGTATCAGCGGCGTCCTGGAACGCGCCGGGCGGGTGCTGCACTGGCACAGCACCAGCGAAATCAGCCAGCTCGATGCGCCCGTGCGCATCCGCCGCGCGCTGGAAGAACTCGGCCCCACCTTCGTCAAACTCGGGCAACTGCTGGCGACCCGAGTGGACATGTTTCCGCCGCATTGGATTGCCGAATTCGAAAAACTGCATAGCCAGGTACCTGCGGTGCCCTATGAGATTCTGCATGCCGATCTGGTCGCAGCGCTCAAGGGCGAGCCCGCTGACGTGTTTGCCGGATTCGATCCGCTGCCGCTGGCGGCAGCGTCCATCGCGCAGGTGCACCGCGCCACGCTCAAGGACGGCACGCCGGTCGTCGTCAAAATCCGCCGTCCCGGCATCGAGGCGGTGATCCGGGCCGATCTGCGCATCCTCGAACATGCCGCCAGGCTGCTGGACAGCGAAGTGCCGGATTCCCGGCGCTACGATCCGGTGCATATGGTGTCGCAGTTCCGCCGCTCGTTGAACCGCGAACTCGATCTGGCCAAGGAGGCGCGCAACATCGACCAGTTCGCCCGCCACTTTGCCGACGATCCGCTGGTGAAGATTCCCCGGGTGTATTGGGAATTCACCAGCGACCGCGTCAACGTGCAGGAAGAAATCGTCGGCATGGCGGGCGTGGCGCCCGACAAGCTGCGCGCGCGCGGGCTCGACCCCGGGCTGCTGGCAGC
>DAOMWT010000094.1:0-9962 GCA_035436705.1 Thiobacillus sp. | reverse complement strand
CTCCGAAAAATCCGTTCCCTTGGCGGCCGGGGCCGGCAAGGGAACGGATTTTTCGGAGTGGCCCTGCCTGAGCACCACCCTGGCCTGCGGCCAGATCCCGAACCGCAAGCCGGTGAAACAGGTGCTGGCCGGTCCCCTCGGCGGCGATCCGGCGCGCGGCAAGGTGTTTGCCAACGAACGCAGCAAGGGCAATTGCGTCGCCTGCCACCTGATACAGGGCGCGGAGCAGCCCGGCTCGAAGGGCCCGGACCTGAGCGCCTACGGCACCTGGGACAGAAGCGACGAGGAAACCTACGCCCTGGTCTACGACATGCGCTGGCGCAACCCGGACACCGTCATGCCGACGTTCGGGATCAACCAAATCCTGAACGACCAGGAACTGCGCGACGTCGTCGCCTTCCTGCAGTCATCGAAGTAAAGGAGCCCTGTCATGGCTGGAAACCACCTTTTTTCCCTGCGCGCGCTTGCCTTGATGTCGCTGCTTGCCGTGGCGGGTCACGGACCGGCTGGCGGCGCCGACGCAACTCGAGAAACCTACCCGCGCGCGGCAATCGACCCGTCCAGGGGCATCGCCGGCGCCGACCATGCCGACTTCGGCTCCACCCTGCAGTACTGGCAGGACGAAAAATCGCTCGAGCAGCACAAGCAGTGGATCGGCGACCCGGAGCATGAATGGAAGCTGAACTGGAAATTCCTGGATTTCGACCGCAGCGACGACATGCACCCGGGATACCTGGCGCTGGAGGCGGGCGAAAAGCTGTTCAAGCTCTGGGCCAAGCGCGAGCCGGCATTCCGCACCTGCCTCGGCGAGGGCAAAACCGACCTGAAGGGGCTGGCGGCGACCTACCCCAAGTACGACCCCAAGCTCAAGCGGATCATGACCGTCGAGGGCCGGGTGGAGCACTGCGCGCAGACCGCCCTGTGGGAGACCTTCAAGCAGGGATCGCCGGCAAACAATCAAATCTCCCTTTACTTCAAGTCCCTGTCTGCCCGAGCGCCGATCAGGGTGGACATCGGCTCGGCCGAGATCATGGAGTCCTATCGGCGCGGCGAGAAACTGTTCTATGCCAAGGTCGGGCAGTTCAACTTCTCCTGCGCCTCCTGCCACACCTCGACGGGCCTGCTGGGCCAGCGCTTCCGCGGCCAGGTGCCGACCTCCCCGTTCGGCGACGCGGCCCACTTCCCCACCTACCGCCTGGCCCTGGGGGATATCGAATCGCTGCAGCAGCGCTTCATGCGCTGCAACCTGCAGGCCCGCACCAAGGCACTGCCGCCCGGCGACCCGGCTTACACCGACCTGGAGGTGTTCTACACCGTGCTTTCCAACGACTACCCGGTTTCCGTGCCATCGGCACGGTAGCCGTTCGCTGCAACCGCAAACGGAGAACGACATGAACGAGCTGAATGAACTACGCAGGACCTTGCTGAAGGGCGGATGCGCCGCCGGCCTGGTCGCCTTCGCCGCATCCGCCGGGCTGCTGGTGCCAGGCCGCGCCCTCGCCGCGGAATGGAACAAGAGCGCCTTCGAGGCCAGGAACGTCGCCGACGCCCTCAAAGGCCTGGGGGCGTCGGGGGTCGCCGACAGCAAGGATATTCTGATCAAGGCCTCCGACATTGCCGAAAACGGCGCGGTGATTCCGGTCGAGGTGACCAGCCAGATCGCCGGCACCCAGTCCATTGCCATCCTGGCGGACAAGAACCCCTTGCCGCTTCTGGCGGTGTTCGAATTCGTCGACGGGGCGCAGGGCTACGTCTCCACCCGCATCAAGATGGGCCAGACCTCCAACGTGCGCGCGGTGGTCAAGGCGGGCGGCAAGTACTACAGCGCGGCCAAGGAAATCAAGGTCACCATCGGCGGCTGCGGCGGCTGAGAACTGGAGTTTCAAACAAGGAAAGGAATGGAAAATGGCAGAACCAATGAAGATCCGCACGCAACTCTCCGGGGACCTGGTGGCAATCAAGGTCCTGATCGGCCACATCATGGAGACCGGCCAGCGCAAAGACCCGAGAACCGGGCAGCTGATCCCCGCCCATTTCATCAAGCAGCTCAGCGTCGGCCTGAACGGCAAGACGGTCATTGCCGCCCAATGGGGCGGGGCCATTTCCAAAGACCCCTTCCTGGGACTGAAGGTGAAGGGCGCCAAAGCCGGCGACAAGATCACCGTGCACTGGGAAGACAGCAAGGGCGAAAAAAACAGCGCCGAGGCCACGGTTGGCTGAGCCCACCTCCCAACGCGGGGCACGCGCAAAACGTGGCTGCCGCCGGGGCACGGACCCTGCCGCGCCGGCCAAAGACCACTCACCCATTTCAATTTTGGAGCACATTCATGAAACCACATTTCAAGGCAGCGTGGCTCGGCCTGGCGGCAAGCCTGGTCATGGCAGGCGCAGCGGCCGACGTCGGCAAGGACGAACGCCTCAAGCTGGTACTCGAACCGCACGAACGCCATTTGGTCCTGCTCGAGATGCGCAACTTCCTCCACGTTTTGCAGACCATGACCGACTCGCTGACCCGGGAAGACATGAAAACGCTGGCGGAGGCGGCGCGATCCATGGGCAGCGGGGCCGCAAATGAAATCCCGCCCGAGACCGTGGCAAAATTGCCGGATACCTTCAAGATGTTCGCCGGCACCGTGCACACCACGTTCGACATGATTGCGCTGGACGCGGAAAGCCTGGGCGACCCCAGGCACACTCTGAAGCAGATGGGCACCCTGCTGCAGACATGCAATGCCTGCCACGGCATCTACCAGGTTTCGACCGAGCCTTTTCCGCGCCTGAAGCGGGGAGGTTTGACTTCCGGGAAAACGACCGCCGCGAAGCCGGCCCGGTAACCCACCATAACCATGGAGTGAATCATGAAACCCCTTCTTCTTTCGCTGTCCGCCGCCATGCTGGCGCTCCCTCTGATGGTGCAGGCCGCCGGCCATAGCCACCACGATCATGGCGCCAGTGCCCCGCCCTCCATCGAGCTCAATGCCGGCAAGAAGTGGGCCACCGACGATGCATTGCGCCGTGGCATGGGATCGATCCGCACCCTCGCTGAAAAAGCGCTACCGGCCGCCCACGCTGGCAAGCTCACGCCTGCCGGGTACGACGCCCTGGCAAACGATGTCAACGCGCAGATCGCGTTTGTCGTGGAGAACTGCAAGCTCGACCCCAAGGCCGATGCGCAACTCCATATCGTCATCGGCGACCTGACCAACGGTGTCGAAGCGATGCAGGGAAAACAGCCCGGCCAGGATCGCGCCATGGGGGTGGTGGAAATTTCTCGCACCCTCAATACCTATGGCAAATACTTCAACCATCCAGGCTGGAAGGCGATCAAGCTGCCTCATTGATTCGCCCCGACTACTCGCAGCCGGCCCCGGCCGCCGCGAGCTTCTCTGTCACGCGGCCGGGGCCGGCCTGCGGCAGGGCCGTCGCGAGCCGCACGACGCAGTGTCAAGGTGCCCGGAAAGGGCAGCATGGAAAATCCGTGGCCTCTCGCCCGGCATGCGTCGGAACCCGGCATGGCAAGCTTTTGACGGCGCACCGGGAAAACTTTCTTGCCAGTTCGGAAGGCATCGCCTGTTCCTATAATGGACGTGCCAATCGAAGGGGAGGCCTGTCTGCCCAGCCCCTGAATTGCCGCGTAGACGTTCCATTTGCCCATAAAGGAGTAGACATGAAAATCAGATCGCTGGCATGTGCGATGGCCTTGAGCCTCGCCCCCCTGGCCGCTGCAGCCGACAGCGCCGTGACGATGCATCTCGTGGACGAGAAAGGCATCGCTGCCTCCATCGGCACGGTGACCATCGGCGAAACCAGCCATGGCCTTGTATTCACCCCTGCCCTCAGCGGCCTGACGCCTGGAATACACGGCTTCCATGTGCATCAGAACCCGGACTGCCAGGCCAAGGAAAAGGACGGCAAGATGGTTCCGGCGCTCGCTGCGGGCGGCCACTACGATCCCGAAAAGACCAATCGTCACGGCACCCCGTGGGGCGACGGGCACCTGGGCGACCTTCCGCCTCTGTTCGTCGACGCAAGCGGGAACGCGACCCAGCCCGTGCTGGCGCCGCGCTTGAAGATGGCCGACATGAAAGGGCGCTCGCTGATGATCCACGTCGGGGGGGACAACCATGCCGATCACCCGGCACCGCTCGGTGGCGGCGGTGCGCGTATGGCTTGCGGCGTAGCGAACTATTGACACGGCCCGATGATGTTTGAACCCGCACTGTATTTCTCACGGCGTCCTGCTTTGACCGGTTCGCTGGCCCGTCTCAATAGAACGCTGCTTTTAATGGTTATTGATTCGGCCTCCCTCGCTGCCACACACAGCCCGAGCAAGCTGAACCTTGATGCCATTTCAAACTTCATCTGGCCGAATCAATAAAACAGTCCTCGTTCGAGGGCCAGGCCTGTCAAAACGGCGCCGGGCTCTCGAACGCAAGCGCGTCCCCCGTCAACGGATGTGCGAAACGCAGCGACCAGGCGTGCAATAACAAGCGCCCGGCCCGGGCCTGCACATCGGGCGGCGCATACAGCGCGTCACCCAGGATGGGATGGCCCAATTCACGCAGATGAACGCGCAACTGATGCGAACGGCCAGTGACGGGTTCGAGTTCGACTCGGGTGCCCGCGCCGGTTTCGTCGACCCCCAGCACGCGCCAGCGGGTGAGGCTCGGCTTGCCGTGAATGCGATCGACGATCCGCAACGGCCGCCTGGGCCAGTCGACGACGATCGGCATATCGATGATTCCCCACTCTTCCGACGGCACGTCCAGCCGTCCGGCCACCACTGCGATGTAGCGCTTCGTCACCGCGCGCGCGGCAAACGCTTTGGAGAGTTCACGCTGCGCCGCCGCACCGCGCGCCATCACCATCAGTCCGGAGGTGGCCATGTCGAGCCGATGCACCACCAGAGCGTCGGGATAGCGGGCCTGCACCCGCGCGGCGAGGCAATCCTGCTTGTCCACACCGCGCCCCGGCACCGCCAGCAGGCCGCTGGGCTTGTCGAGTACCAGCAGGGTGTGGTCTGCATAGCGTGGCTCGATGGCAGAGCAGGCAGATTCGGCATCATGGTCAGCGGGGTGATTTTTCATTGCGGAATCCCGTATTCCTTTCCTTTTCCGACATTTCTTTCGAGTTCAGCCTGGAGCTCGGCTAAAGTGAAATTCCCAGGAGCTGAATTTGGAGGATCTCATGTCAAAGGAAAAACTTCCCGAGCATTATCTGCTCGAGAAAAAAACGCACCAGGCGTTCATCGATGCGGTTGAAGACCTCGGTAAGGTTCTCAAAAAACAGGGGCCACTCGACGGAAAGACTGCGAACCTCATCCAGCTCGCCGCGGCTATCGCGATACATTCCGAGGGCGCCGTTCACAGCCATGTCAGAAGGGCGATCGATAACGGGGCAAGCCCCGAGGAGGTTTACCATGCCATCGTTCTCCTCACCAGCACGCTTGGATTTCCTACGGTGTCGGCCGCATTGAGCTGGGCCGGCGACATCCTGCGGAAGCAATGAAAGAAGGCTGCTAGCCCTTCAAGCCGTCCAGCAGGGCCATCGCCCAGGCTACGCCGAAGCCGTTGGCGTCGCTCATCACCGCGCCCAGCCCGCCCTTGCAGCTGTGGCCCGAAAGATCCATGTGCAGCCACGGCGTGTCGCCGACGAAGCGCGACAGGAAACGGGTGGCGAGAATATGATCGGCCTCGCCTTCCATGCTGCACTGCTTGACGTCGGCGACGGTGGAATCGAGGCTCTCGTCGTAATCGTCCGGATAAGGGAAGACGACGATACGTTCGCCGCTTGAGGTCGCGGCACGCGAGGCCTGGTGCGCAATCGTGCTGGAGGAAGCGAACACGCCGGACATGCGGCTGCCGAGCGCGTAGTGCATCGAGCCGGTGAGCGTGGCGAAATCGGCGATGAGGTCGGGCTTGCCCTTGGCTGCCAGCGTCAGCGTGTCGGCCAGCACCATGCGGCCTTCGGCGTCGGTATGGACGACCTCGATGGTGGTGCCGTTGAGCGCCGTGACCACTTCGTTCTGCCGGTAGGCCTGCGGGCTGATGTGGTTCTCGGCGAGCGCGACCCAGCCGTCCAGCGCGACCGGCAGCTTCAGCTTCGACGCGGCGGCGAGAATGCCGAGCACCACCGCCGAGCCGTTCATGTCCTCGTGCATGCCCTGCATGTGCTTGGCCGGCTTGAGGTTGTGGCCGCCGGTGTCGAAGCAGATGCCCTTGCCGACGAAGGCCACCTTCTTCGACCCCTTGCCCTTTGCCCTTCCCCCTTCCCAGCGAATCCGCACGATCGCCGCATCCTTCGACGGCGAGCCCTGCGCCACCGCGCAGAAGGCACCGGCGCCCATCTTCTTCAGCTTGTCGAAGCCGTATTCCTCGACCGTCCAGCCATACTGCTTCGCCAGCGCCTTGATGCGCTTGCGGTAGACGCCGGGGGAGAGCTCGTCCGGTCCCTGCACGGTGAGGCTGCGGGTGAGAAGGTTGCCTTCGGCCAGCGCCTGCGCGCGGGCGAAGCCGTCGGCCGATTGGTGGCCGAAGAGCTGCACGGTTTTCAGCGCCGGATCGGGCTTGGATTTGCGCGATGGCAGCGGCACGGCATTGACCAGCGCGGTGTACACCGCTGCCTCGGCTGCATGCGCCTTGAATGCATCCTCGCCGAACACGGCCAGCGCCAGTGATTTGGGGTGTTCGCCCAGCAGCAAGGCCAATGCCTTGCGCACCAGTTCATGGGTTTCGAAGGTGCTGGCGTCGGCCTTGAGCATGGCGTAGACCGCAAGGGTGCCGCCTGGCAGTTGCACCGCCACCGGCGACTTGGCCAGCGCGTCGATCTTGAGATCGCGCCGCTTCATCACAGCCTTGAGCTCAACGCCGCCCGGCACCTCGGGCAGCGATTTCGACACCGGCAGCAGCAACAATGCATGCGCCACCGCTGCCAGCGATTTAACGGTTATTTCCTGTTTATTTTCAGTGAGTTTAGGCAGCACGGCGTTTCCTTGTGAATGGCGTTTTTCTTGATGGTTAGCGGGGTTTCTCGGATAATTACGCGTTTGATTTTTTTCCAGCGCGTTTTCCGCCCCATCCAACAAGGGTAACCGAATGAAGATTGAAGACAAGAAACGTGTGCTGCGCGAAATGGTGTTGCACCGCCGTTTTGAAGAGCGCTGCTACCAGGCCTATATCGAACGCAAGATCGGCGGTTTTCTGCACCTCTATCCCGGCCAGGAAGCCTGCTGCAACGGCGTGATGGAAGCCGCACGCCCCGGCCACGACTACGTGATCACCGGCTACCGCGACCACGTCCACGCGATCAAGAGCGGCGCCGATCCGAAAGAAGTGATGGCCGAGCTGTACGGCAAGGAGACCGGGTCGAGCAAGGGCCGCGGCGGTTCGATGCACATCTTCGACGTGGCGCACCGCTTCATGGGCGGCTACGCGCTGGTTGGCGGCCCCTTCCCGCTGGCAGCCGGCATCGCCAAGGCGATCCAGCTCAAAGGTGGCGACGAGATCTCCATCTGTTTCCTCGGCGATGCCGCCAACAACCAGGGCGTGTTCCACGAAACGATGAACATGGCGGCGCTATGGAAACTGCCGGTGCTGTTCGTGTGTGAAAACAACCTGTACGGCATCGGTACCTCGATCGAGCGTTCCACCGCCGTGGTGCACCAGCACAAGCGCGTCGCCGCCTACAACATCCCGGCCGACGAATGCGACGGCCAGGACATCGACATCGTGTACGAGCACGCGCGCAAGGCGGTCGATCACGTGCGCGCGGGCAACGGCCCCTTCTTCCTCGAACTGATGACCTACCGCTACCGCGGCCACTCCATGTCCGACGCGCGCAGCTATCGTTCGCGCGAGGAGGAAGAAACGTGGAAGCAGCGCGATCCCATCCTGCTGCTGCGCGACCGCCTGATTACGGCGGGCGCGATGACCATGGCCGACTACGAGGCGCTGGAAAAAGAAACCGATGCCTATATCGAGAACGAAGTGATCAAGTTCGCCGAGGAGTCGCCCGAACCGCGCGTCGAGGATCTCGAAAAATACGTTTTAGCCGATCGCGCAACCCAGCTCCCGTGGCTCACCGGCAAAGCCGCTTAAGGTTTAAGGAATAAAAAGCATGGCAAACATCATGTACTGGGAAGCGATCCAGCGCGCCCACGACGAAGAAATGGCGCGTGACCCCCTGGTCATCTGCATGGGTGAGGACATCGGCGTGGCCGGCGGCACCTACAAGGCGACCAAGGGCCTGTACGAAAAATACGGCCCGCTGCGCGTGATGGACACGCCGATTTCCGAAGGCGGCTTCACCGGTCTCGGCATCGGCGCCGCCTTCCTCGGCGTACGTCCCATCATCGAAATCATGTCGGTCAACTTCGCCTGGCTGGCGATGGACCAGATGTTCAACTCCGCCGCCAAGGTACGCTACATGTCGGGCGGCCAGCTGACTGCGCCGTGCGTGTTCCGTTCCGCCGGCGGCGCCGCGCACCAGCTCGGCGCCCAGCACTCGGCGCGTATGGAAAAGGTGTTCATGGGCATCGCCGGCCTGCGCGTGGTGACGCCGTCCAGCCCCAGGCAGGCCTACGGCCTGCTGAAATCGGCGATCCGCTGCGACGACCCGGTGTTCATCAACGAACACGAACTGATGTACAACATGAAGGGCGAAGTGCCCGACGGCGAATACTTCCACCCGCTGGAAGGCTCCGAGATCGCCCGCGCCGGCACCGACGTCACCCTGTTCGGCTACAACATCTCGGTGCACTGGTGCCTGAAGGCTGCCGAGATCCTCGACAAGCAGTACGGCATCTCCGCCGAGGTCGTCGACCTCTATTCGCTGTCGCCGCTCGACCGCGCAGGCATCAAGGCATCGGTCACGAAGACCCACCGCGCCGTCATCGCCGAAGAGGACGAAGCGCCGGTCGGCGTCGGCTCCGAAGTCATCGCCCTCATCAACGAAGAATGCTTCTTCGAGCTGGACGCCGCCCCGGTGCGCGTCCACTCGGCACTGGTGCCGCAGCCTTACAACCACACGCTGGAAAAAGCTGCGATTCCGGATCACGAGGATGTGGTGAAGGCCGTGCTGAAGATATTCGGCAAGGCGTAAAAAAACCTTTTTTGTCCGCGAAGGACGCGAAGGGACACGAAGAAGAACTCTTTCGGGTTTGCCTGCTTCGCGTTTCTTCGCGTCCTTCGCGGATAAAAGTTTTTCAGGAATAAATATGTCCCAACATTACGCCATCACGATGCCGCAGCTCTCGGACACCATGACCGAGGGTGTCGTCGTCACCTGGGAAAAACAGCCGGGCGATAAGGTCGAGCGCGGCGACATCGTCGCCACCGTCGAGACCGACAAGGCCATCATGGACGTCGAGGTGTTCAAGGCCGGCTATCTGGCCGGCCCGCTCGCCGACGTCGGCGCGACCATCGCCGTCGGCGCCGCGCTCGGTTACATCACCGACACCGCAGGCGACGTGGCGATTGCCGCCGGTGAAGTGGTGGAAGAACAGGCGCAGACCGAAATGATCCCGCACCACGCCGGCACCCCGGTGGTGATGCCGCAGCTGTCGGACACCATGACCGAAGGCGTGGTCGTGACCTGGGAAAAACAGCCGGGCGACCGCATCCGCCGTGGCGACATCATTGCCACGGTCGAGACCGACAAGGCCATCATGGACGTCGAGGTGTTCCAGGAAGGCTTTCTCTCCGGCCCCATTGCCGACGTCGGCAGCGTAGTCGAGGTCGGCCATCCGATGGCCTTCATCGTCGACGATGCCGCCAAGGCCAACGACACCGGCGTGACGATTTCCGCCGAGCACAAGGTCAAGGACATCCACAAGGTTGCCCCGCATACGGCCGACAAGCCGGCGCATATTCCCATGCCCAAGGCCGCGCCCGCGCAGGTGTCCGCCGCCGGCAACCTGGTGGTCATCGGCGCCGGCAGCGCGGGCCTCGTCACTTCCTACATCG
>DAOMWT010000093.1:0-9999 GCA_035436705.1 Thiobacillus sp. | reverse complement strand
AAAACAATTTTAAAGAAAATGTTATTGAATAATAGCATTTTCTTTATACAGGCGTCCCCCACCACGCTGTGCCGACGTGACCCGGGCTCATCTCATAAGCTCTGGGCCGGGCCTTTTCATGACTGCAACGCTGGTGTTCGAAATCCCGTCCGGTCATCGGCGCGGTAAGCCGGCATTCACGTGTACTGGAAGTGGCGTTGGAGGGGGCTGTCAGGGTGGTTCATAAATCCGCCAGGGTCTTGATGTGCATCGCCACGCTGCGCCCCAGGGCGCTGAGGTCGTAGCCACCTTCCAGTACCGAGACGATGCGCCCTTCGGCGTGGCGCGCAGCCACGCCCATCGTCTGCTCGGTGATCCAGACATAATCCGCTTCGACCAGCCCGAACTGCGCCATGTCATCCTCGCGGTGGGCGTCGAAACCGGCAGAGAAAAACAGCATCTGCGGCCGGAAGGCTTCCAGGCGCGGCATGATTTGCGCGCTGAAGGCTGCGCGGTAAGTGGCGCCGGTGGTGCCGGCGGGCAGCGGCACGTTGACGATGTGCCCGCTTGCGCTGTCGGCGCCGCAGAACGGGTAGAAGGGGTGCTGGAAGGTGGAGCACAGCATCGCGCGCGGATCGTTCCTGAAGATGTCCTCGGTGCCGTTGCCGTGATGGACGTCGAAATCGACGATGGCGACCCGTTCCAGGCCGTGCGCTTCCAGGGCATGCGCGGCCGCCACGGCGACGTTGTTGAAGATGCAAAACCCCATGGCCTGGCTGCGGGTGGCATGGTGTCCGGGCGGACGGCAGGCGACGAAGGCGCTGGCCACTTCGCCGCGCATCACCAGGTCGACCGCCATCACCGCGCCGCCGGCCGCATGGTAGGCGGCGTCCAGGCTGTGCGGGTTCATGCCGGTGTCGGGATCGAGTGGGTGGAAACCTTCGTAGGGCGAGGCAGCCTCGATGGAATCGATATAGGCGGCGTCATGCACCCTGAGCAGCTGGCTGCGGTGCACCAGCGGGGCTTCGCGGTGGACCAGGTAATCGAACAGGTGGGCGGCATGCAGCCGGTCATCGATGGCGCGCAGACGCAGCGGGCTTTCCGGGTGCCAGCTGCCCATGTCGTGCTTGAGGCATTCGGGGTGGGTGATGTAGGCGGTGTGCATGACGCAGCCCAGGAGCAGAAGGGTTCAACTATACGCCCGGCGGGATGGCGCTGTAACAGGGGATGGCCTAGGATAGGGCGTCCCCGACCCGATCGACTCGCTGCCGCACGCAGTCCTCAACGAAGCCATGTCCCAACACTATCTGCATCCCCTGTTCAACGCCCGCTCGGTTGCGGTCTTCGGCGCCAGCGAACGCGAGGATTCGGTCGCCGGAACCCTGTTTCGGAACCTGCGCAAATCCGGCTACAGCGGCGCGGTCTATCCGGTCAATCCGAAGCACGGGACGGTGTTCGGCGAACGCTGCTATGCCAGTGCCGGCGAGTTGCCGGCGGTGCCCGAACTGGCGCTGATCGCCACCCCCGCGCCGACCATCGCGCCGATCATGGCGCAATGCGGGCAGCGCGGCATCCGCCATGCCGTCGTGCTGTCGGCCGGTTTCCGCGAAGTGGGCGCAAAGGGCGCCGCACTGGAAGCCGCCGTGACCAGCGCAGCGAAGCAATACGGCATCCGCTTCATCGGCCCCAACTGCCTGGGCATCCAGCGGCCGGCCATCGGGCTGAATGCCACCTTCAGCCAGGGCGCCACCCTGACCGGCGACCTGGCGCTGGTGTCGCAGTCCGGCGCGCTGTGCACGGCCATGCTGGACTGGGCGGAAACCAACGGCATCGGCTTTTCCAGCGTGATCTCCACCGGCGCGTCGGCCGATCTGGATTTCGGTGAAATCCTCGACTACCTGGCCACCGACACGCAGACCCGCGGCATCCTGCTCTACATCGAAGGCATCCGCGACGCGCGCCGTTTCATGAGCGCGCTGCGTGCGACGGCCCGCTTCAAGCCCGTCGTCATGGTCAAGGTGGGGCGTCACGCGACAGGGGCAAAGGCGGCGCAGTCGCATACCGGCGCGCTGGTGGGATCGGACGCGGTGTTCGATGCCCTGGTGCGGCGCGCCGGGGTGGTGCGGGTCAACACCATCCTGCAGCTGTTCGCCTCGGCGCGCGCGCTGTCCAGCCATATCCGGCCCAGCGGCAACCGTCTTGCCATCGTCACCAACGGCGGCGGCCCCGGCGTCATGGCGACCGATCTCGCGGTGGACCTGGGGGTGCGCATGGCGGAACTGTCGCCGGCGACGCTCGATGCGCTCGACGCCGTGCTGCCGGCCAACTGGTCGCACGGCAATCCGCTCGACATCATCGGCGACGCCGCCGCCGGGCGTTACCGCGCGGCGCTGGACGCCTGCCTCGCCGACGACAACGTCGACGGCGTGCTGGTGATGCTGACGCCGCAGGCGATGACCCGGCCGACCGAAGTGGCCGAGGCGGTGGTGGAGGTGGCGAAGACCTCGCACAAGCCGGTGCTGACCTGCTGGATGGGCGAGGCGCAGGTGCACGCGGGACGGCGCCTGTTCAAGCAGGCCGGCATTCCGTATTTCACCACGCCGGAACCGGCGGTCGAGGTGTTCTCCTTCCTCTCGGCCTTCTACGAGAACCAGCGCCAGCTGATGCAGACGCCGGGGCCGTTGTCGCAGCAGGCCGAGCCGGATGCGGAAGGCGCCCGCCTGATCGTCGAAAGCGCGCTGGCGCAGGGCCGGCATCTGCTCAACGAGGTGGAATCGAAGGCGCTGCTGGCGGCTTTCCGCATCCCGATCGCGCCGACGCTGATCGCGCGCAGCCCCATGGAGGCCATGCTGATGGCGCAGCAGATCGGCTTCCCGGTGGTGATGAAAATCAATTCGCCGGACATCACCCACAAGTCCGACGTCAACGGCGTGCGGCTGGGCTTGTCCAGCGGCCAGGCGGTGCGTTCCGCTTTCGGCGAGATGCTGGCCGATGTGAAGCGTCTGCGCCCCGACGCCGCCCTGGACGGCATCGTCGTCGAACCCATGGTGAAACGCCCGCACGCCCGCGAAGTGCTGCTGGGCATGACCTCGGACCCGGTGCTGGGGCCGGTGATCGTATTCGGCGCCGGCGGCGTCGATGTCGAAGCCCTGCAGGATCGCGCGGTGACCCTGCCGCCGCTGAACCGTTATCTGGCGAACGACCTGATCCGGCGCACCCGCGTCGCCACCCTGCTGGGCGCGTTCCGCAACCGTCCGCCGGTCGACATGGACGCGCTGGAGAATGTGCTGCTGCGGCTGTCGGAAATGGTCTGCGAATTGCCCTGGCTGGCCGAACTGGACATCAATCCGCTGCTGGTCGATGAACGCGGCGCGCTGGCGCTGGATGCCCGCATCGTCATCGCCCCCCGCGTGCCGATGGCCGACCGCTACGGCCACATGGCGATCCACCCTTATCCGGCGCATCTGCTGACGCACTGGCAGCTGCCCAGCGGCAACGACGTCGTGATTCGCCCGATCCGCCCGGAAGATGCCGAGCTGACGCAGAGGTTCGTGCGCAGCCTGTCCGAGGAAACCAAGCATTTCCGCTTCATGGACGCGGTGAGCGAGCTGTCCCCCGCCATGCTGGCGCGCCTCACCCAGATCGACTACACGCGGGAGATGGCGCTGCTGGCGCTGGCGGAAATCGACGGCACGGAGGTGGAACTGGGCGTGGCGCGCTATGCCATCAATCCGGACGGCGAGTCCTGCGAATTCGCCCTGGTGGTCGACGACGCATGGCAGAAGCAGGGGATCGGCCACAAGCTCATGGATGTGCTGATGGACGTGGCGCGCGGCATGGGTCTGAAGACGATGGAGGGCGAGGTGCTGAAAACCAACCGTCCGATGCTGAAGCTGGCGGCAGGCCTGGGCTTCCGTGTCGAGCCGCATCCGGAGGACGATGCGGTGAAAAGGATTGCGCGTACCTTGTAAGAGGCGATCCGGGCGTGGTTTGCCGCCGGATCACGGGTTAAGGGGCGGCGTCCCCGCGCGGCGGCCTGCTTGCCGCGTCAACGGGACGGGAAATGCTGGCAGGTGCAGGTCCGGTTGCGCCCGGCCTTCTTGGCCGCGTAGAGCGCCTGGTCGGCGGTGCTGACCAGTGAATCGCTATCCACGGTGCCAGCTTCCCGGGCGGCCACGCCGATGCTGGCGGTGATGGTTTTTGCCGTCTGCCCGATGGTGACTCTTTTTGCTTCCAGGGTGGCGCGCAGGCGTTCGGCCGACAGCAGCGCGGCCTTGAGGTCGGTGTTGGGGCAAATGACCAGGAATTCCTCGCCGCCGATCCGGCAGACGCTGTCCCCCCGGCGTGCCGACATGCGCAGGGTGTCGGCCGCCTCGCGCAGGACGCTGTCGCCCGCGGCGTGGCCGTAGGTGTCGTTGATGTGCTTGAAGTGGTCGATATCGATCACCATCACCGCAAGCGGTGCACCGGAGCGCGAAGCAGCGTTCCACGCTTGTTCAAGCTGGTCCATCGCCGAACGTCGGTTGGGCAGCCCGGTCAGCAGGTCGGTCAGCGCGGCATTCGCCAGCCGCCGGTTGGCCACGGCCAGCTCGGCGGCGATCTGGCGCAGTTGCGTGCGGTCCTTTTCCCAGGCGTTTTGCAATCGCACCAGGCGCTGCGCAGCGTTCAGCCGTGAGCGCAGCCCGCTGGCGCTGATGGTGCTGGGGGCATAGCCATCCGCGTCGACTTCGTAGGCGCGCGCCAGTTGCGCTTCGCCGTGATCGTCGGCCATCAGCAGAATATGCATGCGGCGGCCTTCTTCGGTCGCGCGCAAGGCCTGGCACAATTCCGGGCCGTCGAGCTGCGGCAGGTTGCAGTGCGCGATGATGACATGCGGGAGCACTTCCATCGCCAGCGCCAGCGCAGTGTTGCCGTTGTCCGCCGGATAGACGATGTGGCCGCTGTCTTCGACCAGCAGCGCCATGATTTTGCGGCGGCTGAAGGCATTGCCGTCTGCCACCACGATGCGCAGCGGCGCCTCGTCTTCCGTGGCCTCCGCGTGACCATGGCTGATTTCGGCAAAGGGCGGCAGGATCGTCGTCGGAATCTTCAGCAGGGCGCCCCAGTCATGCCAGCTGGCGATCACGTCGTCGATGAAGTCTCCGGCGGCTTCCTGCGGGATGTCGAGTTCGGCCGCCAGCGCCATCCATTCCCGCGCCAGTTTCGGGCGCTCGGCAGCATTCGCCAATCCGAGGTCGGCGAGCAGGTGCGACAGCCGCAGCATCAGCGTCAGGCTGTCCGTCCGCGAGTCATGGGAAAAACAGGGGCGATCCGGGTTCTCGTAATGGGCGAGCGGTTCGGTGAAGACTTTGGGGATGCCCCAGTCGGTCAGCATCACGATGCCCAGTTCGCTATGGTCGGTTTCCAGACGGGCGCGTTCCTGGGCAATGATCGGCTGCGCGGGATCGGCATGATGCGCCGTCAGGACCGCGTTGTAGTCGTCGGGGTAGGCGGTCGCCAGCGCCAGTTGCCCCACCTGGGCCAGCAAGCCGCAGACGAACAGCTCATCGGCTGCGGCTACCGGCATCCGCGCGCCCAGCGCCTGCATGGTCAGCCCCATCAGGAGCGAGTGCGCCCAGTATCCCTGGTAGTCGAATGCTTCGCATGCGCCGGCGCGATACTGGTCCAGCAGCGAAAACCCCAGCGCAAGCTGGCGTACCGTCGCCATGCCCTGACGCACCACGGCTTCCTGCACCGATACCACCGGGCGCGCGCCGTGCGAAGCGGCGTTCGCCAGTTTGATCAGCCGTCCGGACAGCGCGGGGTCGGTCTGCACCACCCGGGCGATTTCGCTCAGGGTTGCGTTCTCGCGCCGGGATAACTCAAGCACGGCCAGCGCAACCCCCCGTGGACTGGGCAGCTGGCCGCTGATTTTGAGTTGTTCAACCTGTGTCATCAATCAACCTGTTTTCGGTGAAGCGAATGGATGCCGTTGCGGATTGGCAAATCCCGGCCTGAATGCATTGCGGCTACCATCCGCGTGGCGGCATCTTCAGGCTGAATGGGTGCCGGACTATCGATGGCCGTGTGGGGGTGGCCAGCATGCAGCGAGGCTTTCCGGGGCGCCGCTGTCGCATTTTCAACAGTGTTATCGACAGGATTTCGACAAAATGAAGCCCGCTGCGCGAAGTCCGGACGCTGGCGGGCGGCCGTCAGGCGATGCCGAGCTTTCGATCCAGGCAGTGCAAATACGCCGCCGAATCGAACGCCGTCCGGTAGCGCTGTACCTGCCAGATCATCTCCGCGAGGCAATCCATGATGTCGTGCTGGGCGTCCATGGCGTCGCCATGCAGGTTGAGCAGGCGCTGGTAGCGGTCGCGGATCCCCGGCGGCTGGTCGACCGAGAGCTGCTCGGCGATCGCCAGGTGCATGGATAGATGCAGAAAGGGGTTGGTTTCGCCGGATTCGGGAAGATAGTCGCGCTCTTTATGGCGATCAGGCCGATCGAGCATGGCGTGGTATTCGGGGTGCGCCAGCACGGCGTCGAGCGCCGGCTGTTCTGCGCCTGCCAGCGGCTGTCCGGCGCGGTATTTCGCCCACACGTCGAAGAAGAACTGGCGCACCTGGTCGCGGCTGGGATTAAACAAGCTTGTCCTTGTACTCGCACAGATCCGCAATGATGCATGCGGGGCATTTCGGCTTTCTGGCCTGGCACACGTAGCGGCCATGCAGGATCAGCCAGTGGTGGGCGTCGATGCGGAATTCGGCGGGGATGGTCTTGAGCAGCTTTCTTTCCACCTCCAGCACGGTCTTGCCGGGCGCCAGACCGGTGCGGTTGGCGACGCGGAAGATGTGGGTGTCGACCGCCATGGTCGGCTGGCCGAACGCGGTGTTCAGAACCACGTTGGCGGTTTTGCGCCCCACGCCGGGCAGCGCTTCGAGCGCGGCGCGGTCGGCGGGGACCCGGCTGCCGTGCAGTTCGACCAGCATCCGGCAGGCGGCGATGAGATGACGGGCCTTGCTCTTGTAGAGGCCGATGCTCTTGATGTGGTCCGCCAAGTCCGCTTCACCCAGCGCGTAGATGGCTGCGGGAGTGTTGGCCACCGGAAACAGCCTGCGTGTTGCCAGGTTCACCCCCTTGTCGGTGGCCTGCGCCGAGAGCACCACCGCCACCAGCAGTTCGAATGGCGTGGTGTATTCAAGCTCGGTGGTGGGATGCGGATTGGCCGCGCGCAGACGGCTGAAGATTTCGCGGCGTTTGGCTGGATTCATGGCGAGCTTGGCATGCGGCGCGTCACTGCGTATCGAGCGACTTTTTCAATGCCTGTTTTTCGGCTTGCCGCTTGGCGCCGGCCGATTTTTCATGTTCGCCGGCACGGCGCTGGATCGCCAGCGCGACATAGGGGTTGCGTGGCTTGGGAACGCGCTTTTTCAGCGGCGGCTTCATGCCGCAACTGGCACGGCCACGCGGGCGCGCTGTTCGGCACGCGCCTTGTTCCAGTTGTTCGCGGCGATCAGCAGACCCAGCGCGATGAAGGCGCCGGGCGGCAGGATTGCCAGCAGAAAGCCCTTGTAGCCAGGCAGCAGGTGCAGCACGAATTGTTTGGCCTCCTCGCCGAACACCAGGTCGATGCCGGACAGCAGCGTGCCCTGCCCGGCGAGTTCGCGGATCGCGCCCAGCACCACCAGCACCAGCGTCAGGCCCAGGCCCATCGCAATCGCATCGACCACGCTGTGCAGCGGGTGATTCTTGGCGGCAAACGCGTCGGCGCGCGCCAGCACGATACAGTTGGTGGTGATCAGCGGGATGAAGATCCCCAGCACCAGATACAGCGGGTGCACGAAGGCGTTCATCGCCAGATCGATCACCGTGACCAGCACGGCGATGATGAGCACGAACACGGGAATGCGGATTTCGTTCGGAACGAAATGGCGCACCCCCGATACCGCCCCGCTGGAGGCGGCCATCACCAGCACGGTCGCCAGCCCCAGCGACAGCGCATTGATGACGTTGTTGCTGATCGCCAGCAGCGGACACAGGCCGAGCAGCTGCACCAGCCCGGTGTTTTGCTTGACGAGGCCGTTGTGAAACAGGCTGCGGAATTCTGTTGCGGTGATCATGGTTGGACTCCTGGCTCGGGCGCGGCCACCAGCGCGGCGCGGTGGCGCGCAAAATAGTCTAGCGCGCTTTTGACCGCCTTGACCACGGCGCGCGGGGTGATGGTGGCGCCGGCGCGGGCGTCGAAGACACCGCCGTCCTTCGCCACTTTCCAGTGCTTGGGCGACGGGGCGGTCAGCGATTTGGCGGCAAACTGGTCGATCCAGGCACTTTTGGCGCGGTCGATGTAATCGCCCAGTCCCGGTGTTTCGCGGTGCGCGGTGACACGCACGCCGGTCACGTTGCCGTCGATGTCGATGCCGACCAGCAAGGCGATGTCGCCGCTGTAGCCGTCCGGCGCGACGGCTTCCAGCACCACGCCGCTGACTGCGCCGTCACGGCGGGCGATCCATATCGCCGAAGGCTTGCGGGTGCCGAGCAGCGCGTCCGGCGGCGCGCTTTGTTGGCTGGACAGCAGGTCGTTGTCGTACAGGGCAGCGGGCAATACCTGGCTGATGAGCGCAAGTTTCTCCGCCTGCTGGCTGCGGGCGATGGTCGGCTCGGTGCGGTCGTGGGTGAACGCCAGCATCGCGGTACCGATCAGCGAAAACACGAACAGGATGAGGCCGGTGCGCAGTGCGTTACGCAGGGCCGTCCGGATTTGTGGCGTCATGCGGGCGGCGCCTTGGTCTTTTTCGCGTCGCCATAAATGCGCGGCTGGGTGTATTGATCGATTAGCGGCACGCACAGGTTCATCAGCAGGATGGCAAACGCAACGCCGTCGGGATAGCCGCCCCAGGTGCGGATGACAATGGTGAGAAAGCCCGCGCCGAGGCCGAAAATCAGCTTGCCGCGCGGCGTCGTGGCGCCGGATACCGGGTCGGTGGCGATGAAGAATGCACCGAGCATCACCGACGGCGCGAACAGATGGAACCACGGTGCGCCGAAGCGTCCGGCGTCGAAGAAGTGCAGGAAGCCCGCGGTGAGCCAGATGCCGGCGAGGAATGCCAGCGGCACCTGCCAGCTGATGATGCGCAAGGCCCACAGCACGAGGCCGCCGAGCAGGAACGCCGCCGCCAGCCATTCGAAACCGATGCCGCCGTAATGGCCGAAAATCGGCTGCGCCATGATTTCGTCGACGGTGTGCTGCTGCAGCAGGCCGGTGCGCAGCGAGTCCAGCGGCGTCGCCATGGTGACGGCGTCGAGTGTGGTCTTCGGTGCGTCGCCGCCGAAAATAACCGCCGCACTTTGCGCCAGGGTGAGGGGGGCTGAAGTCAGTTCGAGCGGGGCCGCCCACTGCGTCATCTGCACCGGGAACGACACGATCAGCACCGCGTAGCCGACCATCGCCGGATTGAAGATATTCTGCCCGAGGCCGCCGTACAGGTGCTTGGCGACCACGATGGCAAACAGCGTGCCGGTGACGATCAGCCACCATGGCGCCAGCGAAGGCAGCGAGAGCGCCAGCAGCCAGGCGGTGACGATGGCCGACAGGTCGGTGAGGAAAGGTTTGGCCGGGTAGCCGCGCGCTTGCAGCATCGCCGCCTCGGCGGCCAGCGCGGTGACGGTGGCGAGCGCCAGGGTGACGAGGATGCCCGGCCCGAACACCCAGACGTACACCGCAATGCCGGGCAGCAGCGCGGCCAGCACCCAGGCCATGACCTGGGTGACGCTGCTGTGATCAAGAATGAAAGGGGAGGGCATTATTTGTTTTCTTCCGTGACGCCTTAGGGTTTCTCTCCGGACTCCAGCGGCTGGTGCGCCAGCTCGCGGATTTTAGCCCGGCGCGCCTCGATTTCCTCGATCTCGTGCTGGGTTCCGGGCGACAGATGGTCGGTGTTCTTCGGCGCCGTCTCGGCTTTTTTTGCCTGCGCGCGGGCAAGCGCGGCAGCGATCAGCGCTTTCTTGGCATCGGCTTCGCTGGGCGCGGCGCCGCCGGCGTC
>DAOMWT010000092.1:0-10304 GCA_035436705.1 Thiobacillus sp. | reverse complement strand
CAGGGCCAGGGCAGTTTGTTCGATCGCATCTTCGGCTGGTTCAAGAAACTCGGCGAAGAAGCGCCCGCCGCCGCAGCCGCTCCGGCAGTTGCCGAGCCGGTTGCCGCCATTGCACGCAGCGAACGCCCGAGCGAGCGTCGTGAACGCAAGCCCAGCCAGCGCCGCAACCGCGGCGAAGGACGCGGCGAAGCCCGCAACGGCGAAGCGCGCCAGCCGGAACCGCGTCAGGCTGAGCCGCGCCAGAACGAAAGCCGTGCCGAACCGCGCAACGGCGAATCGGCAAAGCCCGCCCGCCCACCGCGCCAGCCCAAACCGCGTCCCGAGGCGGAAACCGCACCGCGCGTGGCAGAACCCGCGGAAACTCCGCGCGAGGCCGGAAACGAGGAAAAACGCGAACCGCGCAGCCGTCGCGGCCGCGGCAATCGCCGTCCGCGTGAAACTCATCCGGAAACCGCGGCAGACAATGGCGGAAGTACGCCGCAGGCCATCATCGAAATCGCTGGTTTCCGCGCAATCGTCGAAATCGCAGGCAAGCCCAGGGCGGCGGCCCCTGCCCCGGCCGCACCCGCGCAACAGGCCTTGCAACTGGAAACGGCAGCCCCCCAAAATGTCGCGCTATCTGATAGCGTCACCGCATCCCCTACTGCCATTCTGGCGGATTTGGCAGCCAACGCCACCAGTCTGCAGCAGGTGGAAACCCAGACCGCGGCGGCCGGCACGAGTGAAGCCGGCGAGCCGGGACGTCCGCGTCGCCGCCGCCGCCCCGCAGTTCAACCGGCGGACAGCGGCAGTGTCAGCCTGATGCAGGTCGAGACCACCGCCCCTGCCGTCGATGTTGCCGAGGCATCCACGCCGGCCGCAGCCCTCCACCCCACGCGCCGGCGCGCACGTCCGCAGGCGAGCGCAGCAGAGGAGCCGCTGGTGCAGGTGGAAACCCAGGCGAAATAAAGCCTGCGCCACAACAACAAGGGCCGCTTCAAGCGGCCCTTGTTGTTTGCTGCGAACGGGCAGGAGAAGCGATCAGCGGCCAGAGCGCATCTTAACCTCGCTGTCGCCGGTGATTTCCCGGATCAGGCCTTGTACCGCGTCTTCGATCATGTCGAGGTTTTCCTCGAAGCCCTGTACGCCGCCGTAATACGGGTCGACCACGTCGAGATTGGGATACTTGCGGCTGAACGACAGCAGCCGCCGGATCTTGCCGTGGTGTTGCGCCGGTGCACGCTGGATCAGCCTGTTGTAATTGTCGCCGTCCATGACCAGGATGTAGTCGAAGCGTTCGAAATCATCGTCCGCCACCTTGCGCCCCCGCAGTCCGCTGATGTCCACCCCGCGTTGCCGCACCGCCTGCCGCGCGCGTGGATCGGGCGCCGAGCCGATATGGTAGGCGTGGGTGCCGGCGGAATCCGCCTCCACATCCCGGTTCAGTCCGGCATCCTGGACAGCCTTGCGGAACATGCCTTCTGCCATCGGTGACCGACAGATATTACCCATACATACGAAAAGTACTTTAGTCATGAATCGTGTTCTTCCACTCCAAACAATACCTGCCTAAGTGCCCTCAACTGATCGCGAAGTTCCGCAGCTTTCTCGAACTCCAGGTTTTTCGCCGCATCGAGCATGTCTTTTTCCAGCTTCTTGACCTTCCTGGTCAGCGTTTTTTCGTCCAGTATCTTGTATTCGGCCACCGTCTGCGCCGCCTTGAGTTCCTGGCGTGTGGCATCGGCGTCGTAGACGCCGTCGATGATGTCCTTGATGCGCTTGACCACGCCGCGCGGGGTGATGCCGTGCTCGGTATTGAAGGCGATCTGCCTGTTGCGGCGGCGTTCGGTCTCGTCCATCGCGCGCCGCATCGAATCGGTGATCCTGTCAGCATAGAGGATTGCCGTGCCATGCAAATGGCGCGCGGCGCGGCCGATGGTCTGGATCAGCGAGCGCTCGGAGCGCAGGAAGCCCTCCTTGTCGGCGTCGAGGATTGCCACCAATGACACCTCGGGAATGTCGAGGCCCTCGCGCAGCAGGTTGATGCCGACCAGCACGTCGAATTCGCCCAGCCGCAGGTCGCGGATGATCTCGACGCGCTCGACGGTGTCGATGTCCGAGTGCAGGTAGCGCACCTTGACGCCGTGCTCGGCGAGGTAATCGGTGAGGTCCTCGGCCATACGCTTGGTCAGCGTGGTCACCAGCACCCGTTCGCCAACGGCGATGCGTTTGCCCGCTTCGCTCATCAGGTCGTCGACCTGCGTCCCCACCGGGCGTACCTCGACCAGCGGGTCGACCAGGCCGGTCGGACGCACCACCTGCTCGACCACCTGGCCGGCGTGCTCGGCCTCGTATTTGGCCGGGGTGGCGGAAACGAACACGGTCTGCGGCATCAGCCCCTCGAATTCCTCGAACTTGAGCGGCCGGTTGTCGAGCGCCGACGGCAGGCGGAAGCCGTAGTCGACCAGGTTTTCCTTGCGCGAGCGGTCGCCCTTGTACATGCCGCCGACCTGCGTCACGGTGACGTGCGACTCGTCGATGAACATCAGCGCGTCCTTCGCCAGGTAGTCGATCAGCGTCGGCGGCGGCTCGCCCGGCTTGCGCCCGGACAGGTGGCGCGAGTAGTTCTCGATGCCCTTGCAGAAGCCCAACTCGACCATCATTTCGAGGTCGAAGCGGGTGCGCTGCTCCAGCCGCTGCGCCTCGACCAGCTTGCCATTGGCGTAATACCACTCCAGCCGTTCGCGCAGTTCGACCTTGATCTGCTCGATGGCTCTTAGTGTCGTCTCGCGCGGCGTCACGTAATGGCTCGACGGGAACACGGTGAAGCGCCCGACCTTCTGCAGGATCTGCCCGGTCAGTGGATCGAACAGGTGCAGGGTCTCCACCACATCGTCGAACAGCTCGACGCGGATCGCGGTCTCCGCGTGTTCCGCCGGGAAGATGTCGATGACGTCGCCGCGCACGCGGAACACGCCACGCTTGAACTCGATGTCGTTGCGGTCATACTGCATCTGTGTCAGCCGCGTGATGACCTCGCGCTGACTCATCTTCTCGTTCTGCCGCAACAGCAGGATCATGCTGTGGTAGTCGGACGGGTCGCCGATACCGTAGATCGCCGACACGGTGCATACGATCACGGTGTCTCGCCGTTCCAGCAGGGATTTCGTTGCCGACAGCCGCATCTGCTCGATGTGCTCGTTGATGCTGGAATCTTTTTCGATGAACAGGTCGCGCGCCGGCACGTAGGCCTCGGGCTGGTAGTAGTCGTAGTAGGAGACGAAGTACTCGACCGCGTTTTCCGGGAAAAACTCGCGCATTTCCGAATACAGCTGCGCCGCCAGCGTCTTGTTGGGCGCCATGATCAGCGCCGGCCGGCCGGTGCGCGCGATCACGTTGGCCATGGTGAAGGTCTTGCCAGAGCCGGTCACCCCGAGCAGGGTCTGGAACGACAGGCCGTCCTCGATCCCCTCGACCAGCTGGGCGATCGCGGTCGGCTGGTCGCCGGCCGGTGGAAACGGCTGGAACAGACGGAACGGGCTATTGGGGAAGGTGACGAACACGGGTAGAATTTCGCGGCTAAAACTCGTTGATAGTAGCATCCCGAGCGGATGCATGAAGGAACCACTGTGGAACTCTCCCGCCGCGTACAGGCCATCAAACCCTCGCCCACCCTGGCCGTCACCGCCCGAGCCGCCGCGCTCAAGGCGACCGGCCGCGACATCATCGGCCTCGGCGCCGGCGAGCCCGACTTCGACACCCCGCAGCACATCAAGGACGCGGCGATCGACGCGATCAACAAGGGGTTCACCAAATACACCGCGGTCGACGGCACCCCCGGCCTGAAAGCGGCGATCATCGCCAAGTTCAAGCGCGACAACGGCCTCGACTACACACCGAAGCAGATCCTGGTGTCATGCGGTGGCAAGCAGAGCTTCTTCAACCTGGTTCAGGCGGTGATCAACCCCGGCGATGAGGTCATCATCCCCGCGCCCTACTGGGTCTCGTACCCCGACATCGTCATCCTCGCCGACGGCAAGCCAGTGATCGTCGAGGCCGGCATCGAGCAGGGCTTCAAGATCACGCCGGCACAGCTGGAAGCGGCGATCACGCCGAAGACTCGCCTGTTCGTCATCAACAGCCCGTCGAATCCGACCGGCGCGGTGTACACCCGCGACGAGCTGGCCGCGCTGGGCGAGGTGCTGAAGCAGCACCCGCGGGTGCTGATCGCCAGCGACGACATGTACGAACACATCCGCCTCGACGGCACGCCCTTCGTCAACATCCTCAATGTCTGCCCCGATCTCTACGACCGCACCCTGGTACTGAACGGCGTATCGAAAGCCTATTCGATGACCGGCTGGCGCATCGGCTACGCCGCCGGACCGGAAGCGATCCTGCGCGCGATGACCAATGTGCAGTCGCAGTCAACCTCCAACCCCACCTCGATCTCACAGGTCGCCGCCGAGGCCGCGCTCAACGGCGACCAGGGTTGCATCATCCCGATGCTCGACGCCTTCAAGGCACGCCACCGCTACGTGGTCGACGCACTCAACGCCATCCCCGGCTTCAATTGCGTCGACAGCGGTGGCGCCTTCTACGCCTTCCCCGACGTGCGCCCAGCGATCATGAACCTGCTGGCGCGCGACATCATCGAGCAGCCGACCGACATCGCCTTCTCCGAATACCTGCTGGAATCGGCCGACGTCGCCGTCGTCCCCGGCTCGGCCTTCGGCGCCGAGGGCTACATCCGCCTGTCGTTCGCCACCTCGCAGACCAACCTGGAAAAGGCGCTCAAGCGCATCGCTCAGGCGATGGCCTGAGCGCCGGCATCCGGGCGTGGGCAGGCAAGTGCCATGTTCCAGAAACTCGCCGCCCTGCCCCCCACCCGCGGCACCCTGAGCTGGCTGCTTCAGCTTGCCTACACCACCTGGCGCCTGTTTGGCCAGAA
Organism: Thiobacillus sp.; assembly: GCA_035436705.1. Lineage (GTDB taxonomy): Bacteria > Pseudomonadota > Gammaproteobacteria > Burkholderiales > Thiobacillaceae > Thiobacillus. The sequence continues at coordinate 5,374 of DAOMWT010000092.1, read as the reverse complement.
CGGGCTGCAGAACCATGCCGCGGCAACGGCGTTCTACTTCCTGCTGTCAGCCACCCCGCTGCTGCTGCTGCTGAGTTACGCCCTGCAGCTGCTAGGGCATATTGCCGAGAATTCGGTGCCGGCCACCATCCTGATGGCCGCGCTCTACGACCAGATGCAACTGGACAGTCTCACCGCACTCGGCTTCATTCCGCGCCAGACCCAGCTCGCAGCCGGTGGCGTCGGCCTTGTCACCCTGGTGCTGTCGTCGCGCGGGCTGGTCAACACGATGCAGGGGGCTTTCCGCATCATTTTTCCCGACCGGATCAAGCGCAACCTGGTGGTGTCGTGGGTGCTGCCGCTGATCATCCTGCCGGTGCTGTTCCTGCTGATGGGGGTGGCCGCGCTGGCCCAGGTCACGCTGTCCTTCCTGGCGCAGAATGACATCATCGGCTCGGGCAACGCGCAGGTACTGCGGACGCTCAACTCGCTGTTCGGCTTTGCCATGATCTGGGCGCTGCTGTTTGCAGCCTACTGGCGGCTGCCGCGGCGGCATCCGCGCGCGCGCGACGCCGCCGTGTTCGCGCTCGCCGCGACCGTGAGCCTGGGGCTGCTGCTGATGCTGTTCGGCGCCTTCTTCAAGCTGGAGAACTACCGCAGCCTGTACGGCGCGCTCGGCGGCGTGGTATTCGTGCTGATCGGCGGCTACTTCGCCTTCCTGCTGCTGTACCTGTGGGCACAGGCGCTGTTTGCCTATGGCAAGGCCGATATCACCGCTCTGGAAAAACTGTTCCTCGGCGGCAGCGGCGAGGGCGCCGGCAAGCTCGAAGGCTACGTCTTCAGCGACAGCCGCCGCCTGCTGGAAAAATACGGCCAGGTGCACCCCGCCGGCCATGCGCTGATCGAGGAAGGCGACGACTCGAAAACCGCCTATTTTCTCTATGCCGGCCGCGCCGCGGTGTACAAGAATACCGACGGCGGGCGCCGTCGCCTGGGCGAACTCGGCGAGGGACAGTTGTTCGGCGAGATGGCCTATCTGTTGAACGAAAAACGCACCGCCTCGGTCGTCGCCGACAGCGAGATCACCGTGCTGGCGCTGCCGCCGCAGACGCTGGAAGAACTGATGCGCCATTCCGCCCCGCTGTCGCGCCGCATCATCGACATCCTGTGCCAGCGGCTGGAACGGATGAACCTGACGAACCCGGGCTGAATTGATCGAACATAGTGTATGGATATACACTATGTTAAACCTTAGCCTTCATCCCGGCGTTGCCCCCGCAAGAGGGAAAGCCGGGCACCTTCGGTGTGAGGGATGGAACCCGCCATGGCCCTGCATTCGCTCTACGTCGACCTCAATTCCTTCTTCGCCTCGGTCGAGCAACAGCTTCGCCCCGAGCTACGCGGCCGTCCGGTCGGCGTGCTGCCGGTGATGGCCGACACCACCTGCTGCATCGCCGCCAGCATCGACGCCAAGCGCTTCGGCATCCGCACCGGCACCCCGGTGTGGCAAGCCCGCAAGCTGTGCCGCGACATCGTTTTCGTCCAAGCACGGCCGTCGATCTACGTGGAAATCCACCACCGCATCATCGCTGCCGTGGAGTCGTGCGCCCCGGTTTCCGCCGTGCTGTCGATCGACGAAATGGCCTGCGATCTGATGGGCAGCGAGCGCGAGGAAGCCAAGGCCGTCAAACTCGGCCGCCAGATCAAGCAGGCGATCTACGACCAGGTCGGCGAGGTGCTGCACAGCTCGGTCGGCATCGCGCCCAACCGCTTTCTCGCCAAGACCGCGTCCAACATGCAGAAACCGGACGGGCTGGTAGTGATCCGCCAGCACGAATTGCCGCAGCGGCTGTATGGCCTCAAGCTCGGCGCACTCAACGGCATCGGCCGCGCCATGGAACAGCGCCTCAACCAGCTCGGCATCCACAGCGTCGAGCAGCTCTGCGCCGCCAGCCGCGACACCCTGCGCCATGCCTGGGGCGGTATCGGGGGCGAGCGCTATTACGCCAAACTGCGCGGCGAAAATGCCGCTCCTGCCCCCACCCAGCGCTCCAGCGTCGGCCATTCGCACGTGCTGGCGCCCGAACTGCGCGACCCCGATTCCGCCATTGCCGTGCTCTACCGCCTGCTGCACAAGGCCGCCATGCGGCTGCGCCACTACGGCTACTGCGCCGGCGGCCTCGGCCTGCACCTGCACTACTTGAAGACCGCCACCGGCCAGCCCCGCTGGGTCGACCAGGCGCGCTTCGCGCCGCACGCCGATACCCTCCAGCTCAACCCCGTGCTGGCCGAACTGTGGCAGCGCCGCCCACCCGATCCCGGCCTCATCCTCAAGGTCGGCGTCACCCTCACCGACCTGGTCGAGCACAACCGGGTCACGCGCGACCTGTTTGACCCTGACGAGCGGCACGAAACCCTCAACAGCGTGCTCGACCGGATCAACCAGCGCTACGGCCCCAACACCCTCTACTTTGGTGGTGCCCACCATGGCCGCGGCGCCGCGCCGATGCGCATCGCCTTCAGCCACGTGCCCGAATTGCAGGTGGAAAATGACGGCTGAGGGTTGACCGAATCGCCCGCCGTCACTAGAATGCGCGCTTCCCATTCCCCGATAGCTCAGTCGGTAGAGCGACGGACTGTTAATCCGCAGGTCCCTGGTTCGAGCCCAGGTCGGGGAGCCAGACACAGCAAGCACTCAGGCCATCCTTCGGGGTGGCTTTTTGCTTTTCTGGAATTCTGCATGGTCCGCTCTTGGGCTCTGCAGGATCGCTTTATACGTTTTCCCGTGCTTTATTCCCTCAACTTCTCCGAGGTATTCGAAATGCATACAGCCGCAATTCTCCAATTCCTGAAGAAGTATGGTCAGCACATGGACTCAGAAATTGCTTTGGCGACAGCCATCCCGTTGCCGAGGGTGCGCACTTCTCTGTCCGACCTTTCGTCACGTGGTGAAATCTCCCAGTGCAGCGTGACACGGTTCACCGATGGCAAGCCCATTGAGGGGATTCTTTGCCGCATCGCCGGCTCCATCCCACCCAAAACGCCTGGAAGAAAGCCCAGCGCTTAAAAAGGAACAACGCCAGTGGCCAGTGCACCACGCCGAGCAGCGTGGCACGCCAGCCGCAAGGCTGAAATGGATCGGTTACGTAATGACACCCCAGCAGAGCCGTTACATAACAACAGCAAGCCTGAGCCAACGCTCACCCACCCAGACCACAACCGCGATTCCGACGGGATCTCGATCAGGCTGTAGTCGAGAAGCTGGACAGGATGCGCGCGCTGAGCCAGTGAATTGAGTGCTGCGGCCCGGCGCTGGATTTGCGCCAGCGGGGCATGCGGCTGCGAAACCCGGCGAGGAACTTGACGGCGCGCCTGGGCTTCTCGACCGGCGTGATGCGGGCCTGGCAGGCCGCGACGGGTGATGACCACTTCCTCGTCAGCCTCGACCCGGTCAAGAAGGTGACCGGGATGGGTTTTGGCTCCTGCCAGGGTAAGGTACCCACACCCCTCCGCTTAGTTATTGTAGGGGTCATGAATAGCGCAGGCGCCCGCCCAATCGGTCTTTTTTCAGGCCCAGTACTTGGCCTTGTCCGGCAGCACCCAGCGCACTCCGCCGCGTGGGTCTTCCTTGTCGCCGCGGTAACGCGGGATCAGGTGAACATGCAGATGCGGCACGGTCTGCCCGCCGGCCTGGCCATGGTTGATGCCGATGTTGTAGCCGTCCGGCTGGTGGTGCCTGTCCAGCAGGTCTTTTGCCTGCGCCATCATCTTCAGCAAGGCGGCCTGCTCGGCTTCGCTGGCCTCGAACAGGGTGGCGAAATGGCGGCGCGGAATGATGACGGTGTGGCCGAGCGAAACCGGAAAGCCGTCCCGGTAAGCGACGGCAAGCTCATCCTCGACAAGGATGCGGCGGGGGTCGAGATTGCAAAAGGGACAGGGTTTGGGATTGGATGGGGACATGCTTGGGTGTGCTCGTCTTGCGGTCGGAAAATAGGGGCAACAGGCCCGGCGCGCTGCTTGCATGGCCGGAAGCGCGGCTGGGCGCCTCTTTTGAACCGAGTGTAACCGATGCGGCTGGCCAGTTCAGCCGTTCAGACCGCCATCCGCCACCAAGCCTCCCACCGCGCCTAATATGAAAGCGTGGAAATGAACAAGGGGATGCCATGGTCTTCGCCAACCGTCATCAGGCCGCCGACCGGCTGGCTGTCGCGCTGGCGGCCTACAAGGGTCAGCATCCGCTGATCCTCGCCATCCCGCGCGGAGCGGTGCCGATGGGACTGCGGCTGGCCCAGGCGCTGGATGGCGAGCTCGACGTGGTGCTGGTGCGCAAGCTGCGCGCGCCGTTCAATCCGGAGTTCGCCATCGGCTCGATCGACGAATCGGGTTGGAGCTATATTGCCGACTACGCCGAATCCGTCGGCGGCACACCGGCCTACCTGGCCCAGGAGAAGCAGACCCAGCTCGATACCATCAGAAAACGGCGGGCGCAGTACACCCCGCTCAGGCCGCCGATCGACCCGGCCGGGCGCACCGTCATCGTGATCGACGACGGGCTGGCCACAGGGGCGACGATGATTTCCGCGCTGCATGCGCTGCGCGCGCAGAAGCCGGCGCGCCTGGTCTGCGCGGTGCCGGTGGCGCCAGCAGACACGCTGAAGAAGATCCGGCCCTACGCCGACGAGGTGGTGTGCCTGTCGACGCCGATGCACTTCCAGGCGGTGGGACAGTTCTATGCGGATTTTCCACAGGTCGAGGATGCGGAGGTCGAAGCGATTCTGAAGCAGGCCTAGCGCGGTTTCACCCGCACGCCGTCCTTGATCGTCTCGTCGGGATGCGCGACCACCTTGTCGCCGGCCGCAAGTCCTGACAGCACCTCGGTGGCGAGCCCGGCGCGCTGACCGAGCTCGACCGGCGCCAGGCGTACGCGGCGGCCATCGATCACGAACGCCGCCCAGCCCTCGCCCTGCCGGAACAACGCGCTGGTCGGCAGCTGCAGTACGTCCTGGCCTTCCCACAGCACGAAGCGCGCCTCCACCCGGTAACCGTCGCCGAGGCGCGCCCACGCCTCGCGCGGCGCGGCGAAATCGACGATGACGCGCACCCGCTGCTCCTCCACCCCGAGCGCCGAGATCTTGGTGAAGCCGCTCGGCTCGACCACGCGCACGCGGCCCTCGACCGGGCGCTCGCCGCCCCAGCGGTCGAGGATCACCTTCGAACCGGGCGCAATCTTCACCGCGTGGGTCGACAGCACCTCGACCTCGATTTCCAGGCTGGCGGGATCGCCGATCTCGAGCAGCGGCTGCCCGGCCGTCACCGCGCCTTCGCTTTCGTGCAGCAGCTTCAACACGTGGGCGGCGACCGGTGCGCGCACCGGCATCTGCTCGGCAGTGCCGCC
>DAOMWT010000091.1:0-10500 GCA_035436705.1 Thiobacillus sp. | reverse complement strand
GGCCGGCACCGCCCAGCGGCGCCGCGTGGCGATCAGCAGACCCAGCGCCAGCACCGACAGGGCGATGGCGGCCTCGACCTGCGGCAGTTCCCCGCCCATCCAGGCCAGCGCGCCGCCCAGCCCCATCGCAGCGACGAAGGCGGCGGGCACGGCCCACAACGCCCGTCCGCCCTGCTGCGCCGCCCACAGGCCGACCGCGATCATGGCGAGCAGGTGATCCAGCCCCAGCAAGGGGTGGATCAGCCCGCCGGTAAATCCAGCGAGCGTCTGGCTTCCGGTGTGCGCAGACGCGGTGCCCGCAAACAGGCAGAGGGCAACCAGTGCGATCGGGCGTGAAAGTTTCATCGGCTTCATTGCGTGTTCTCCATTTTCAATCAGCATTACTTGATTTTTACCTGCACCAGTTCCTCGCCATCCGGGTCGGTCACGTGCACGGCGCAGGCGATGCAGGGGTCGAAGGAATGGATGGTGCGCAGGATCTCGAGCGGCTGTTTCGGGTCGTGCATCACGTGATTGTGCTGCAGCGCCGCCTCGTAGGCGCCCGGCTGGCCGTTCATGTCGCGCGGGCCAGCGTTCCAGGTACTGGGCACCACTGCCTGGTAGTTGCTGATCCTGGCATTGTCGACGACGATCCAGTGCGAGAGGCCGCCGCGCGGCGCCTCCATCAGGCCGACGCCCTGCATGTGCTTCGGCCAGGTCGACGGTTCCCAGTATTGCTCGTTGAAGGTGCGCACGTCGCCAGCCTTGATGTTGGCCATCAGCTGGTCGAACCAGCCCTGCATGGCATCGGCCAGGATCTTTGATTCCAGCGCGCGCGCAGCGGTGCGGCCCAGCGTCGAGAACAGCGCGTCGACCGGCAGGTCGAGGCTCTTCAAGGTCATGTCAACCAGTTCCCTGGCCTGGGCGTTGCCGCCGGCATACAGCATCAGCACCCGGGCGAGCGGGCCGACTTCCATGGACTTGCCCTGCCAGCGCGGCGACTTCATCCAGGAATACTTCTTGTCGACGTCGAGTTGTTGGTAGGGCGGCTTCGGCCCGGTGTAATTGAGTTCGGTCTCGCCCTTGAACGGATGCAGGCCCTGTGCGTCGCCCTGACTGTACTTGTACCAGGAGTGGCTGACGAATTCCTGGATCTCGTTGTCCGCATCCAGGTCGATCGGGTGAATCCTGGTCAGGTCGCGGTCGAGGATGACGCCGCGCGGGATGAGATAGGAATCCGGATTCCAGAAGTGTTCCGACGGCAGATCGCCGAACGACAGGAAGTTGCCCAGGCCTTCGCCGCGCCCTGCCCAGTCCTTGTAGAAACCGGCAATGGCGAGCGTGTCCGGCACGTAGACCTGGTCGACGAAGTCGCGCATCTGCCTGATGACGTTCTGCACCGTCTGCAGACCCACCATGTTGAGCGCGGTGGCATCCTGGCCGCCGCCGCGGGTGTGCACCGAAATGGCCGAGGGCACGCCGCCAACGACGAAATTGGGGTGCGGGTTCTTGCCGCCGAAGATGGCATGCAGCTTGACCACATCGCGCTGCCAGGCGAGCGCATCGAGGTAGTGCGCCACCGCCATCAGGTTGGCTTCAGGCGGCAGCTTGTAGGCGGGATGACCCCAGTAGGCGTTGGCGAAAATGCCGAGCTGGCCCTGTTCGACGAAGGTCTTCACCTTCTTCTGCACGTCGGCGAAATAGCCGGGCGAAGATCGGGGATAGCTGGACAGGCTCTGCGCCAGCGCCGAGGTGGCCTTGGGGTCGGCCTTCAGCGCCGACACCACGTCGACCCAGTCGAGCGCGTGCAGGTGGTAGAAGTGCATCACGTGATCGTGAACGTGTTGTGCCGCGATCATCAGGTTGCGGATCAGCTCGGCGTTCCGCGGAATGCCGTAGCCCGGGATGGCGCGATGCAGCGCATCCTCCACCGAGCGCACCGAGGCGATGCCGTGCACCAGGGTGCAGACGCCGCAGATGCGCTGGGCGAAGGCCCAGGCATCGCGTGGGTCGCGGCCTCGAAGAATGATCTCGATCCCGCGCACCATGGTGCCGGCTGAATAGGCGCTGGTGATCCTGCCATCGGCGTCGGTTTCCGCCTCGATGCGCAGGTGGCCCTCGATGCGGGTGATGGGGTCGACGACGACGCGCTGTGCTGTGGTCATGAATGAAGCTCCTTACGACGGGGTTGCTGCTTGCGAGGCGTTATCCGGGATATGTTCAGCGATCATTTCGGTCAGGCCGACCACCGGAATATCCATCTGATAGTGCTCGAGACCTTCTTCCAGCACGATGCGGCAGTTGGCGCAGGCCGTTACGACCCGACCCGGTTTAACAGCCTCGAACTGGGATTTTTTCTTCTTGAACGCTTCCAGCCGCAATGCTTCGCCCTCCTCGATCGCCGACGCACCGCCGCCACCGCCGCAGCACCAGTTCATGAAACCGGCATCGGGCATCTCGACAAAATTTTTCGCCACCAGGTTCATCAGCGTGCGTGGCTGCTCGATCACGCCGCCACGACGCACCAGCTGACAAGGATCATGGAAGGTCAGCTTGTCGGTTTCGAAACCTTCCGTTTTCAGCAATCCCTGCTGCTGGAACTCGCCCAGCACCTCGATGATGTGCTTGACCTCGAAGTTGAACGGCCGTCCGATCAGGTTGGCGCCTTCCCAGCGCAGCGCGGTGTAGGCGTGACCGCACTCGGGGCTGATCACGGTCTTGGCCTTGAGCTTTTCCGCGCCTTCGACGATGCGCGAGACGATCGCTCTCGCCAGGTCCGAGTTGCCGATCTGGATGCCGGCGTTGGTGGCCTCGAAGGCGGTCGAGCACAGCGTCCAGGTCTTGCCGGCCTGCTGCATGATCTTGGCGACGGCGCCCAGGTATTCGGGGAAGTTGATGATTTCCATCGACGATAGCACCACCATGTACTCGGCGCCTTCGGCATCCAGCGGAATCGGAATGCCATAGTCCGCTTCGACGTGTTTCATCTGCGCCATCACCGCGGGCAGCTTGACGTTCATCGGGCTGCCAACCGTGACGGTGCGCTTGACTGCGCCCTTGATGCCTTCCGGCGCATGGCCCGAAGCCGACATGCCCTCGCGGAACTTGCGCACCATGTAGACAATGTCGTTGCCGACCGGGCAGACGGCGGAACAGCGGCCGCACAGCGTGCAGCTGTTGTAGACCAGCTCCTGCCATTGATTGAGTTCATCGTCGGTAACAGGCCTGGACAGCCCAACCCTCTTCTTCAGCCGCCCCAGCAGGGTGTATTCCTGTTCATAAACACGGCGTAGCGGTTCCAGCTTGTGGATCGGCGTGTACCTGGGATCGCCGGTCTCGGTGTAGAACAGACAGGCCTCGGCGCACAGGCCGCAGTGCACGCAGCTGTTGAAATAACTGGCGAGGGGCGCGTCGATGACCTCCTTGAGGACGCGGATGCCTTTTTCGAGCGTGGCGCTCATACCGGCACTCCTTTGTGCGCGTTCACGCGGCCGTTGTACCAGCGCGAGCCGAACAGGGTGAAAGCATGGAACAGCTTGGTGAAAGGCAGCACCACCAGCAGGAGTTCCACCGAGAGGATGTGTAGCGCCAGCATTGTGGTGTAAGGCAGCAGCAGATGCTGCACCGCCATCCAGCCGGTCAGCACCGGCAGGAAGGTCATCGCCCAGGTGAACCAGTCCTCGAAGGTGCTGAGAAAGCGCTTGACCGGCTTGTTGATGCGGTCGACCAGTACCACCACCATCGCCGCCATCGTCACCACCGCTGCCAGGTCGACGAACTGCGAAGGTAGGCCGGGCCACGACAGGCCGGTCAGATTGGTCACCAGCAGGATGTGCGGCGCGAACCCGAACACCACGATGGCCAGACCGATGTGGAAGATGTAGCCGCCGATGTAGCTTACCGGCGAGCGCTTCAGCATGCCGGGCGGGGGAAGGGAACGCCGGAACACGGTGTGCAGGCCCGACGCGCCGGATGCGTGGCGCGGTGCGGACAGGTCTTTCTTGCGGCCCAGCGAGTAGATTTCGAACAGGCGCCACAACACGCCCAGCAGGAAAATCCCCACCGCGATGTCGAGCCCCGGTCCGCGCACCCAGGTCAGAAATTGCAGTTCGTTCATGCTCATTTCTCCAGATCAGCCAGCGTCGTGGTTTCATGCGCCGACTTGGCAGCGCCCTTCTTGGCCCGGTTGGCGAAGCTCACCGCCACGCCTGCCCCCGCGCCCACCAAGGCCGCGGCGGCGCCGATCTTGAGCGGGTCGGCCGGCACCGACAGCGCCTTGTAGAAGCCGCCGGCATCCCAGAAATCGGGTTCGGAACAGCCGAGGCAGCCGTGCCCGGATTCCACCGGCCACGAGGTACCGCCGTTCCACTTCACCGTGGCGCAGGCGTTGTAGGTGACCGGTCCCTTGCAGCCCAGCTCGAACAGGCACCAGCCCTGGCGCGCGCCTTCGTCGTCGAAGGTCTTGGCGAATTTGCCCTGGTCGTAGAACGGGCGGCGGTAGCAGCGGTCGTGAATGGTTTCGCCGAAGAAGGCCTTCGGACGTCCTTTTTCGTCGAGTTCCGGCAGGCTGCCGAAGGTGAGGTAATGCGCCAGCACGCCGGTCATCACCACAGGGATCGGCGGGCAGCCGGGAATATTGACGATGGGTTTGTCCTTGATGATGTCGGACACCGAGACCGCACCGGTCGGGTTCGGGTTGGCTTTGGGGATGCCGCCGTAGGAGGCACAGGAACCCATGGCGATGATGGCCGCCGCGCCCTTGGCAGCTTCCTTCAGGATGTCCACATTGGAGCGCCCGCCGATGCAGGAATAGGCGCCGTCAAGTTCGAGCGGAATCGAGCCATCGACGACGAGCAGGTACTTGCCGGCGTTATCCTTCATCGCGGCGTGCCGGGCTTCCTCGGCTTGGTGGCCGGCTGCCGCCATCAGCGTCTCCTGGTAGTCGAGCGAAATCATGTCGAAGATCATGCCTTCCAGGGTCGGTGAGTGCGAGCGCGTGATCGACTCGGTGCAGCCGGTACATTCCTGGAACGGCAGCCAGATCACCGAGGGCCGCCGCGTAGCGGCCATGGCCTCGGCCATCGCGCGGCCAGCCACGGGCGGCAATGCCATCATCGAGGCCAGCGTTGCGCAATACTTCAGAAAAGTGCGACGGGTGATGCCCTGCCGCGCGAGCGTGTCGATCAGCGAATCCTGCATGATGCGTGTCTCCTGACGTTTAACATCGCAGCCGTAAACTTCGCCGTTATGAATATCGTGCCGGCGCTCGACTCACCTTAGAGGCCGGAAATCAAGGATTCAAGATATTCCCACCCAGTTTGCACCTCTTCGGGATGCGCTTTCACCAGTTCGGGCACAAACGCCACTTCGATGAACTGCGAGATGACCGCGCCCTGCTCGTTGCGATGCGTGACCCACCAGATTCCCGGACAGGCCGTCTCGTTCAGCGTGGACTCGCCGTTGGCCTGCAGGGTGACGCTGATTTCGCCGGCGCCGAGTTTGTCCTGCAGCCAGCCCAGGTCGGCGGGCGTCAGCGGCAAGGCGGACAGATCGATGGCAGAGGTTTGACCTGACGCCAGCAGGCGTTTCACCCCTTCGGACAGTTCGCGCAGCAAGGGGGGCGCATTGCCAGTCAGGCCGGAGGTCTCCGACGCGGGATTGATGACGTGTATGGGAATGGCATCAAGCGACATGCTGCCATTCCAGGATCAGGTCGCGGATGGCCGCGCAGGCCGGGGGAATAGCCGCCGCGACGGCAGGGGTCGGCTGTTCGCCCCAGTCGACGGTGCCGGGCCGGATTGCCAGCATCGCCCGCTTCTCCGGCCAGTGGCCGGCCAGCAGTGCGATGGTGCGCAGATCGGTCAGCCCGACTTCATGCACCGAGGCCTTGCGATTTCCCATCAGGAATGCGTCCATCTCCTCCCCCGCCAGCAATGCCCAGTCGCCCGGTTTCGATTTGATATTGGCGGCATCGACGACGATCAGCGCGTCGGCTTCCTCGATCGGCCCCGCCAGCGTGAACGAGAGCGTGCCGCCATCGAGCAGGGTCACGTCGGGCCAGTTCGCCAGTTCGGGTTCGAGCGCCTGCAGCACATGAATGCCAATGCCTTCGTCGGTGAGCAGGGTGTTGCCGATGCCGAGCACGAGCGTTTTCATCGATTCAATCTATCAGCCCGCAGCGCGAATAACAACCAGGTTATTCGCTCAAATTCATGATTTTCCATCCTCTTTTTGCAACCCGCCTGATCCGCTGCTGGCCCGGCAAATCACATATACTGGTTCAAGTGTAGATTCCGGTTGCCGCCCATGTGTCTCGCCATTCCGATGCAGATCGAATCGATCGAAGGCTATACCGCCCGCTGCCAGGCCAAGGGCGTGTGGCGCGACGTCAGCCTGTTCATGATGCAGGATGCGCTGCCGGTCATCGGCGACTTCGTCATGGTGCACGTCGGCTACGCCATCCAGACAATCGCCGAGGCCGATGCCCGCACCACCTGGGAACTGCTGGACCAGATTCTGGAGGAAAGCGGTGCATGAACTCGCCGTTGCCCAGGCGCTCGTCGAGCAGGTGGACGCCGTGATCGATCAGCATCAGGCGAGCAGTGCCACGTCTATCCGCGTGCGCATCGGCCCGCTCGCCGGCGTGGTGCCTGAACTGCTGGCCACGGCCTTCCCGCTCGCCGCCGCCGGCAGCCGCATGGAACGCGCCCAACTCGAATTCGCTCGCGCGCCGATCCGGGTGCGCTGCCAGACCTGCGGCGAGGAAACCGAAGCCGCGATGAACCGACTGATCTGCGGCGCCTGCGGCGACTGGCACACCCAGATCGTCAGCGGCGACGAGCTGCTGCTCGAAAGCGTCGAACTCGAAACTTCCCCCGCCCTGGCCCCTAACTCCTAGATCCTGGCCCCTAAACATGTGTGATACCTGCGGCTGCAACCTCACCCCCGGCAACAAGCACCTCGCGTTCAAGCCCGTCGCCCAAGGCACGACGGCAGTGTCCGTGTTGAAGGGCCTGCTGCAAAAGAACGATGACCAGGCCGCGCACAACCGCGAACACTTCGACAAGCGCGGCATCCTCGCCATCAACCTGATGTCGTCGCCCGGTTCCGGCAAGACCGCGCTGCTCGAAGCGACGCTGACCGCACTGAAGGGCGAATTCACCTGTGCCGTGATCGAGGGCGATCTGGAAACCGAGAACGACGCCGAGCGCATCCGCGCCATCGGGGTTACGGCGCACCAGATCGTCACCGGCACCGCCTGCCATCTCGACGCTCATCTGGTGCACGATGCGCTGCACCAGATGAGTCTCGACGGCGTCGACATCCTGTTCATCGAGAACGTCGGCAACCTGGTCTGCCCGGCGAGCTTCGACCTCGGCCAGCATCTCAACGTCACCCTGCTCTCGGTCACCGAGGGCGATGACAAGCCAGCCAAGTATCCGGTGATGTTCCGTGCCGCTGACGCCATGCTGCTGACCAAGACCGACCTCTTGGCCGTGCTCGACGACTTCGATCCGGACAAGGCGGAAGCGCACCTGCGCAACCTGGCCAACCCGGCGCCGGTGATGCGCCTGTCGGCGCGCAAGGATCTGGGCATGGATGTGTGGCTCACGTGGCTGCGCGAGCAGCTCGGCGCCCAGCGCGCCCGCGTGGCGATCGGCCAGTCGCGCCGTCCGGCGATCCAGAGCGATGGCATGAAATACCACAGCGTCACCGCCTGATGGACGACGCCCGCGCCTGGCTGGAGAAAATCCACGCCCTCGAATTCGACCGCACGATCAAGATCATGAACGTGTGCGGCGGCCATGAGCGTTCGATCACCCACGCCGGCCTGCGCGGCGCGCTGCCGAAGTGGGTCGAACTGGTGCCCGGCCCCGGCTGTCCGGTGTGCGTGTGTCCGGAGGAGGACGTCTACCAGGCGATGCAGCTCGCGCTGCAGGACAAGGTCATCCTGGTTGCTTTCGGCGACATGCTGCGGGTGCCGGTCAATGTGAAGAAGGGCGAGGTGCGTTCGCTCGCCGAGGCGCAGGCCGCCGGCGCCGACGTGCGGCCGATCGCCAGCCCGCTCGATGCGCGCAAGACCGCGCGCGACAATCCGGAGCGTCCGGTGGTGTTCTTCGCCGCCGGCTTCGAGACCACCACTGCGCCGACCGCGGCGATGCTGGCGGAGGGCATTCCGGACAATCTGTCCATTCTGCTGTCCGGCCGGCTGACCTGGCCGGCCGTGGCCATGCTGCTGGAGTCCGGCAGCCCCGGCTTCGACGCCCTGGTCGCCCCCGGCCACGTCTCCACCGTGATGGGGCCTGAGGAATGGGCCTTCGTCGTCGACCGCCACGAGATCCCCGCCGCGGTCGCCGGCTTCGCGCCGGAGTCGCTGCTGGCGTCGTTCTATTCCGTGCTGCGGCAGCTGAAAAGCGGCGAGCGCTTCCTCGACAACTGCTACCGCGAAGTCGCGCACTCTGGCGGCAATCCCACCGCGCGCCGCATGCTGGCCGACACGCTCGACATCGTCGATGCCAACTGGCGCGGCATCGGCGTCATCCCGAACTCGGGCTACGCGCTGAAGCCGGCCTTCGCCAAACACGACGCGCGCCGGCTGTTCCTCGACCATGCCGACGCCGACTCCAATCAACCCGGCCGCCGCCGTGCCGGCGAGATGCCGCCCGGCTGCGATTGCGCGCAGGTGGTGCTCGGCAAGATCTACCCCAACCAGTGCCGCATTTACGGCAAGGCCTGCACGCCTAGAAATCCAGTTGGCCCCTGCATGGTGTCGGACGAAGGCGCCTGCCGCATCTGGTGGGCAGGCGGGGTGCGTGTAGCCGCCGATGCCTGAACGCGTCGCCCGATTCATTACCATCAGCGGCCGGGTGCAGGGCGTGGGCTTCCGGCCTTTCGTCTACCGCCTGGCGCATCAACACGACATCACCGGCTGGGTACGCAACGTCAACGGCACAGTGGAGATCCATGCCGAAGGCGCGTCCGCGCAACTCCAGCGTTTCAGCGATGGACTGCTGATGGAAGCGCCCCCCTTGTCTGCGCCCGGCCCTCTTGTCATTGCAGACTGCGAGCCCGAACACGCCGAAGCGTTTTCCATCCTCGACAGTGTTGCGGAAAATCATGCCTGCTTGAATGATGCATCGTCAAAAATGGCCGATGCATGGTCCATTCACCTGCCGCCCGACGGCTTCGTCTGCGTCGACTGCCTCGCCGAAATGCATGACCCGGTCAACCGCCGCCATCGCTACCCGTTCATCAACTGTACCCAGTGCGGCCCGCGCTACACCCTGATCACTGTCCTGCCCTACGACCGCCCCAACACGGCGATGCGCGACTTCGCGCTGTGTCCGGACTGTCGGCAGGAATACGGGAACCCGCTCGACCGCCGTTTCCACGCCGAGCCGATTGCCTGCCCGGTGTGTGGACCGCATCTGCAATTCGTTTCCGGTGAAGAGACGCACGAGGGAGATCAGGTGGCGCTGGCCGCGACGGTCGCAGCGCTGCATGCGGGAAAAATCGTCGCGGTGAAAGGCGTCGGCGGCTATCACCTGATGTGCGATGCAAGAAACGACGCGGCAGTCGCCACGCTGCGTGCGAGAAAGCCGCGTCCGGCCAAGCCGCTGGCAGTGATGTTCCGCGATATCGATGATGTGCGCCGCGCGGTTCACGTTACGCCGGAACGGGAAGCGGCCCTCGCTTCGCCCGAGCGCCCCATCGTGTTGCTTCCCAAGCGCGCCAATGTGCCCCTGTCCGACCTCATTGCCCCCGGCCTCGCGGAAATCGGCTGCCTGCTGCCCTACTCGCCGCTGCACGATCTGCTGCTGAACGATTTTGGCGGGCCGCTGGTGGCGACCTCGGGCAATCTTTCCGGCGAACCGGTGCTGACCGACAACCACGAAGCGCAGACCCGGCTTGCCCACATCGCCGATGCCTTCCTGCATCACGACCGCCCCATCGTGCGGCCGGCCGACGATCCGGTGTATCGCATCATCACCGGCGTGTCACGCCCGCTGCGGCTGGGGCGCGGCAGTGCGCCGCTGGAATTCGGATTGTCCTCGCCGCTTGCCGAGCCCGTTCTGGCGCTCGGCAGCCACATGAAAAACACCGTGTGCCTTGCGTGGGGTACGCGCGCCGTCGTCTCGCCGCATATCGGCGAACTCGACACGGCGCGCAGCCTCGATACGCTGGCGCAGGTGACGGCGGACCTGCAGCGCCTGTATCAGGTGCAGGCCTCGCGCTTGCTGGTGGATCGGCATCCCGGCTACGGCTATCGCCGTTTTGCCCGCGACAGCCATTTGCCCCTGACCGAGATCTGGCATCACCACGCCCATGCCTCGGCGCTGGCCTGGGAATGTCCGGATGCGGACGACAGGATCGTGTTCGCCTGGGACGGCGTCGGCCTCGGCGAGGATCAGACCCTGTGGGGCGGCGAAGCTTTCACCGGCGCGCCCGGTCGCTGGCAGCGCGCCGCTTCGTTCAGGCCGTTTCGTCTGCCCGGCGGCGACAAGGCCGGACGCGAGCCCT
>DAOMWT010000090.1:0-10533 GCA_035436705.1 Thiobacillus sp. | reverse complement strand
TAGGCCAGGGCCTTGCCGCCGAATTTGCGCACCCGCTTGTCGCCCAGCAGGAGTCCCAGCACGCCGCCGGCGAGCATGCCGGTGCCGAAGTTTGCGTAGCTGGGCCTGGCGGGCGCGCCGGTATCGGCACGGCTGCCCAGGGTTTCCGACAGCATGGACTGGCCGGAACTCAGCAATTGGTCGAGCAGGTTTTTTGCATTCATGGCGGGAGATCATCAACACGACAGGGTCGTTGGCAGACCTGCCGCAGCGGCGCGAAGTTCCGTGCGCGCTTCAGTCGGCCCTGGGCGGCCGCTTGTCGAGTTTCCGCTGCAGGGTGCGGCGGTGCATTTTCAGGGCGCGCGCGGTGGCCGAGATGTTGCCGTCGTGCTCGTTCAGCACTTTCTGGATGTGCTCCCATTCCAGCCGGGCCACCGACGGCGGCTCGGGGCTGACTTCCAGCGCCGCATCGTCGGGCCGGTCGCGCAGCAGCGCGGCGAGGATTTCGTCGGCATCCGCCGGCTTGGCCAGGTAATGCCGGGCGCCCAGCCGTACCGCCGCGACCGCGGTGGCGATGCTGGCATAGCCGGTGAGCACGACGATGGCGGGAGCGGGGGTGCGCGCGGCAAGCTGCGAAACGACTTTCAGCCCCGAGTCGCCGGGCAGTTTCAGATCGACGATCGCATGGCTGGGGGCGAACGCTTCCGCGGCGGCCTCGGCTGCAATGGCATCGTGCGCCATGGCGACGTCGAAGCCGCGCTTGCCCATGGCGCGCGACAAGGCGGCGGCAAAATCGGCATCGTCCTCGACGATCAGAAGTCTCATGCTCATGTCGTTTGATCCCAGGGTAGCGTGATGCGCACGCGGGTGCCGCCGCCATCGCGCTCGGCGAGGATGAGCGCGCCGCCGAGCCGTTCCAGCGTGGCGTGGGTGAGCGCCAGCCCCATGCCCCAGCCGCGCCCCGGCTTGTTGCTGAACTGCACGCGCCCGGCCTGCGCCTTGTGTTCGGGGGAAAAGCCCGGGCCGCGGTCGGCGATGTCGATCACCAGCACGCCGCCGTCCGTTTCTGCGCTGAATTCGACCGCGCCGGGCGAGGCGTCGGCCGCATTGTTCAGCACATTCAGGATCGCCTGTTCGAGCCCGTCGGGCGGGCTGAAGCTGCGGCCGATGGACGGCAGCGCGCCCAGCAGCTGCGCGTCCGGGCGCAGCACTTGCCAGCGCTCGATCAGCGCGGCAAGCCAGGCGTCGAGCGGCTGCGCCGCCGGCGTGCTGTCCTGCGCGCGGGCGGCGAGCTGGGTGAGGATGCGCTTGCACGCCTGCGCCTGCCGTTCGAGCAGGCGGCAGTCGTTGCCGATGTCGGGGTCGTTGGCGAACTCGCTGGCGAGTTCGTGCGCGGTGGTCTGGATGGTGGCGAGCGGGGTGGCGAGTTCGTGTGCCGCCAGCGCGGCCTGGGTGCCGAGCGCAACGATGCGTTCGTCGCGCAGCTGCTTTTCGCGCAGGGCGGACAGTTCCTGGTCGCGTGCGCGCAGCCCGGCGTGCATGCGGGTGACGAAAAACGCGATCAAGCCCGCGCTGACGAGGAAATTGAACCACATGCCGCCGAGGTGCATGCCGTGGGCTGCAACCGGATCGGAGATCGCCAGCGGCTGGTAAAAAAACAGCAGCAGCGTATAGAACCCGCCCGCCACCGCCGCCAGCAGCCATACCCAGCGCGGACGCAGGCTGATGGCGGCGATGACGATCGGCACCAGCATCAGCGAGACGAAGGGATTGGTGGCGCCGCCGCTGAAGTACAGCAGCATCGCGAACATGGAAAGGTCGGCCAGCAGATGCGCCAGAAACTCCATCTGGGTGGCGGGAATGTCCTGCCGCAGCCGCCAGGCGGTGGCCACAACGAACAGCCCCATCAGCGCCAGCACCGAACCCATCGGCAGGAGCGGCACCGGGATGTGGCTGCCCCAGTGCAGCCAGGCGATGCCCGCCGCCCAGCCGGCGAGCAGCGATGCGCGCACCGCCAGCAGCCGCCCCAACAGGGCATGCGCGGGCAGCGTGGACGACAGCGTGAAATCGGTTGCGGACGGCATGGCGGCATTGTAAGCCGTGCATTGCGATGCGCCGCGGGGTGCGACAATTTGTCCGCTTGCGCGCGGGCAGACCGCGCGCCGGGCCGTGGCGTATCGACCCATGCATTGCTGTCCGTGCGGCGGCATTTTGTGGCATGGCCGGGTGCCCTGCGACGATATGCCACATTCCTCGGACGCGCCTTGAACAGGACAATCAAGTCTCCTTTGTCTGTTTTCGGAGCCTTATCGTTATGCCGAGTCCGGTTTTCGCCCCCCGTCTGCTGTCTGTCCTGATTGCCGCCAGCCTGCTGCCTGTTGGCGCCAGCGCCGCTGAAACGGTGTTGCCCGCCGTCGAGGTGTCGGGCACGCGCGAGGGGGCCGCGCCCTTCGCCGCCGGGGTCGAGAGTCTGCCGACGCTGCGCGCCACGTCCAGCGACACGGCGAGCCTGCTCAGGGACGCCCCCGGGGTGAGCCTGTACGGCGGCGGCGGCGTGTCCAGCCTGCCCGCGATCCACGGCCTGGCGGACGACCGCCTGCGCATCAAGGTCGACGGCATGGACCTGATTGCGGCCTGCCCCAACCACATGAACCCGGCGCTGTCGTACCTGGATCCGTCGCAGGTCGAATCGATCAAGGTGTATGCGGGCATCGCGCCGGTGAGCGTCGGCGGCGACAGCATCGGCGGCTCGATCGTCGCGGAATCCACCGTCCCCGAGTTCGCCGCGCCGGGCCAGGACAGCCTCGTCAAGGGCGAGGCCGGCGTCTACTACCGCAGCAACGGCAACGCCCGCGGCGGCAACCTCGCGGCCACCTACGCGACCGAGCAATTCAACCTTTCCTACAGCGGCGCCATCGCCCGATCGGACAACTACGACGCCGGCGGCAACTTCAAGGACAGGCTCTTCGTCGCGGGAACGCCCGCCGGCTTCACCGGTCGCCCGGGCCACACCCTGCCGGCCGACGAAGTCGGCTCGACCGCCTACGACACCCGCAATCACACGCTGGGGATGGCGTTCCGCGGCGGCGCCCACCTGGTCGAGGTCAAGTTCGGCCTGCAGGATCTGCCCGAGCAGCTGTGGCCGAACCAGCGCATGGACATGCTCGGCAACGACCAGAAGCGGGTGAACCTGCGCTACCTCGGCGACCTCGCCTGGGGCAAGCTGGAGGCGCGCGTCTACCACGAGGATGTCGAGCACTTCATGGACTTCGGCGCCGACAAGAAGTACTGGTATCTGCAGGGAACCCCCACTTATGCCGGCGCTCCCTGCGGCGGCCCCAGCGCCGCCTGCGCCGCCGGCATGCCGATGCAAACGGCGAGCACCAACACCGGGGCCGTCGTCAAGGCCGATATCGACCTGACGCCGCAGGATCTGCTGCGCGTCGGCGCCGAATACCAGCGCTACCGGCTCGACGACTGGTGGCCGGCTTCCGGCGCGGGCATGTGGCCGAATTCTTTCATCAACGTCAACGACGGCGAGCGCGATCGCGCGGCGCTGTTCGGCGAGTGGGAGAAGCAGCACAGCGCGCAGTGGATGACGCTCGCCGGCGTGCGCTTCGAGCGGGTGAGCATGGACGCCGGCGACGTGCATGGCTACAAGACGGTTGCCCCGGACTCGGGCAACCAGTTGCGCGACAGCGCCGCGTTCAACGCCCAGGATCACTCGAAGACCGACAACAACTGGGACATGACCGTTCTGGCGCGCTACACGCCCGACGCCACGCGCGACATCGAGTTCGGCTTCGCCCACAAGACGCGCTCGCCCAACCTGCACGAGCGCTACACCTGGTCGACCTGGCAGATGGCGGCGCTGATGGTCAACTGGGCCGGCGACGGCAATGGCTACATCGGCAACCTCGGCCTGGAGCCGGAAAAAGCCAACACCGTGTCCGCCACCTTCGACTGGCACGCGGCCGATCGCAGATGGGAATTCAAGGCCACGCCCTACTACACCTACGTCACCGACTACGTCGACGCGGTGCAGTGGGATGCTGCGACCAACGCGCCGCGTGCGGCGCTGCAGACCGGCCAGTACACGGTGCTCAAGTTCGTCAACCAGTCGGCGCGCCTCTACGGCGTCGACCTGTCGGGCAGGATGCCGCTGGCGAAGAACGGCATGGGCGAGTTCGGGCTCAAGGGGCTGTTGAACTACACCCGCGGCGAGAACCGCGACACCGGCGACGGGCTTTACAACATCATGCCGCTCAACGCCAAGCTCGCGCTGACCCAGAAGCGGGGCGGCTGGAACAACGCCGCCGAACTGGTGATGGTCGGCCGCAAGGACGACGTGTCCGCGATGCGCAACGAAATGGAAACCCCCGGCTACGCGCTGGTCAACCTGCGCGGCAGCCATTCGTGGAAGAAGCTGCGCGTCGACTTCGGTGTGGAGAACGTGTTCGACCGGCTCTACTACCATCCGCTCGGCGGCGCCTATATCGGCCAGGGCACGACGATGACCAGCCAGGCGGTCGCGACCGTGCCGCAATGGGGCACCCCGGTTCCCGGCATGGGCCGTTCGATCTACACTGCGCTCAATGTCCAGTTCTGAGGGCTCCACTTCGAGGAGAAACGGATGAAAGCCTTGCTTGCCGCCGCATTCCTGGCCAGCGCCGCCAGCCTGCCCGCCGGGGCCGCCAATATCGGCGTGACCGACGCGTGGGTGCGCGCCACCATGCCGGGGCAGCCGGTCAGCGGCGCCTACATGCAGATCCAGGCCGATGCCGACGCGAAGTTGATCGGCGCATCCAGCCCGGCGGTGCCGCGGGTGGAAGTGCACGAAATGAAAATGGACGGCGGCGTGATGCGCATGCGCGAAGTGAAGGCGATCGACCTGCTGCAAGGCAAGACCGTTGCGCTCAAGCCCGGCGGCTTCCACATCATGCTGATGAACCTGGAAAAACCGATTGCGGCCGGCGACGTCGTTCCGCTCACCCTGGTGGTGGAGTCCGGCGGCAAGCGGCAAACGGTGGAGGTGAATGCGGTCGCCCGCGCCGCTCGCATGGGCGGCGCGGCGCATCAGCATCGCTGAGGCCGCGCGTTCGCCCAGCGGCTGGCCGCGCTGAAGGCCGTTCGGCCCGAAGCCCGGCACGCCCCATTCCGATCCGCAATGCGCATCGCGCATGCCGGTCAGTCCACGCAGGTTCCCGCAATGGCGCCGCGTGCGCGCAGGTCCGCCAATAACGCTGCGCCGGCCTGCAGGATGAGCGCCGGGTCGGGATGGCGGCTTTCGGCGGCGAGGCTTGCCAGCGCGGCACGCCCGCTCAGCGTGCCGGGCTCCAGCAGGGCCAGCAGGCGCGCGGTGAACGCGTTGATTTCGCTGAACTGCACCCGGTCGGCCGCGTCGCGGAACACCAGCAGCCAGGTTTCGGCAGGCTGAATCTTGCGGCGCGGGGCGATCCGGTGCACCGGCCAGTCGTAGCGCAGATTGGCCGACACCGGATTCAGCACGGGGATGCCGTCGAGCAGATCGCCTTGCGCATCGACGCCGCAGGCGATGCCGCGATTCGATACCGACAACACCAGTTCGATCCATTCGTAATGGGCCAACGCCAGGGTGAAAGGCGGATAGCCTTGCGCCGGGGTCCATTCGTTCTGCAGGAACTGCACAAACTCGTCCGGGATCTGCCGGAAGTAGGGCGTGCGGCTGCGGTGCGTGCTGAAGAAAGCGCGCACCAGCCGGGTCCATTTGCGGGTGCCGAGCACCTGCCGCAGCACCGGGAAGCAGGAAAGCAAAAAGCTCTCGACGTTGTTGAACAGGATTGCGTTGTAAACCTTCATGCGCCGCGCCGCGACGCCGGCCGGGCGCGGATGCGCCTGCGGGTCGCGGATGTGCGCGGCGAAGGCGAGCTGATAGCGCTGGAATTCAGGAAGCGCGGACGGTTCGCTCATGGGCCTGGTGCGCGGCCTGGATGCGGGCGATGCGTTCGACCTCGCGCGTCAGTTCGGCCAGCGGCGGAATGTTGAAGTCGCGTTCCAGCAGCGTGGGGGCGACGCCGTGGATACGGTAGGTTGCATCGAGCAGCGCCCATACCGGGTCGATCACGGCGGCGCCGTGCGTGTCGATCAGCAGATCGTCCGCTTCCCGGTAATGCCCCGCCATGTGCATGTAGACGATGCGTCCGGCAGGCAGGGCGCGGATGAATTCGAGCGGGTCGTAGCGGTGGTTGACGCTGTTGACATAGACGTTGTTGACGTCCAGATGCAGGTCGCAGTCGGCTTCGAGCAGCACCGCGCGGATGAAGCTCGCCTCGTCCATGTCGGCGATCGGCGCGGCGGTGTAGAACGACGCGTTCTCGATGGCGATGCGGCGTTCCAGGATGTCCTGCGCGCGGCGGATGCGCGCGGCGACGTATTTCACCGCCTCCTCCGTGAAGGGGATCGGCAGCAGGTCGTACAGATGCCCGTCGTCCGAGCAGTACGACAGGTGTTCGGTATATAGCCGGATGCCGTGCGCATCCATGAACTGCCGCGTTTTATGCAGCAGCAGCTCATCGAGCGGAGCCGGGCCGCCGAGCGACAGCGACAGGCCGTGGCAGACGAACGGATAGCGTTCGGTAAAGCCGCGCAAATCGCGGCCATGCGCGCCACCCAGGTCGATCCAGTTTTCCGGAGCGAGTTCGAAGAAATCGATGGCGGCGGGAACCCGGGTTTTCAGTGCGGCAATGAGCTCGCGCCGGAAGCCCAGCCCCGCGCCGGCAAGGCGCAGGGAATTCACGGCAGGCCTGTGATTATTTCGTCATGGTGCCGCGCTTGCCTGCACCGCATTTCCCCTCCCCTGCCTTCATGCCACCGCATTTGCCATCCATCATCTTGGCCATTTCATCCTTGTCGATGAAGCCATCCTTGTTGGCATCCTTCATGTCGAACATGGCTTCATGCTGCTTGATGAACTCTTCCTTGCTGACCTTGCCGTCCTGATTGGTATCGGCCATGCAGTTTTTGTCGCCCTTGCCGGCGTTCGCCATGGCGGCGCCACACTTGCCCGCACCGCATTTGCCTTCGCCCATTTTCCCGGCTTGAGCAAGCATGTAGCCCTTGTCCAGGGACTGCATGGCGAAAGGGTTCTCGGCCGCGGAGGCGATGGGTGCTGTCCCAAGGGCGGCGGCAAATGCGGAACCAATAGCGAGGGAAATCAGGGGTTTTTTGCTGGACATAGTGTTCTCTCTAATAACGGTTCAAATGAACGCACAACAACATAATGCACCGGAAATCCGGTGGTTTTTATTGCAGGAAACCCATGGGCCGGGTTTCTTTTGCAATTCTCTTTCGATGCACTGTCGGAGTCGAACTCCGGTGCAGTATTGCCTGCCGTTGTTCCGTTTCGGAACGGACGAAACATTCCCGGAACGGCGCGCATGCCGGCCGCAGCCCTGGCGGACGGCCGTTCCAGCCGGGTGGCCGGCAAACGGTAGTCGTTCGTCCACGACCGGTGATGCAAGTTCCGTACTCCCTGTACGCCGGCTCCATTTTACGTCGCCCCGCCTTCAATGCGCCGATGAATGTTCGTTCCCGGCATTGCACGCTATGCGGACATTCCGCCACAAGCGCACGCAGCGGCAAGCCGGGCTCTTGAAATAAAGGTGGAGCGCCCCAGATCGGTTTTATCCGAAGTGTTTGTCAACCTGAAGGAGGACACCATGGCCAATATCACCCGTTATGACCCGTTTGAAGTAGCCGATCCGCTGGACACCCTGTTCCGCGGTTTTTTCCGTCCGGTGCAGATGGGCAAGGAGGCGCCGCAAATCCGCCTGGACGTGAAAGAGGATGAAAAAAGCTATGCCGTTCATGCCGATATTCCGGGCGTGGCCAAGGATGACATCCAGGTCACAATCGACGGCAACACCGTGGCGATCAGCGCCGAGGTGAAGAAAAACACCGAACAGAAGGATGGCGAGAAAGTGCTGCGCCGCGAACGTTATTTCGGCCGCGTCGGCCGCAGCTTCGCGCTGGAACACGAGGTGGACGAAGCTGCCGCCACCGCCCGTTACCAGGACGGTGTGCTGCAACTGGTGCTGCCGAAGAAGGTCGCGACTGCGGCCAAGCGGCTGGCGGTGCAGTAAACGCAGCGCTGCGCGGTAGAAAAGGCGGCTTCGCGCCGCCTTTTCTATTGGCGTAGAATCCGCCCAAACCCAATCCGGAGCCGCCATGACCTCCCCCCATACCGCCGCCGAGAAGGCGCACATCCTGTCCGAGGCGCTGCCCTACATCCAGCGCTTCTACGACAAGACCATCGTCATCAAATACGGCGGCAACGCCATGACCGAACGCCATCTGATGGAGGCCTTCGCCAAGGACGTGGTGCTGCTGAAGCTGGTGGGGATGAACCCGGTGGTGGTGCACGGCGGCGGGCCGCAGATCGCCGGGCTTTTGCAGCGGATCGGCAAGCAGAGCGAATTCATCCAGGGCATGCGGGTGACCGACGAGGAAACCCTCGACGTGGTGGAAATGGTGCTCGGCGGCCTGGTCAACCAGGACATCGTCACCCTGATCAACAAGCACGGCGGCAGCGCGGTGGGGCTCACCGGCAAGGACGGCAATTTCATCCACGCCAAGAAGATGCTGGTGCGGAGCAAGGACAAGGCCGACGAGATGCTCGACATCGGCCAGGTCGGCGAGATCACCCGCATCGATCCCGCGATCATCCAGGTGCTCGACGCGCGCGACTTCATCCCGGTGGTGGCGCCGCTCGGCGCCGACGCCGCGGGCAACGCCTACAACATCAACGCCGACGTCGCGGCGGGCAAGATCGCCGGCGCGCTGCAGGCGGAAAAGGTCATTTTCATGACCAACACGCCGGGCGTGCTCGACAAGCAGATGCAGCTGCTGACCGGGCTGACACCGCGCGAGGTCGACGAGCTGATCGCCGACGGCACCATTTCCGGCGGCATGATTCCCAAGGTCGGCTACGCCGTCGATGCAGTCAACAGCGGGGTGAAGAGCGCGCACATCATCGACGGCCGCGTCGAGCATGCGCTGCTGCTGGAAGTGCTGACGCCGGAAGGCGTCGGCACCCTGATCAAGCGGAGCTGAGCGACATGCGCTACTGGCTGATGAAATCCGAACCGTCCGACGTCAGCATCGACGACCTCGCCGCCATGCCCGGGCAAAGCGTCGCCTGGTACGGCGTGCGCAATTACCAGGCGCGCAATTTCATGCGCGACCAGATGAGGCCCGGCGACAAGGTGCTGTTCTACCATTCGTCGTGCGCCGAGCCGGGCATCGCCGGGCTGGCCGAGGTCAGCGTGCCGGCGTATCCCGACGCCACCCAGTTCGATCCGCAGAACACGTATTTCGATCCCAAGGCGACGCCGGAAACGCCGCGCTGGTTCAACGTCGACGTCAGGCTGGTGAAGAAGACGCGGCTGATGCCGCTAAGGGAAATCCGCGGCTATCCCGAGCTCGCCAATATGCGCATCCTGCAGAAAGGCAACCGCCTGTCGATCACGCCGGTCGACCCGGCCGAGTACAGCTTCATCGTCAAGCGCCTGTGATCGCCGACCCTGCGCTGCTGGCGGCCTACGGCGGGCTGGGGCTGGTGGTCGGCTTCGTCGCCGGCCTGCTCGGCGTCGGCGGCGGCCTCATCATCGTGCCGGTACTGATTTTTCTGCTACACGCGCAGGAGCTGGCTGCCGGCATGGAGCCTCAACTGGCGCTCGGTACTTCGCTCGCCTCGATCCTGTTCACCTCGCTGTCCAGCGTGCGCGCGCACCATCGCCACGGCGCGGTCGTCTGGCCGCTGCTGTGGCGCATCGCACCCGGCATCGTGCTCGGCACGCTGGCCGGTGCGGTGCTGGCGGCGCAGATGCCGGCGATGCTGCTGAAGCTGTTTTTCACCGCCTTCCTGTTCTATGCCGCCATCCAGATGTGGCTGGACTTCAAGCCGGCGCCGCATCGCGGCCTGCCGGGGCAGGCCGGGACGACGCTGGCGGGCGGCGTGATCGGCGCGGTATCGAGCTGGGTCGGCATCGGCGGCGGCACCCTGTCGGTGCCCTTCATGCTGTGGCACAACGTCCCGCTGCACCGGGCGATCGCCACCTCCGCGGCGATCACGCCCTCTTCTCGCATCCGCCCGATCCGTCGATGAACCGCAGAAGCGGACAGGCCGATTTGAGTCGCGATTTCATCAGCGCCGCTGCGGCCACGGACCTGCAAGATCGCGGCGATCTGTCTGTCAGTCTCATCCATCGCAACTTTCTCGCGTTATGTGGCAGCCAATCGCGGTAATCTCGCAAACTTAACTCTAACTGCGCCAGACAGCAGCCACGAATGCCACTCGTCGCGCTGAAATACTGCTGCAACACTGCGTCGTCAGCCTCCGTGCGTCAAAGAGGAGGTGCTGATGCGTTGGTTGTTTGCGATCGTGCTGTCGGGATGCGCCGCCGCCAACGTGGCGGATCCCCAAACGATGGATGAAACGACGTTCGAGCGCGAACTCGCCGCGCGCTTCCAGTACGGGCCGCCGGAGCCCGCACCAACCGAGATTGCTGATCGAAG
>DAOMWT010000089.1:0-10639 GCA_035436705.1 Thiobacillus sp. | reverse complement strand
GGGTGGTTGTGTGGTGGCCGTCCAGCAGGGCGCGGGCCTTGGGCGGCATGCCGTCGGCTTCGAGTGTGGCGAGCAGTTCTTCCATCACCGCGCGGACGTCGCCGCAGATCGCCACGTCGGGCTGGAACACGCGGCCGAGCTGGGCGGCATCGCGGTCCACCTGGGCGATCTTCTTGCCGGTCAGCAGCTTCGCGTCCCACAGGTAGCTGGTGCGTTCGTTGAAGCCGGCGCCGAGAAATACCAGCAGGTCGGCGTGGTCGACGAGGTAGCGGTAGGCATTGCCGTTGGACGTCACGCCGAGACAGCCCAGCGCCAGCGGCGTGCCTTCGGCCACCACGCCCTTGGCCTTGAGGCTGGTGGTGACCGGGATGTTGAAGCGTTCGGAAAAAGCGGCGACGGTCTCGCGCGCACCCGCCTGGATGCAGCCGTAACCGGCGACGATCACCGGCGTATGCGCAGCCCGGATCAGTCCGGCGAGCGCGTTCGTCGGCGTCGTGTGGCGAATCGCGGGCTGGCGGGGGAGATGAATCTGCTCGAGCACGCTGGCGTCGACCTGTTCCTTCTGCACGTTGTACGGGATCGATAGCAGCACCGGCCCCGGCTCACGGCCGAGCAGCGCCTGGGTAGCCTGGTTCAGCACCTGGCCGAGATAATCAGTGCGCTCCACCAGTCTGTGGTAGCGGGTGATGCTGGCGAACAGCGCGCCCTGGTCGATGGCGCCACCTTCGCCGGAGCTTTCCTGCAGGCCGCCACGGCCGAAGATGTAGGTCGAGGTCTCGCCGGTGATCACCAGCACCGGCAGCCGCTCGGCGTAGGCATTGGCGATACCGGTAATGAGATTGGTCGCTCCCGGCCCTGCGGTGGCGATGCAGGCGGAGGGCCGCTGCGACACCCGCGCGTAGCCGCCGGCCATGAAGGCCGCGCCCTGCTCGTGCTTCACCAGCACGCTCTTCACGCCCGAATCATGCAGGCGGTCGTAGATCGGCAGCACGTGCGCGCCCGGCATGCCGAAAATGTGGTCGATGCCCAGGCGTTCCAGATACCGGACGATCAGTTCGCTGACGGAAATATTCATGTGCTTGTCAGGGTGTTGTGCAGGCTTGCTCCGTCGGCGCACGTTTCGCCGCGGCCGTCCGTCCGGGATTTGAGCACAAGATGCGGTGCGGGAAAACCTTGGATGTTGCGTGGGATAGGGCTTGAGTCCGGCTGGAGAGGCCGGCTTGGCGGAATGAATGCGGGGATACGTTCGAAGCCGGCACTGCAATGTGCCGTCGCCGCTGCCTCTGCCGGGCGGCGGCAGAGGCAGCGGTTCAGCGGCTCAGGCGTGTGCCAGCTGCTGCTCGATTTCAATGAAGGTGTGCGCCACTTCGGTGGTTTCGACGTTGACGCCAAGCTGCTTGCACAGCTGCGACAGCGACAGCAGGCCGCGCACCATTTGCTGGCCGTTCGCGTTTTCGATCACCAGGGCATGCTGGCGGCCGCGTGCCTTGAGCGTTTCCAGCACATGGCCGACGCGGGCATGCGACAGATCGTCGAAGTCGACCGCTTCCAGCCGGTCCACCGGGGTCATGATGTCGGCCACCAGCACTTCGTCGCGGCGGAGGCCGCGGCTTTGCACCACCTGCAGGGGCTTTTCGCCGTGGATGTCGGTACTGGTGATCAGCCCGGCCACGCGATCCTGGCGGTCCATCACGATCAGCAGGCGTACCTTGCGGCGGATCATGCGTTCTTCCGCTTGTTTGATGGTGTCGCCGGGGGTGGCGATAAAGGCGGTCAGTCGGCGGAAATCGGTCATGACATCGAGTGCAGGGTTGTCCATTCCCACGCGCTCGGGCAATACGCAGGCGGGGCGCAACAAGCCGGCGGTTTTATCGAGATTGCTGGTGGGCAAACGGGTAAAGCTCATGGCGCGTCTCCTTGCGTCGATTTTGGTATTCCATCGCGCCGGCCGGCACAATGGAGTGGGAACGGTCATCCTCTCCCCCACAAGCTTTTCTGTCTATTCAAGATTTTTTTTCAGTACATAAATTGTTCTTGGTTGATAGGCGGTGGCGCAAGGGGTAACGCGGCAGCTTGGGCTGCCGCCGCCGGTCCCGGCGGATCGACGAGGGTGGGCTGCCGGAGCATCAGCAGGACACGTATGCCAGGGATAGGGGTGCCGCTCATCCGGTCTGCAGCAGCAGTTTCTGGTACGCGGCTTCGAACAGTTTGACGCCCTCGTCCTGCAAGGTATTGCCGACCGTATCCATGTCGATGCCCAGCCGCGCCAGATCCACCAGTTGCGCTGTCGCCTCGGTAATCCCGTCCTCCAGCCGCAGCGCCGGTTTGCCGTGGTCGCGCAGCGCAGCGAGCGTCTTGTCGGGCAGGGTGTTGATGGTTTCCCTGCCGATCAGTGGTTCGACATACAGCAGGGCGTGGTAGTCCGGGTTTTTCACGCCGGTGCTCGCCCACAGCAGGGTTTGCGGCATTGCACCCTGCTGCGCCAGGGCGGCGAAAGCCTCGCCGTGAAATATTTTCAGATAGCTTTGATAGGCGAGCCTGGCCATGGCGATGGCCGCCTTGCCGCGCAGCGACAGCGCTTCCGGCGTGCCGATCGAATCGAGCTGCGCGTCGACCAGCGTGTCGACGCGCGACAGGAACAGGCTCGCCACCGCCTTGCTGCGGCGCACGCCGGCCCCGGTTTGCACGCGTGCGGCAAGGCCGCGCAGGTAGGCGTCGAATACCGCCTCGGTCTGCGCAATCGAAAACAGCAGCGTCACGTTGACGTTGATGCCGAGCCGGGTCAGCGTCTCGAGCGCGCCGATGCCTTCCGGCGTGCCCGGCACCTTGATCATCAGGTTGCTGCGGTCCACCGCGGCCGACAGGCGCTGGGCCTCCTTCACCGTGCGCGCGGCATCGTACGCCCAGCGCGGCGCGACTTCCAGGCTGACGTAGCCGTCGTTGCCGCCGCTGCGTGTGAATACCGGCAATAGCAGATCGCAGGCCGCCCGGATGTCGGAGATGACCAGCGCTTCGTAACGCCGCTCGGCATCGGATTCGCCGGCTTTCAGCCGCGCCAGGTCGTCAGCGTAATACGGGCTGGTGGCGAGCGCATTCTGGAAAATCGACGGATTCGAGGTCACGCCTGATATCCCGTCCTCGGTGATCAGCCTGGCCAGCGTGCCGTCGCGGATCAGGCTGCGCGACAGATTGTCCAGCCAGAGGCTCTGGCCGAGGGCGGTGAGGTGCTGCGTGGTATTCATCGGGGCGTCCTCGTTCCGTGAGATGGGATGTTCAGGATAGCGTTTAAAAACAGATTGGTCTTGCAGCGGCGTGCCTGGCGGGATGCGGCGGGCGGCGTGCAAAGCCGCGCCTGTGCTAGACTTCGGCGCATTCTTTCGGCCTTTTCCGCGGTTATTTCCATGTCTGGCAGCACACTCGGCAAACTGTTCTGTGTCACCGTGTTCGGCGAATCGCACGGCCCCGCCATCGGCTGTGTGGTCGACGGCTGCCCGCCCGGCATGGCGCTCGCCGCGGCCGACATCCAGCACGATCTCGACCGCCGCAAGCCCGGCACCTCGCGCCACGTCACCCAGCGCCGCGAATCCGACACCGTCGAGATCCTGTCCGGCCTGTACGAAGGCAGGACCACCGGCACGCCGATCGCGCTCCTGATCCGCAACGAGGACCAGCGCAGCAAGGATTACGGCAACATCGCCGAGACCTTCCGTCCCGGGCATGCCGACTACACCTATACGCAGAAATACGGCTTCCGCGACCCGCGCGGCGGCGGCCGCTCGTCGGCGCGACTGACCGCGCCCATCGTCGGTGCCGGCGCCATAGCGAAGAAGTGGCTGGCGGAAAAATACGGCATCGTCATCCGCGGCTACATGAGCGCGCTGGGACCGATCGACATTCCCTTCGAGTCGTGGGACGAGATCGGCAACAACGCCTTTTTCTCGCCCAATGCAGCCATCGTGCCCGAGCTTGAGGCCTACATGGACGCGCTCAGGAAGTCGGGCGATTCGGCCGGCGCCAGGATCAGCGTGGTGGCGGAGAACGTGCCGCCCGGCTGGGGCGAACCGCTGTACGACAAGCTCGACGCCGACCTCGCCCACGCGTTGATGGGACTGAACGCCGTCAAGGGCGTGGAAATCGGTGACGGCATGCAGGCCGCCCGGCAATTGGGCACCGAGCACCGCGACGAGATCACCCCCGAGGGATTCTTGAGCAACCATGCCGGCGGCGTGCTCGGCGGCATCTCAAGCGGCCAGGCCATCGTCGCCCATGTCGCGATCAAGCCCACCTCGTCGATGCGTCTGCCCGGCCGTTCGATCGACCTCAACGGCCAGCCGATCGAGGTCGTCACCCACGGTCGCCACGACCCCTGCGTCGGCATCCGCGCCACCCCCATCGCCGAGGCGCTGACGGCGATCGTGCTGATGGATCACGCGTTGCGCCATCGCGCGCAGTGCGGCGACGTGGCGAGCGGCGCGCCGCGGGTGCCGGGAAACAGATAGCAAGCAAACTCGCGGGTTCAGGCCGGGCCGCATCGCGCCCTGCGCCGGCCCGGTCCGGCCCCGGGAATGTTGACGGATGGGCAGCTTGCGCTAGGGTTCAATGTGTCGAGCATCCAGGATCTGACACCATGCGCCTGCCCATCAGCCTGAAAATATTCAGCATCACCACGGCCCTGCTGGTGCTGATGGTGGTCGTCACCTGGCTGTCGGTGCTCAACTTCCGCCAGCTCAACAACCAGGTGCGCGCGCTGTCGGACTGGTACCTGCCGCTGCAGCAGCAGGTGGCCAGCGTCGAAATCCTGATCCGCCAGCAGATCGTGCACATGGAGCGGGTAATGGCGGGCATGGAAGTGGCGAAACCCGACCCGGAATTCCTCGCCAACGAATCGAACGGCTTCGACATGCGCGGAGTCAACGCCGACCAGATCGTCGATTCCTCGCTGCGCATGCTGGGCGAGGCCGAGGCGCAAAATGACATCGAACTCGACCGCGTGACCCTCGCCGTGCTGGGCAAGCAGTTGCCCGCCATCCAGACCGCGCGCCAGCACTTTCACATGACCTTCCGCCTGTTCCAGATCGAGGCGCAGGAAGGCACGCCGCGATCGCAAGATATCGTCCGTGAAACCCTGTTGCGCGAGAAGGACACCGTCGACGTCGAGATCGGCAAGACCATCGACATCCTCAACAAGCTGACCCAGGACACCGCCATCCAGGCCAAGAAGGAGGAGAAACGCGCCACCACCCTCAACTGGATCGTCACCGCCATCGCCACCACACTCGGGCTGATCTTCGCCGGCTTCGTCACCCGCTCGCTGGTCGACCCGGTCAAGCGCCTGGTGGGCGGCACGCGCGCGGTCGAGGCAGGCGACCTCGATGTGGAAATCCTGGTGCACACCCACGACGAACTGGCCACGCTCGCCACCTCGTTCAACCACATGGTGGTCGGGCTGCGCGAGAAGGAACGCATCCGCGACACCTTCGGCCAGTACGTCGACCCGCGCATCGTGAAGAGCCTGCTGGAAAACCGCATCCCGGCCGAACGTGGCGAGCGCCAGGTGATGACGGTGTTCTTCTCCGACCTGCAGGACTTCACCCGCCTGTGCGAGGGCCTGACGCCGGACGCCGCGGTGCGTTTCCTCAACCGCTATTTTTCGCTGATGTCGGAGGTGATCCGGACCCGGCAGGGCATCGTCGACAAGTACATCGGCGACTCGGTCATGGCGTTCTGGGGACCGCCCTTCACCGATGCCGCCGACCACGCCACCCTGTGCTGTCTCGCCGCCCTGGAGCAGACGGCCCGCATGGAAGCCTTCCGCGCCTGGCTGCCCGAGATGTTCGGCGTCGCCCACGGCCTACCCGTGGTCAACGTGCGCATGGGCATCGCCAGCGGCGAGGTGACGGTGGGCAACATCGGCTCCGAAACCTCGCGCGGCTACACCGTCATCGGCGATACCGTGAACCTCGCCTCACGCCTGGAGCAGGCCAACAAGTTCTACGGCACGCGGATTCTGGTGAGTGAAACGACGCGGAATCTGGCGGGCGACACCCTGGCCTTCCGCGAAATCGACAGCCTGCGCGTCGTCGGCAAGCTGGAAACGGTCAGGGTGTTCGAGTTGCTGGGGCTGGCAGCCGAGGTGAGCGAGAGCGACCGGCAGCGGGTGCAGGCGTATGAAGCCGGGCTGGCGCGCTATCGCGCGCAGGATTGGGATGCGGCTGAGGCGGCGTTCCGTGAGTGTCTGGCCGCCGAACCGAAGGATCAGCCCAGCCAGGTCATGCTGGAGCGGGTTGCGGCGTTTCGACAGGCACCGCCGGAGGCGGGGTGGGATGGGGTGTGGGTGGCTACGGGGAAATGAGGGATCGTCAAGCTAGCTTCTTTCCTTGCCTGTAATGCTCAGGGGACAGGCGCTTGATTGAATCGAAAGCGGATTTGTAGGCATGGGCTGCCCAAAGCCAAGCTTCTTGAATTTCGTATTGAGGGTTGTAGAGGATCCAGACCAAATAATCCCATTCGTAATTTGTAGCTTTAGGTACCCAAGTAACTACGCTACCGGGTTTCCCGCTTGGCCGATTGCCTTTAATTTGGTAGCGGGCCCCATTGAAGATGAAGTCGTAGCCTTTTTGAACTGAGGTCATGCCTTGCATAGCGACCGAGTATTCTTCCATCGAGCATCCAACCAGTTGGGCGGCATCATATTCGGATAACGCTGAAGTGATGGAGGGGGCGTTGCCATATGCCTTCTCCCATGCGAGCACGGTTTCTATTAGATGTTGTCTTAGCGAATCTGTGGCCAACATCAAGCCGCTTCCGCATGCAGCTTCACCCCAAGCGCCCGCGCAACCTTGAGCACGGTCGCAAAGCTCGGATTGCCGTTTTCGCTGAGCGCCTTGTAGAGACTTTCCCGGCTGAGCCCCGCATCGCGCGCAACCTGCGACATGCCCTTGGCTCGGGCGATGTCCCCCAGCGCACGGGTGATCCCCGCTGCGTCATCTGGCGCCTCTTCCAGCCAAGCGTCGAGGTAGGCGGCCATTTCCTCGGGAGTGCGCAGCTGCTCGGCCACATCGTAGGGTACGGTCTTCGTCTTGGCGGTCAGTTTGGTGGCGGTCTTGGGCATGTCATTACTCCTGCAAATTGCTGGCGAGTGCGCTGGCTGTTTTGATGTCCTGCTGTTGCGTCGACTTGTCGCCACCGGCCAGCAGTATGATCAGTTCGCCGTTGCGTTCGGTGTAATACACCCGGTAGCCGGGGCCGACGTCGATCTTCAACTCGGATATACCATGCGTGAGATTGCGATGCTGCCCCGGATTGCCGTGTGCCAGCCTGTCTACGCGCATCTGTATACGGGCGCGGCCGGCCCGATCTTTCAGGCCATTGATCCAGTCCCGATAGACCTCGGTCATCGATACGCGCATCGACCGGAGTGTATCCTATGGGATACGTTTGTCAAGAGTGGTTTGAACGGCCTTATTCGACGACGCCCTCATCCCCATGACACGTACACCCCGGCTCCTTGCTGGTGGAGTTGTCGCAGCACACGATCTTGCCGGCGCGGCAGCCGCAGATGCCTTTGTGCGCCTTGCAGCAGGCTGTCTGGATCTGGGCGAGTTGCATGCCCTTGGCATTCGCAATACAGGCCTCGGGTGAAATCGATGTCTGCTGCGTGGCAGCAGGCGTGCGGTCGACGCTGGAATCGGCAGCGGCTGGGAGCATGAAGCTGGTCAAGGCGAAGGCCAGCAGGCCGAGCAGGGAATGGATGCGCATGGGAGTCTCCTTGAGAGAAACGGGCTGCCTCACTATAGCCGATCGGGCGCGGCCTCAGGCGTCGTGCAGCAGCAGCCCCAGCATCAGCGCGGCCGCCACCAGGATCGTCGCCAGCAGGGTGAAGGCGCTGGCGTAGCCGGCGACGCCGACCATGAAGCCGGTGAGCACCGGGCCGATCGATTGGCCGACGTCCATCACCGTGCGCAGCACGCCCATCGACGAGCCGAAGCGGCCGTCTTTGGTGAGGTCGGCGACGAGCGCGGCGGTGGATGAGGTGACGGTGGCGAAGCCGAGGCCGAATGCCAGGCTCAGCACGGAGAGACCGACGACGTTCGGAAA
Organism: Thiobacillus sp.; assembly: GCA_035436705.1. GTDB lineage: Bacteria > Pseudomonadota > Gammaproteobacteria > Burkholderiales > Thiobacillaceae > Thiobacillus. The sequence continues at coordinate 2,542 of DAOMWT010000089.1, read as the reverse complement.
GACCGGCAGCAGCACGACGCTCGCCGCGCCGATCAGGAGGCCGGGCAGGATGACGCGGCGGCGCCCGACGCGGTCGGACACGCGGCCCATCAGTGGCTTGGCGAGCACGATGCTGAGAAGTTGCACACCGAGGATGATGCCGATCTGCCACGCGGGGATGCCGAGCGAGGACGCGTACAGCGCGAGGAAGGCTTCGATGGCGCCGAACACCAGGTATTGCGCCGCTTCCACCGTGCTCACCAGCATGATGCCGCGGTCGCGCAGCACGGTTCTGAGACTCGACCAGAAATGCGGCAGCTCCAGCTTCGCCGCCGGTTTCGGGTTGCGATCTTTAAGCAGCAGGCCCGCCCCCAGTGCCAGCACGCCGGCGATCGCGCAGGCGATGTAGACCGCGCCGAAGCTCGCCAGCGAGATCAGGGTGCCGCCGAGGAAAGGCGCGATGGAGCGCCCGACGATGGTGACCGAGGAATAGGTGGATAGTCGCGCCGCGCGGTCGGCGCTGTAGCGCCCGGCAATCGCCGCGGTGGCGACGGTGCCGAAGATCGCGGTGGCGAAGCCGTGGTAGAAGCGCACCGCCATCAGCTGCCAGGCGGTTTCGATCACCAGATAGAGGAAGGGCGCGGTGGCGAACACGATGAGGGACGCCAGCAGCACGCGCCGCTTGCCGAGATGATCCGACAGCGCACCGGCGGGGTAGCTGATAAGGACGCCGGGAAGGGTCGAGGCCATGACGATCCAGCCGATTTCAGCCGGGGTGGCGTTGAGCGAGGCGGCGAACAGCGGCAGCACCGGCGTTTTCGACAGGGTGGAGCTGAAGATGGCCAGGCCGCCGATGAGGGCGATGAGGACGAAGAAGGAAGGCTGGGCGGGTTTCATCGGGTGGGTGGGTTGGCTTTTTTTCGAATGTAGTGCGAAATCGCCCCACGTGCGAAAAAATCATGCGCATGATGTTCACGCCCTTTTCATCCGGACCATGCAGACGATGAATGCGAGTGCTCCGCCGGTCCTGTTCGGCGCGTTCGACCGCCACAACTTCGGCGACCTGCTGTTCCCGCATCTGCTGGCGGCGCTGCTGCCAGGGCGGGCGTTCGCGTTTGCCGGGCTGGCTGAACGTGATCTGAGGTCGTTCGGCGGCCACGAAATCATGCCGCTTGCCGCAGGGGCTGCGCACCTGATCCACGCCGGCGGCGAACTGCTGACCTGCACCGCCTGGCAGGCCGCGATCATGCTGCTCGATCCGGACGCAGCCGCTGATGCCATCGCGCGTTACGACAGCGATCCGGCTGCGGGGGCCGCATGGGCCGCACGCCAGCTCGGCACGGCGCGCAGCATGCCTTATGTCGTCGGGCGCGAGGCGCTGGCGCCGGGGGGCAGGCTGATTTTCAACGCCGTCGGCGGGGTGGAGTGGGATGCCCTGTCCGCGGCGCAACGGGATGAAGTGAAGGCAGCGCTGCTGCAGGCGGACGGGCTCAGCGTGCGCGACCACGTTACCCAGGCTGCGCTGCGGGCGGAAGGCATCGAGGCGCCGCTGTGCCCCGACCCGGCGGTGATGGTGGAACAGTGTTTCGGCGAGGTGATACGCCGGCACCGGCAGCAGCGTGCGGTGAGAGCGATCCGCGACGCTTTCCCGCAGGGCTATCTGGCGTGTCAGTTCAGCGCCGATTTTGCCGACGATGCCAGTCTGGATGCGCTGGCGCAGGGCCTGTCGCAGGTGGCTGCGACGACCGGCCTGGGCGTGGCGCTGTTCCGCGCCGGCGCGGCACCGTGGCATGACGATCCCGCCTTGTATGAAAAGCTGCAGCGCCGGCTGCCGACCGGCACGGCGCAGCTGTTTCCGTCGCTGCATCTGTGGGATATATGTGCGCTGATCGCCGCCAGCCGCGGCCTGGTGGGCAGCAGCCTGCACGGCCGCATTGTCGCACTGGCCTATGGCCTGCCTCGGGTCAGCTTCGCACCGCCGCAGCAGGAAGGACGCCCGGACAAGCGAGCCGCTTTTGCCGAAACCTGGGAGCTTGATGCAGTTCCGCGCTGCGTTGCAGTCGACCGCATCGAACCCGCGCTGATGCAGGCGCTGGCAGTTCCCGCCGACCTGCTGCGCGAGAATGCGGCGAGCCTGCGGATGCGCTACCTGCAAAGCCAGGCGCAATGGGCCGGCCTGTTGCCGCCCGAGTGACTTGGGCAATAATCCGGGATGTCTTCCTTACGGTCCCGAACCATGCCGATTGCCACGCTGTCTCCCGCCGACCTGCGCCTGACCATCGACCCCGACGTGCTGGGGTTCGCGGATACGTCCGAGCTGCAGGACGAGACCCTGCCGTGGATCGGCCAGACGCGTGCCGAGGCGGCCGCCCGTTTCGGCCTAGGCATGGACCAGCCCAACTACAACCTGTTCGTGCTGGGCGAAGTCGGCAGCGGCCGGTCCTCGCTGCTGAAGCAGGCGATGCGCGAGGCGGCGGCGGCGAAGCGGGTGCCGCCGGATCTTTGCTATCTGCACAACTTCGACGCGCCCGAGCGGCCGCTGGCGCTGCGCCTGCCGGCCGGC
>DAOMWT010000088.1:0-10644 GCA_035436705.1 Thiobacillus sp. | reverse complement strand
TGGCCTGCCTGGGCCGCCGGATTGCCCAGGGCCATGGGCGGCGACTCGCGCCCGTCCGCGATGCGTTTGTAGAACAGCCCCTGGCGCGTCCTGCCCTGGGTAAACCAGACCAGGTGCAGGGCACCGCGGGCGTCGACCGCGAGGCCGCCGCCGTGGTGGGGACAGGCATCGATCCGCCATTCGTCGTCGGTGACGCGGCGCTGTTTTCCGCTATCCAGATTGGCGAGGGCGAAGTCGCGCGTGTTGGTGCCGTAGAGGTTGCGCCACAGCGCCACCGGCCCCTCCGCGGTCCAGGTCAGCGCGGTGCGGCAGCATTCGCAGGTATGCTCGGTGAGCCGGCGATTGGCGCTGAAATGGGCGCCGTTGTCGGCGGATTGCGCGAAGTAGACCGACGAGCCGGCGAACGTGCCGCCTTTTTCACGGGCCGCATCGCGGTCGCGCCCATCCAGCCACGCCACCGCCACCCGGCCCGCGCCATCGATCGCCAGCGAATCGAAGCTGTGGCTGCCGATGCGGCCGTCGTCGTTCAGGGTGATCGGCGCGGAAAAACTGCGGCCGCCGTCGGTGGAGCGGGCAAAGCGGACATTGCCGGTGAATCTTTTCGGCAGCGACTGGCTCCAGCTCAGCAGCACCGTGCCGTCCTGCGCAACGGCGATCTTGGGACGGTTTTCCGCGTTGGCGGCAATGTCTTCCGGCATGGAGGAGACCGCAACCGGGCGGGAGAAATGCTGTCCGCTGTCGTCCGACGAAGAAACCCAGAGCTGCTGGTTCTCCACCCTGGCCAGCCATACGCGTCCGTTGCCGTCGAGCGTCGCGCCTACCGCCAGGGTCGGCTTGGCCGCTTGCGGCTTCGCCTGGTGGCGATGCTCCGTCGCCGCAACCGGCTGGGTCGCCAGCGTTGCCGCCAGCAGCAGTGCAAAAATAAGTTGTCCCATCCGAACCTCATCCGTCTTTCTTGATCTCGTGGCGCCAGAGGTTACCCCGGGCCGGACGGTGGGGGAATGTGGCATATTGACGCATCGCCGACACCCGCCCTGCGGCAATCGGCTACATGGGCATCATGTCCGACCCGATCACGCCGCAGGCCACACGGGCGCCCGAATTGCCGGCAGGATCGGAAAAATCGTCTTCACTGGCGTGGATCACGATGCTGCGGCTGTCAACGGATGCCGCGCCCATCAGCGCGATGGTGATGCCGTGCGCCATCACGTCCACCACCGCCCGGCCGCTGGCATCGGCTTCGATATTGCCCAGATCGCCCAGATGGCGATCCTTGCTATCGGGCGCGCCGTGACGGCCGCCAGCGGGCGCGTAATGGCCGCCAGCGCCCATGCCGTCAGGCGAGTCGCAATTGCCGTTTACATGGATGTGAAAACCGTGCTTTCCCGGCGTCAGCCCTTCGACCGTTCCGCTGATGTGCACGACGCGGTTCTTCGACTCGCGAAATTTCAACGATCCGCTGACGGAACTGCCTGACGTCGCCACCAGAACGGCCGTGGACGACATCATGTGATCATGGGCGGCCACGGGCGCGGTCCCGGCACCGAACAACAGGCCGGCGGCTACGAGGACGCGCGGCAGGACGCCGCGGCGAATGCGGGGTACGGATTGCACTGGGGCATGCATAACTATTGTCTCCTTGAAAATCCAGTCGACCGGCATGTTCCATCATGTTCCCGAATGAAACATGGATGTTCAGAACCCTCCGCTTGCCAGTTCCGTCAGCATCGCTTTCAAATCACGGTCGAACTGCTCCAGATTGGCTTTGCCTTCCTTGGACAGCTTCGGGTTCTTGGCCAGAATCGACAGCACATGGGCGGGGCGATGCACCATCACCGTGGTTTTGCCGTCATTTTCGAACAGGGCGAGCCGGCATGGCGCAAACATCTCGAAGTCAGGCACGTTGCGGGTGATGCTGTACGCCTTGGTCAGGTTGCAGAACTCGATGAGCTGCAGCGGATGCGCCTCGATGCCCCGGCTGGCCAGGCCTTCCTGCACGTTGAGGATATTGATGATGGCGTAATTCCTGGCTTCGAGGGCCGAGACGAGCATGTCCCGCACCGCCGGCAACGCGTCGTCGAGGGTGACCTCATATTTGACCGGAGTCACCAAGACGACGGGGTCTTTCGCCCACAGCGGCGCCGCTTGCAGCGAAAACAGCAGGGCGGCCAGGGCCAGGCCCCAGTTTGTGAAAAAATGCTTGGCGGACATGCTTCCGTCTCCTTGTGTGTTCCAAAACGGTGGGCAGAATGCCCCCACCGTCTGGAAAAGCAAACCCCGTACCAGAATCGGACGGGGCGGAAACGTTCAGCGACTGCGTCCGTGCGGATGGAAGTGGAGGTTGTATTCGCGCATCTTGCGCCACAACGTCGTACGGCCGATTCCCAGCACGCGCGCGGCCTCGCCGATATTGGTGGAACGCAGCAGGGTGGCCTCGATCATCCGGCGCTCCGAATCGGCGATGCTGCCGCCGCTCTCGGTCAGCTCGGCATGGCCGTTTTTCATGGCAAGGGGCGCCGTTTGCTGCAGCAGATCCTCCGGCAGGGCGTCGACGTCGATGTGACCGGCGTCGTCGGCAAATACCGCCATCTGCTCGACAAAACTTTCCAGCTGGCGAATATTGCCCGGATAGGGGTAGCCCAGCACATAGGCTTCGGCGCGCGGCGTCAGCCGAAGGCCGCTGCGGCCGTACTTGCTGCTGTAAATGGCAAGGAAGCGCTGCAGCAGATTGTGCAGGTCCTGGCCGCGCTCGCGCAGGGGCGGCAGGTGCAGGCGTATGCCGTTGAGGCGGAAATACAGGTCGGAACGGAAATGGCCTTTCTCGATGAGCAGGCTGAGATCCTGGTTGCTTGCCGACATGATGCGGATATCGACCTTCTTGCCTTTGTTGGAGCCGACCCGGCGGATAATTTTTTCCTGCAGGACGGAAAGCAGTTTGGCCTGCATGGCGGGCGACAGGGTGTCCACTTCGTCCAGAAAAAGGGTGCCGCCGTCCGCTTCCTCGAAAAGTCCCGCGCGCGATTCCGTGGCGCCGGTGAAGCTGCCCTTGACGTGGCCGAACAACTCGCTCTCCAGCAGGTTTTCCGGCAGGCTGGCGCAGTTGATGCTGACGAAGGGCGCCTGCTGGCGGGCGCTGTTCTGGTGAATGAAGCGCGCCACGCGGGTTTTGCCGGTGCCGGTTTCGCCGGTGATGAGGACGCTGATGTCGGTCCGCGCAATCCGCTCCGCCTTGATCAGGGTGGCACGCATCTGTGGGGTTTCGGCGACGATATCCTCCGCTTCGCGGGACGGCGCGGCCACGGCCGGCCACGCCGCACCCGCGGGAATGGCCTGGCTGGCGTGGATTTTCTCCAGAATGTCCTGCTCGCGGAAAGGCTTGGTCAGGTAATCGAAAGCGCCCAGGCGCATGGCGTCGACCGCGGAATCGATGCTGCCGTAGGCGGTGATGAGAATCACCGGCAGGGCCGGGTTTTCCCGCTTGATTTCACGCAGCAGATCGACGCCGGACATCCCGTCCATGCGCAAGTCGGTAATCACCAGGTCGTACTTCTGATTGCCCAGGCGGGACAGCGCCCCCTCGCCGCTTTCCGCCTCGTCGGTTTCGAAGCCGGCGCCCTGCAGCATCAGCGAAAGGCTACGGCGCAGGCTTTTCTGATCGTCAACCAGCAGGATACGCATCAGGCGACCTCGCGTCGGTCAAAGGTTTCCTCGATACGGACCGGCACGCGCAGGAAGAAGGCCGTGCCTTCGCCCACCCGGCTGCGCAGCCGGATACGGCCCTCCCACTCCCGCACCAGGCGCAGCACAATGGCCAGCCCCAGGCCGGCGCCCAATGAGCGCTGCGAATAGAACGGCTCGAAAATCCGGGCCTGGTCTTCGCGGGCGATACCCTTGCCGGAATCCATCACCGCCAGCAGGAAATACCCCGGGTAGAGTCGCAGCGCGACATCGATGCGGCCCGGTCCCTGGATCGACTGGGACGCGTTGAGCAGGAGATTCCAAAGCACCGTTTCCAGGCCGTCGGCATCGAACAGCAACAGCGAGGAGGTGGGCTGGATAGTCAAGCCCACCTGGATGGAAAGCTCCTCCTGGCTGATATGCCGCTCCAGCAGGCCACAGACTTTTTTCACCAGCTGCTCCAGCACGATGGGCTTGCTGACCGACGCGCGCGGCTTGCCGAAAGACAGGAAGTTGCTGGTGAGGTTGGTCAGCCGCTCCACTTCGTCCTGGATGATTTCCAGCGCCGCCCGGCTGCGCGAGTTTTCGCTGCTGTCCGCACGCAGCACGGCCAAGCAGTTGTTGATGGCGGACAGCGGATTGCGCACTTCGTGCGCCACCGAGGCGGACAGCTGGCCCATCACAGCCATGCGCTCGCTGCGTATCTTGTCCGCTTCGGCCAGTTTGAGCTGCTGGTTGAATTCGGCCAGCTGCTTGTAGCTGCGCGCGTTGTTGATGGCGATACGCACCTGGCCTGCGAGCAGTTCGCCCTTGTCCAGCGTGACGGCGCTGAAACGCACGTGCGCCTTGCGTGCCAGCATCATCACGCCGATGAGGTTTTCGCCGTCCAGCAGCGGAAACAGGGCCAGCGCTTCCCAGGGACAACCGCTCGGCCGGGTGAACGGGGTTGTTTGACTGGCGTCGTTCCACAGGATGCCAAGGGGCTGATACCGGCCGCTGATGCCCTGCAGCAGGGTGGAACACAGCTTGCCATTGCCGCACCAGACCTCGAGCTCGTCCGATACCGGCTGGTCCGGCTGCGCAAACCATTTCGCCGCCAGGTGGAACGCGCCGTCTTCACTACTCGGCAGCCACACCATCGCACCGTCGCTTTCGAGCAATGCGGCGCTTTCCTTGCACACGGCCTCGAGCACCCGATCCAGTTCCAGGGTGGAGGTGAGCATGGTGGAAACCCGCAGCAGCGCCAGCCGGAAATCGTTGGCATCAAGCCATTGATGGTAAAGCAGCGCGTTGTGCACGATCGCCCCCACCTCCACGGCCAGTGCCTGCAATCCGCTCAGGTCCTGCTTCTCCACGCCAGGGCTGCCGGCGCGCAGGCGCAGGCGGCCGACTTCCTGACCATTGGCGGTGAGAGACAGGCACAGGGAAAGGCGGCCCGACTCATCGCGGTGGCCGCATTCGAACACGTCTTTCGTCGCATGCAGGGTATGGCAAATGGCCGTATAGCAGGCGGACTCGGCCCGCAGGGCGCGCACCGGCCAGCGGCTGCTCAGATGCAGCGCGCGGCGATCGAACTCGTCCACCTCATCCTCGGGTATGCGCAGAATGAGTTCGCAGCTGATAAATCCCAGCAGCTGATGGATGGCCCTGGACACCACGTCGAGCGTGTGGTCCAGCTCGAGCGAGCGCATCGCTTCCTGAACCATGCGGTTGCGTATTTCGAGTTCCTGGTTGACGTGCCGGATTTCCTGCTTGGAAAGCTTCAGCCGGCGATTGACCTGGGCCAGCGAATAACGCGACGTCTCGATCGTGCGCAGCGCCAGCAGGAAGCCGACGAATACCGACAGCATGATGCCGAGGTAAAACAGCAGCTTGACGCCGTGCCACATCCACCAGGCCAGGTTCCACATGCTGGAAAAGCTGAACAGATACGCGCTTTGCGCAAACACCACCAGCAGGCTGAACACCAGCAACGCCAGAATCTGGTGGTGCTCGCGGAAATAGCGGTAGAACGCGATGGCCGCCAGCGCATAGAACAGCCCGGCCAGATAATGCGTCGCATGGATGACGGTGGAAAACCTGAAATTGCTTGCGTAATCGGGAAACAGGCTCGGGATGAAGTAGCGGTAGAGTGCCGCCACCAGCACGACCACTGCCATGCCGACCATGACGGTCGCCAGATCCGCCCGGGAAAAGCCATGATTGCGCTCGACCACGACCCGGACCGCCACGCCGGCGAAAATAAAGGCGCCGCCCAGAAAAGTGGAGAGCGTGTGGTACAGGACAAAACCCGCCTGCTGGGTATCGGGGTCGGTCCAGGCATGCAGCATGTCGAACACGCCCATGACCAGAAAACCCAGGCCGAACAGGATCATGCTGGGGTCGTGCCGCTTCAGGCAGGTCGACAGGATCATGCCGGCAATGGTCAATGCCGTCAGGCCGCAGAATGCCTCGATCAGCAGGTGGCTCTGCGGTTCGACGAAGACGTGTTGCTGGAAGGTGAGGGGCGCCCGCGAAAAAATCAGGACCGGCGCGGCCACCAGCAGCAGCAGCCAGGCAAAGACCCCGATCTCCGGCAGGCTGACCAGTGCAAGGCGCGCGCCGACCGCACGCCTGATGTCGGCCAGAAATGCGGCGGCAAATGGAGCGGAAGATTTAACGGACATGGTCATCACCGTCATCAGGCCGATGGAATTTCATTTTACGCGGCGAATCGGGGCTGGGCCATCGCGACCCGCCCCCCATCCGCCGCTCAGGTGGCCGTCGCAACAGACCGCTCCGGCCAGCGGGTGGCCAGCCAGCGGAACAGGGTCGGGATGACCACCAGGTTCAACAAGGTGGAACTCAGCATGCCGCCCAGCAGGACAATGGCGAGAGGACGTTCCATCTCCTTGCCAGTGGGGTCGCCGAGGATCAGGGGCGTCACCGCCAGCGCCGCTGTCAGCGCGGTCAGCAGGATCGGCACCAGGCGATCGCAGGCGCCCTTGACGGCGACCTCGGCCGGGCTCAGCTGCGGCTGCGCCTGCATCAGGTGCTGGTAGCGGGAGATCAGCAGCAGGCTGTTGCGGGTCGCCACGCCAAACAGCGCCACCATGCCGATCATGGACGACACGTTCAGGGTTTCGCCGGCCAGGGCGAGGGCGAACACGCCGCCGATCAGGGCCAGAGGCAGGTTGAGCATGACCAGCGTCACCAGCGACCACTGGCGGAAAGCCTGGAACATGATGAGCGTCATCAGCACCAGGGCGGCGCTGCCGGACAGCAGCAGGTTGCGCGTGGCGCGCTGCTGGCCCTCGAAGTCGCCGCCGATTTCCAGCGCGTAGCCGGGCGGCAGCTCGACCTTTTCCTTGATACGGGCCTGAGCTTCGCGCACCACGCCATCCAGATCGCGGCCTTCGGTGTTCCATTGCACCACGGCGCGGCGCGCGCCGCTGTCGCGGTTGATCATGTAGGGTTCCTGCACGACCTTGATCCGCGCCAGATCCCGCAGCGGCACCACCACGCCCTCGGGCGAGATCAGGGGCATCGCGCCGAGCGTGCGGATGTCGGCACGGGCCGCTTCGTTGACGCGCAGGAACAGGTCGAAGGTGCGATCCTGCTCCAGCACCTTGGATGCCGTCACGCCGTTGAATGCCTGTTCCACCTGGGCCACGATGGACGCGGGCGTAAAGCCATAGGCGGCGGCATCGGCCCGGTTGACCTGCACATCCACGCCCGGCACCAGAATCATCGGCTCCATCTGCAGGTCGACGATGCCGGCAACCCCTTGCACCGCCTGATAGATCTCCTGCTGCTTCTGCTGCAGCACCGCGAAATCCTGGCCGTACAGCTTCACCGCCACCTGCGAGCGCACCCCGGAGAGGATTTCCGACATGCGATGGGTGATGAATTGCGAGACGTTGGTCGACATGCCGGGAATCTGCGCCAGCTGCTCGCGGATGCGCTGCATGACTTCCGGCACGTTGGCCGTTCCCGGCTTCAGCGCGATGTCGAATTCGCTGAAGTTGACCGGCTGGGCATCCTCGTCCAGCCGCGAACGGCCGGCGCGCTGCGCCAGGCTGGCGACCTCGGGCATTTGCCCGATCAGTTCTTCCACCTCGCGACCCATCCGCAGGTTTTCCTCCAGCGAGGTGCCGGGCATCATGGTGGTGGCGATCACCAGGTTGCCTTCATGGAAGGGCGGGATGAAGGAGCGGCCCAGTCCCGAGAAGGTGATCGCGGCTGCCACCAGCAGCACCAGCGTGCTCGCGACGACCGGCAACGGCCACGCCTGCATGTGCTGCAGCAGGCGCTCATAGCGCGCCAGCAGGAATTCCGAGATCGGGCCCAGCCCGTATTCGCGCGCCTGCTGCCCTTTGCCCATCAGGTAATAACTCAGCACCGGCACCAGCGTGATGGCCACGATCAGCGAACTGGCGATGGCGGCCAGGTAGGCGATCGCCATCGGCTGGAAGATGCGGCCTTCGATGCCTTGCAGAAAAAAGATCGGGGTGAACGCCACCATGATGATGAGGGTGGCGAAGACCACCGAGTTGCGGATCTCCCGCGAACCTTCGTAGACGATGTCGAGGGCCGGCAACGGCGCGTCGGCCAGTTTGTTCTCGCGCAGGCGGCGCAGGATGTTCTCGACGTCGATGATGGCGTCGTCCACCACCTCGCCGATGGCGAACACCAGCCCGCCCAGGGTGAGCGCATTGATGCCGATATCCAGCGCCCACAACACCAGCACCCCGGCCATCAGGGAGGTGGGAATGGCGATCAGGCTGATCGCCGTCGGCCGCCAGCGGAACAGGAACAACAGCAGCACCAGGGCGACGATGATCGACGAATGCAGCAGGGCGTCGCGCAGGTTGTCGATCGAGGCGTCGATGAAGCTGGCCTGGCGGAACACGTTGGGGATCAGCTGCACATCCTTGGGCAGGTTCTCCGCCATGCTGGCCAGCACCTTTTCCACATTGCGGGTGGTCTCCATGGTGTCCGCGCCCCACAGCTTGGATACCGTGCCGATCACCGCCGGGCCGCCGTAGATCTGGCCATCGCCCCGTTTCACTTCGCTGCCGAAGCGCACTTCGCCGATGTCGCCGATGTGGATGGGCTGTCCGTCGCGCATCACGACCAGCGTGTCGGCCACGTCGCGCAGACTCTCCACCTTGCCGTTGGCGCGGATGAAATATTCCTCTTCCGAACTGGGGTAGACGAATCCCCCTGGCGCCACCAGGTTGGCGCTGCGCAGCGCCTGCGTCGCCATGGCGGTGGAAATCCCGTATTTGCGCATGCGCAGGGGGTCCAGCAGCACCTGGTACTGCTTCACGCCGCCGCCCACCGCGACCACCGACGCCACCCCGGGTTGCGCCAGCAACCGGTTGCGGATATCCCAGTCGACCAGGGTCCGCAGTTCGTGTTCGCGATCGCTGCCCGACCAGTCCACCAATCCGAACTTGAGCAGCCAGCTCACCGCCGAGGTCACCGGCATCATCTGCGGCGTCTGGGCGCCGGAAGGCAGCTGGCCCTGCACGGTTTGCATGCGCTCCTGAATGATCTGGCGCGCCCGGTAGATATCGATGCCCCACTTGAACACGACGGTGATGCGCGACAGCCCGACCGACGAGTTGGAGCGGATCTGGTCAATGTAGGGGGCGCCCTGCAGCACGATCTCGATCGGCCGGGTGACCAGCGTCTCCACGTCCTTGGCGGAGTAGCCGGGCACCTCGGTCTGGATCTGCACTTGCGGCGGCGCGTATTCGGGGAACACGTCCACCGCCATGTTCAGCGCCGCGACAATGGATGCGCCAGCCAGAATCAGATACAGCAGAACCACCGTCAGGCGGTTCCTGAGAGACCATCGGATTGCCCAGTCAAACATGTGTTCAGCCCGCCGTTAAGTCAGTGATGATGATCGTCATTGCCATGGTCGCCGGTATTCGCCCCGGCCCCTGCCGAAATGCGATGGAGGCCTTCCAGCATCATTTTCCCGGCCACCACGACTTTTTCACCCGCCTCCACGCCCTGCACCTGAAGCAGTTCGGCGGTTTCGTCCAGCACCACCACGGGTTTGCGCAGATAACGGCCGGGCGCCGCCCGCACGTACACCGCCGGGCTGACGCCCTGGCCCAGCACGGCCTGGCGCGGAACCCAGGTGCCCGAGCGGCTGCCTAGCTGCAGGCTGATGTCCACGGTCTGGCCCACCGCCATGCCCGTCGACGTCCGCCCGAGATCAACCAGGAAACGCGCACGCTGGGTAACCGGGTCCACCACCGGCAGCACCTGGGCAATCGGACGCTCCAGCTGGCGGCCGTCGGGCAGGCCGATGCGCACCGGCAAGCCGGGCCGCAACAGCGCCCGCTGGTCGGGATAGATATAGCCCTCCACCCAGAGCGACGCGTTGGCGGCCACCATCCGCGCCACCGCCCGGCCCACCACCACGAACTGCTTCATGGTTTTGTCCCCGGCGTTCACCAGGGAGCCGGGTTGCACGAACAATTCGGTAATGAAGCCGTCGCTGGGTGCATCGAGCATGATGTGCTCGACGACCTTGCCGTTGTCGATCAGGTCGGCAACCTGCTTGTCGCTCATGCCCCACCAGCGCAGGTTTTCCTTGGCATCCTTGAGGTAGTTCGGCAGCCGCCCCTCTTCGCGCAGCACCTGCAGCTTGGCTTCGTTCTTGAGGAACTCGAGGTAGCCCTTCTGGGTGGTGATGAACTCCGGATTGAAGACGGAGGCGATGGGCTGGCCCTTGCGCACGCTGTCCCCCACCCGCACATACACCTCCGCCACCTGGCCGCTGACGGCGATGTTCACATCGACCACGGCTTGGCTGTTGGGGACGACCAGGCCATAGGTCTTGATCGCCGACGCCTGCGGGCCGGCCTGAACCGGGGCCAGGCCAAACAGGCTTTGCTCCCGCCCCATTGCGTTGGGCGGCAACGTCACTTCGCTGACGCCAGCCGGCGCCGGCGCGGCCGTTGC
>DAOMWT010000087.1:3308-10783 GCA_035436705.1 Thiobacillus sp. | reverse complement strand
CTGCCCCAGCGGCTACTACCAGGCCAGCGCTTCCTGCAGCACGAGCTGCGGCAGCTGCGGGGTGTCGAGCGGCCAGCGCTACACCTGCAACCAGATCTCCGGCACGTCCTTCGCGGTGTGCGGCGGCTGCCCGGCGGGAATGAACAGCACCCGGCTCAAGCCGATCGCCGCCGCCATTTCCTCGGCCAGCCGCAGATGGCCGAAGTGGATGGGATCGAAGGTGCCGCCAAAAACGCCGATGGGCGGCATAGCCTTAGCCGCGGACGTGCCCGTCTCCCAGTACCAGCCACTTCTGGCTGGTCAGTCCTTCCAGTCCGACCGGACCGCGCGCGTGGATCTTGTCGGTGGAAATGCCGATTTCCGCGCCAAGGCCGTACTCGAAGCCGTCGGCAAAGCGCGTCGAGGCATTGACCACCACGCTGGCCGAATCGACCTCGCGCAGGAAGCGGCGCGCGCGACCGTAGTCTTCGGTGACGATGGCGTCGGTGTGCTGCGAACCATGGCTGTTGATATGCGCCATCGCGGCGTCGATACCGTCGACCACCTTGACCGCGATGATGGGGCCGAGGTACTCCTCGACCCAGTCGGCTTCCACCGCGGCTTTCAGCCTGTCCGCCGCAATCCCGGCACCCTTGAGGATGACCAGCGCTTCCGGGCAGCAACGCATTTCCACGCCCTTGCCGGCCAGCATGCGGCCGATCTCGGGCAGCGCCACCGAAGCAATGCCACGGGCAACCAGCAGCGACTCGGTGGTATTGCAGGTGCCGTAGCGCTGGGTCTTGGCGTTCTCGACAATCTTCACCGCCTTGGCGAGGTCGGCGCGGTCGTCGACATAGACGTGGCAATTGCCGTGCAGGTGCTTGATCACCGGCACCCGCGCCTCGCCGGTGATGCGCTCGATCAGCCCCTTGCCGCCGCGCGGCACGATGACGTCGACGTAATCCTTCATGGTGATGAGTTCACCCACCGCGGCGCGGTCGGTGGTCTCGATCACCTGCACCACGGTCGCGGGCAGGCCGGCGGCCTCCAGCCCTTCGCGCACACAGGCGGCGACCGCCTGGTTCGAGTGCTGCGCCTCCGAGCCGCCGCGCAGGATGGCGGCGTTGCCGGATTTCAGGCACAGCCCGGCGGCATCCGCCGTCACGTTGGGACGCGCCTCGTAGATGATGCCGATGACGCCGAGCGGCACCCGCATCTTGCCGACCTGGATGCCGGAGGGGCGGTACTTGAGGTCGGTGATTTCGCCGACCGGGTCGGGCAGCGCGGCGATCTGCTCCAGGCCTTCGGCCATCCCGGCGACGGCCTTGTCGTTGATCTGCAGGCGGTCGAGCAGCGCGGCGTCAAGCCCGCTGGCGCGCGCCTGCTCCATGTCGCGCGCATTGGCTTCCAGCAGCTTCGCGGCATCGCGCCGGATCGCCGCCGCCATCGCCAAGAGCGCACGGTTCTTCTGGTTGGTGTCGGCGCGGGCGATCGCGCGCGAGGCTTCGCGCGCCTGTTTGCCCACCGTCTGCATGTAGCTTTTAATATCCATCATCTTTTCCCATTGCCTGCCGGTTCAGCCAGTGTCATGCCCACGCGCAGCAGCGTATCCCAGGGATCGCCCACCCGCTCCAGCCCCTTGGCCTGGCGGTCGATCAGCGCCAGGTCGGTCAATGCAGATTCGACCTGCGCCAGGCTCAGGCGTTTCACCGCCCGCTCGATCTGCGGCGCGCGCTGCCTGTCACGGCCCCACAGCGTCCGCATCGCTGCGGGTAGGCTGTCGCCCCGCGCCACCGCCGATTTTAGCCTGAGCAGCAACTGCACGGCCGATGACACCTGCCACAGGATGGCCGGCACCGCTTCACCGCTGTCTTTCAAATCAACCACTACCTGGGCAAAGCGCGCGCCATCGCCCGCATACAATGCATCCTGCAGGATATCGGCTTCCAGCCGGCTGACATCGGCCACCGCATGTTCGATATCGGCCAGCATCACCGCTCCCGGCGGCAGCAGCAGCGCGAGCTTGTCGATCTCCTGCTGCGCCGCCAGCAAATTCCCCTCGACCTGGTCGGCCAGGAATTCCAGCGCGGCACGGTCAGCACGCAAGTCCTGCCTGGCCAGCCGGCGCTCGATCCAGCCGGGCAAGGCGGTGCGCTCGACCGGCTTTGCCTCGACCACCACGCCGCTTTTGGCGAGCGCGGCGAACCAGCGGCTCTGCATGGTTTTCCAGTCCAGTCCCGGCAGGCTGATGAGGGTGAGCGTGTCGGCGGGCAGCCGGGCGGCATAGGTTTCCAGCGCCTTGGCGCCGTCGACGCCGGGCTTGCCGGAAGGAATGCGGATTTCGGCCAAGCGGCGCTCGGCGAACAACGAGAAGTTGTCGCCGTCGGCGAAAATGCCCTGCCAGTTGTAGCGCCCCTGCACGCTGTAGATTATGCGCTCGGTATGCCCCGCTGCACGCGCAGCCGCGCGAATGGCGTCGCCCGCTTCCTGCGCCGCCAGCGGTTCGTCGCCCACCACCACGTAAAGCGCGGCAAGGCCACGCGCAAGGTGGGCGGGCAGGCGATCGGCCGGAATGTTCAAGAAGCGCCGATTCCGGGTTTCAGGCTTTGCAGGCGGCGCAGAATCCGCAAGGCCGCGTTGTCATCCATATCGCGATACAGCAGCTGTTCTTCTGCGCCCTTGGCCAGCACTTTTGTGTCGTCGTAGGTGATATCGCGGGTAAGCTCGATGGCCTCCGGTGCCGCCAGATCCAGCCCTGCCTTGTCGTTCACCGAATAGCTCAGCCGCAAGCCGAGCCGGTATTCGGTGACGCGCCCCGCGCCGGACAGCGAGAGAATGACCCGGGTACGTTCTTCCTGGGTGATTTTGAGCACGGCCTCGGCTTCGTCGGCGGTCGCGACCAGCCGCGTCTGCTTGTTCGCCGTCAGCAGGGAACGGATGCGCTGCGCCACCACGCTACCCGGCGTTGCCTCGACATACAGGCTGGCAAACGGCAGGTCGGCCACACGGCGCAGCTGAAAGCCGCAGCCCACGACGAGCGCGGCAGGCAGGGCGGCAAGGAACAGTCGACGGTTCATGCGACGATATTAACCAAACGTCCGGGCACCACCACCACTTTTTTCGGCGGCTGTCCTTGCAGATATTTCTGCGCCGCCTCGCTCGCCAACGCAACCGTTTCAATGGCTTCGCGCGCCGCCGTCGCCGCCACGCGGATCTGCCCGCGCAGCTTGCCGTTGACCTGCAGCATCAGTTCGATCTCGTCCTGCACCAGTGCGGTTTCGTCCACCGCCGGCCAGGTCATCGCGGCACCCGGCTTGAGCTCGGCGTACAGCGTCTCGCTGATGTGCGGCACCATCGGTGCAAGCATCGCGACCGCGGCTTCGAGCACTTCCTGGCGCACGCTGCGGATGACGGCGTCCATGCCCTCCAGCCTGCCGAGTGCGTTCATCAGTTCCATGACCGCCGCAATCGCGGTGTTGAACTGCTTGCGGCGCTCGATGTCGTCGCTGACCTTCTGGATGGTCTGGTGCAATTGACGGCGCAGGGTTTTGGCCGCTTCCGGCAGCTCGCCGCCGGCAAACGCTGTGGTTGCGCCGCCCTGCACGTGCTCGTAGGCCAGCTTCCACAGACGTTTCAGAAATCGGTGCGCGCCCTCGACCCCGGCGTCCGACCATTCCAGGCTCTGCTCCGGCGGCGCGGCGAACATGGTGAACAGGCGCGCGGTGTCGGCGCCGTACTGGCCGATCAGCGCCTGCGGGTCGACACCGTTGTTCTTCGACTTCGACATCTTCTCGGTGCCGCCGACCGTGACCGGCTGGCCATCGGATTTCAGCACCGCGACGCCATCGCGCAACTCGACGTCGGTCGGGTTGAACCAGGTCTTCTTGCCGGCAGCGTCCTCGCGGTAGTAAGTATCGGCGACCACCATGCCCTGCGTCAGCAGGTTGGCGAACGGCTCGTCGCTCGCCACCAGCCCCTCGTCGCGCATCAGCTTGTGGAAGAAGCGCGCGTACAGCAGGTGCAGGATGGCATGCTCGATGCCGCCGATGTACTGGTCGACCGGCAGCCACTGGTTGGCGCGCGCATCGAGCATGCCGCCGTCGAAATCGGGACAGGCGTAGCGCGCGTAGTACCACGACGACTCGACGAAGGTGTCCATGGTGTCGGTCTCGCGCCGCGCCGCGCCGCCGCATTTCGGGCAGGCGCAGTTGACGAAGTCGGCGCGCTTGTTGAGCGGGTTGCCGGAGCCGTCGGGCACCACGTCTTCCGGCAGCACCACCGGCAGCTGCTCGGCCGGCACCGGCACGTCGCCGCAGGCCTCGCAATGGACGATCGGGATCGGGCAGCCCCAGTAGCGCTGGCGCGAAATGCCCCAGTCGCGCAGGCGGAACTGGGTTTTCTTCTCGCCAAGATTCAGCCCGGCGAGGTCGGCGGCGATCGCGTCGACCGCAGCCGTGTAATCGAGGCCGTCGTACTTGCCGGAGTTGACGCAGCGGCCGCGCGACTTGTCGCCATACCATTCCTGCCAGCCGTCGAGCGAGAAAGCCTCGCCTTCAACGCCGATCACCTGCTTGATCGGCAGGCCGTATTTCTGCGCAAAGCCGAAATCGCGCTCGTCGTGCGCCGGCACCGCCATCACCGCGCCTTCGCCGTAGCTCATCAGCACGTAGTTGCCGACCCAGACGGGAATCGACTCGCCGGTGAGCGGATGAGTCACCTTGAGGCCGGTGTCCATGCCCTTCTTTTCCATCGTCGCCATGTCGGCTTCGGCGACGCTGCCCTGCTTGCATTCGGCGATGAAGGCGGCGAGCTCGGGATTGTCCTGCGCGGCGCGGGTCGCGAGCGGGTGCTCGGCGGCCACCGCGCAGAAGGTCACGCCCATGATGGTATCGGCGCGGGTGGTGAACACCCACAGTTTTTCATCCTGGCCATCGAGCGTGTACGGGAAGGCGAAGCGCACGCCGACGCTCTTGCCGATCCAGTTGGCCTGCATGGTCTTCACCCGTTCCGGCCAGCCGGGCAGGGTGTCGAGGCCATTCAGGAGTTCGTCGGCGTACTGAGTGATGCGGAAGAAGTACATCGGGATGTCGCGCTTCTCGACCAGCGCGCCGGAGCGCCAGCCGCGGCCGTCGATCACCTGCTCGTTGGCCAGCACCGTCTGGTCCACCGGGTCCCAGTTGACGCTGGCCATCTTCTTGTAGATCACGCCCTTCTCGAACAGGCGAACGAACAGCCACTGTTCCCAGCGGTAGTAGTCCGGCTTGCAGGTGGCGAGCTCGCGCGACCAGTCGATGGCGAAGCCGAGCGCCTTGAGCTGGGTGCGCATGTGGTCGATGTTGGCGTAGGTCCACGCCGCGGGCGGCACGTTGTTGGCGATCGCGGCGTTTTCCGCCGGCAGGCCGAAGGCGTCCCAGCCCATCGGCTGCATCACGTTGAACCCGCGCAGCGCATGGTAGCGCGCCAGCACGTCGCCGATGGTGTAGTTGCGCACGTGGCCCATGTGCAGCTTGCCCGACGGGTAGGGGAACATCGACAGGCAGTAGTATTTGGGACGGCCGGATGCCTCATCGGCGCGGTAGGCTTGGCTCGCCACCCAGCCGGACTGGGCGGCGTGTTCGATTTCCGAGGGAAAGTATTTTTCTTGCATTGCAGCAACCGCTTAGAATCAAGCCGGCGATTATACCGCCGGCCCTGCCGCGCCGCCCGGACAGGGCGCGTTCCCTTGCGGCCGGCCGGGCTATCCTGCCCTGGCCGGGAACACTGCCCGTCCACGGATGTCGGTTACCCTTTACCCTGAAGGAGACTCCATGAAAACGCTGCTTCCGCTCACCCTGCTTGTCGCTTCCCTGCCCGCCGCCTCCCTGTCCGCCATGGCCGCCCAGCCCGACGTGCTGCCGGTCAAGCAGATCGGCCTGGAACTGGCACGCGATATCGCGATGGCCTCGGTCGAGGCCTGCCGCCAGGACGGCTACAACGTTTCCGCCGTCGTACTCGACCGGGCCGGCAACGTACAGGCCGCGCTGCGCGACACGCTGGCGGCGCGCCACACCCTTGAAATCGCCGAGCGCAAGGCCGGCATGACCATCATGTCGGGCACCGAGTCGGGCGAATTCCGCGCCGCGCGCGGTGACATCCGCCCCGAGCTCAATCACATCGACGGCCTCATCGTGATGGACGGCGCCCTGCCGATCCGCGCCGCCGGCAGCCTGATCGGCGCGGTCGGGATCTCCGGCGCGCCCGGCGGCGACAAGGATGCCGCCTGTGCCGCAGCCGCACTGAAGAAAGTGGAGGAGCGGCTGGAATTCGCCATGTAAACACCCGCTCCCCTGAAGCGGCCCGCACAGGCAGCACGCGGTTGTCGGGGCATACGACTCCACATGGGCTTCTACCCTGACGGGCACAAGAGCCCATAGTGGATCGGAGTCCTTCAGGACATACGACTCCACACGTGCCTGTGCGCGGTGTGGATCGGGGCCCTTGTGGCTTTGGCGCCTCTACTACCACGGCCTACTCCTTGCGGGTAAAATGCGGCGTTTTCGCTTTTTATTCTTACCTCTTCAGGGAGTCCCAGCATGTCCAAGAAGCATCCCGTCATTGCGGTCACGGGTTCATCCGGCGCCGGCACCACCACGGTCAAACGCGCGTTCGAGCACATTTTCTTCCGTGAAAAAATCAATGCCGCCGTGATCGAAGGCGACAGCTTCCACAGCCTGGCCCGGGCCGACTTCAAGGAAGCCGTGAAAAAAGCCGAAGCTGAAGGCAACATGTCGTTCAGCCACTTCGGCCCGCAAGCCAACCACTTCGCCAAGCTGGCCGAACTGTTCAAGACCTACGGTGAAACCGGTGGCGGCAAGAAGCGTTACTACATCCACAGCGATGAAGAGGCCGCCGAGCACAACAAGCGCCTCAATACCAGCCTCAACCCCGGCGAATTCACCCCGTGGGAAGACGTGCCCGCCGGCTCCGACGTGCTGTTCTACGAAGGCCTGCATGGCCTGGTGAAAGCCGATGACATCGACGTCTCGCAGCACGTCGACCTCGGCATCGGCGTGGTGCCCATCGTCAACCTCGAATGGATCCAGAAAATCCACCGCGACGGCGCCGAGCGCGGCTATTCCGCCGACGTCATCGTCGACACCATCCTGCGCCGCATGCCGGACTACGTGAACTACATCACCCCGCAGTTCTCGCGCACCGACATCAACTTCCAGCGCGTCTCGACGGTCGACACCTCCAACCCCTTCATCACGCGCGACATTCCGACGCCGGACGAAAGCTTCATCGTGATCCGCTTCCGCGAACCCAAGGGCGTCGATTTCCCCTACCTGCTGAACATGATCCCGAATTCCTTCATGTCGCGCCGCAACACCCTCGTGGTGCCGGGCGCCAAGATGGGCTTCGCCATGGAGCTGATCCTGGCCCCCATCATTCAGGACATGATCGCGGGTAAGAGCAAGTAAGTTTCGGCATCCCCCAAGAGAAAGGGCGACCCGCAC
>DAOMWT010000087.1:0-3298 GCA_035436705.1 Thiobacillus sp. | reverse complement strand
CACGGGTCGCCCTTTCTGTTTTCGGCCCCCGCAGGGGCTCGCCAATTACTGCTTACTTTTTGCCCTTGCCGGCACCGTCGATTTTGGGCGAGGCCATCAGGTACACCTGACCGCCCTGCACCAGCTCGCCGGGAAGGCCGTAGTGCGCCTGCATGTTGCCGAGGTAATAGCGACGGCCGGATTCGTACCAGTTGGCGTTGGCGACGATGTCGGTGACGTCGATGACACCCGAGTTCTCCTCGTCCTGAGTCAGGAAATCAGGCGCACCCGGCAGGAAGCGGTTGCGGTCGGACTCGAAAATCTGCACCGCCTGCCTGGTAAGCGGGTTGAACTTCCAGGTCTTGGCGATATACGCGCTATTGCCCGGATCTTCCTGGATGAGGATATCGCCGTCGCCATCCACCACCATGTTGTCGAAGGAACGCGCGACCTGGCCGTCGGTGCCGACGAGCGACTCCGAATCCAGCACCACCTCGACCGTGCCGCCGGTGGGATTGGCGATCGAGTCGAAGGTGAACTTGTACAGGCGGGCGGGCGCGCCGGTGCGGCCGGTGGTCACCCAGTAGAACACGTTGGGGTTCTGGGTATCCCAGTGGCCGTCTTCGGGGCGGGCGAACTCGGTGACGTCGCGCGCCGTCGACTGGGTCTGCATCTGCGCGCCGCTGTCGAGCGCGGCGATGTCGGACATGTCGACCAGGTCGAAGGTGCCGTTGATCGCGCCGGTCTCCAGCTTGACCAGGCCGTTGGTGTAGTTGGCGCCGCCGTTGTTGACGCGCACGCCGTAGAGCTTGCCGTACTGCAGGCCGGCCTGCTCGACCGGATTGCCCGAAGTTTGCTTGTCGCCGATGTAGAGATAGATCTGACCGGGGCTGGAATCATCCAGACTCACTACGAGGGTTTTGTCGCCGGCGTTCGGATGGGCGAGCGTGTTCTCATAGGAGAAACGGCCGAGGTAAGGCAGCTGGTAGGTCGTGCCCTTCTCGTCGCCAGTGACGATGGTAGCGTAGGCGCGGCCTTCGGCCCCGGCCTCCTCGCCCTTCATGTAGATACGGCCGTCGAAGCCCTTGCCGCTGGCCGGGTTGAAGAACGCGGTCCTGGCGGGCAGGTCGGCGGAGCAGAAGCGGCCGAACTGGGTCGCGCCGGTGGTGTCGGCGAATGCCTTGGCGATGTTGTCCCAACCCATCACCCTGGTGATGAGGTCTTCGCCCCCCATGATCTGCTTGCTGTTGAGGTGCAGGGTCCACTGCGACACGAAGGCGCCGGTCGCGCCATGGGCGCGCGCAACGCCCGAGGTGGCGCCGAGCTCGTGGCTGAGGAAGAAGGTCATAAAGGCCTTGTCGGCGACATAGCCACCGTTCCCGGCGAACTTGCCCAGCAGCGCGCCCATGCCGTCGGGGATCCCGACCATGCGGTAATCGACGTTCTTGGCGGAATCGCCGACGGTGATCAGCGAAACGACTTCCCAGCCGGGGGCGGTGGGGACGATATAGGGGGTCTGCGAACTCTGCGGGCCGATGATGCTTTGCGCATGGACGGCGGCGGCGAGCGCCAGGCTGATGCCGAGCGCGACGAGGCTGAGTTTGAACATGGACTTCTTCTCCTGATGTTGCGAAGCTGTCTGGAGCCGGGCAACGGGGTACCCGACGCCGCGCAGTGTCGCGTACCGAGATGGCATCAGGATGAAGGAAGCATGAAAGCTCGCCGCGCCGCCGGCTCAAACCACCGCGAAGCCAACCAGCGCGATCTCGTCGCCATCCTTGATCGCCGACGACTTCTCGGCGAACTGCTTGTTGATGGTGACATTGAGCTTGGGGTTGCCGAGCAGCATCTTCTTCCACCTCTCGCCGCGCTTGGCCAGCACGAACAGCAGGCGCTCGACATCGGTGACGTCGGGCGGCAGGACGATTTCGTCGGAGGCCATGCCGAGGGTTTCGACCAGGTCGCCGAAAAACAGGATTTTCACCATGATGGGGCCTTTATAATTCGTCATTGACCGCCCGATTTTACCTCCGTATGTCTGCCTCCCTGCTGGAAAACCTCAACCCCGAACAGCGCGCTGCGGTGACGTTGCCGCACGAGTCCGCGCTGATTCTGGCGGGCGCCGGCTCCGGCAAGACGCGCGTGCTGACAACCCGCATGGTGTGGCTGATCCAGAGCGGCCAGGTGTCGCCGCTGGGCGTGCTGGCGGTAACCTTCACCAACAAGGCCGCGAAGGAGATGCTGACGCGGATTTCGGCGATGCTGCCGATCAACACGCGTGGCATGTGGGTCGGCACCTTTCATGGCCTGGCCAACCGGCTGTTGCGGATCCATTACCGCGAAGCCGGCCTGCCGCAGTCGTTCCAGATCCTCGACAGTTCGGATCAACTGTCGGCAATCAAGCGGCTGATGAAAGCGATGAACGTCGACACCGAGAAATACGAGCCGAAGAAGGTGCAGTGGTTCATCAATGGCCACAAGGAAGCCGGGCGGCGCGCGCGCGACGCCGAGGCCCACGACGAATACTCGATGCGGCTGGCCGAACTGTACGAGGCCTACGATGCGCAGTGTCAGCGCGAAGGGGTGGCGGACTTCCCCGAGCTGCTGCTGCGTTCCTACGAACTGCTGTATCGCAACGAGCCGCTGCGCGAGCATTACCGCGACCGCTTCAAGCACATCCTGATCGACGAGTTCCAGGACACCAACACCTTGCAGTACCGCTGGCTGAAGCTGTTCGCCGGGCCGCACACCGCGCTGTTCGCGGTCGGCGACGACGACCAGTCGATCTATGCCTTCCGCGGTGCCAACACCGCCAACATGGTCGAGTTCGAGCGCGAGTTCGCGCACGGCAACGTGATCAAGCTGGAGCAGAACTACCGCAGTCACGGCCACATCCTCACCGCCGCCAACACGCTGATCTCGCAGAACGCGCACCGCCTGGGCAAGAACCTGTGGACGGCGGAGGGCGACGGCGAGCCGATCCGGGTGTTCAATGCCTATTCCGATCAGGACGAGGCGAGCTTTGTCGTCGACGAGGTACGCGCGCTCAACCGCGAGGATGTGGCGCTATCCGATATGGCGCTGCTGTACCGTTCCAACGCGCAATCGCGGGTGCTGGAACACGCGCTGTTTTCGGCCAGCGTGCCCTATCGCGTGTACGGCGGACTGCGTTTTTTCGAGCGCCAGGAAATCAAGCACGCGCTGGCCTACCTGCGCCTGCTGACCAATCCGGAAGACGACGGCGCCTTTCTGCGGGTAGTGAACTTTCCCGCCCGCGGCATCGGCGCGCGCACCCTGGAGCAGCTGGCCGACGGCGCCG
>DAOMWT010000086.1:0-10798 GCA_035436705.1 Thiobacillus sp. | reverse complement strand
CAAGCCGGTGCCGCTGAACGGGGCGCTGCGCCAGCTCGATGCGCTGATGCAGACAGGGCGCCACGCAGAAGCCGAGCGGCTCGGCCGCGAACTGCAGCCGCATCACGCGAAGTCGCCGCATCTCGCCTACCTGCTGGGCATGGCGGCCTTGCTGCAGGGGCGGCCGCGGGACGCGGTGCCGCTGTTCGAGCGGGCCGTGACGCTCGACGCGGGCATGGTGCCGGCGCTCTATAACCTGGGCTTCGCGCTGGACGGGCTGGGACGCCTCGACGAGGCAGCCGCTGCCTACCGGCGCGCATCCGTGCGGGCGCCGCAACTGGTCGACGCGCACAACAACCTCGGCCACGTGCTGCAAAAGCTCGGCCGCCACGACGAGGCGCTCGCCGCCTTCGAGCGTGCGCTCGCCCTGCGCCCGGACGCGGAAATCCACATGAATCGCGGCAACGCGCTGCGTGATCTGGAGCGTACCGAGGACGCGGTGGCGGCCTACTCAACCGCGCTCGAGTTGAAGCCGGACTTTGCCGAGGCCCTGATTAACCTGGTCGCGGTCCAGTATCTTCTCGGCCGCTTCGAGGACGCTTTGCACACCGCCGAGCGCGTAATCGAGTGTCGCCCCGACGCGTTTGCGGGCTACCAGGGCAAGGGCAAAGCTTTGCACGAGCTGAAGCGCTACGACGAAGCGGTGGCCGCTTTTGAGATGGCCTTGACGTTGCAGCCAGACGACGCCGAGACCTACAAGAATATGGGGGTAACCCTCAAGAAAATTGACCGCTACGAAGCGGCAATCGCCGCATTGCAGCGAGCCGTCGCGCTACGCCTGGATTCGGACCACACGATCAATCTTCTTGCCGGGGCGCTGCTCGACGCGGGGCGCCATGATGACGCGCTGGCCATGTATCGGCGAGCACTGGCGCTCGACCCGGATGGCCTGTTCAGCCTGCACAGCAACATGTTGTTAGGCCTCAACTACCAAGCAGGGACATCTCCGGCATCGCTGTTTGCGGAAGCGCGCGCCTATGGCGATAAGGCGGCGCGCAAGGCGAAGCCGTTCGGGCGCCATGACAACCTGGCGGATCCGGAGCGGCGTCTGCGCGTGGGCTTTGTTTCGGGCGACCTCGGCCAGCATCCGGTGGGCTTCTTTCTGCAGAACGTGCTCGAAAGCCTCGATCCCGAAAAGCTGGAGCTGTTCGCTTATGCGACGGCCATCCGAAGCGACGAGCTCAACGCTAGGCTGCGCCGCTCGTTCGGGCGCTGGTGCGATGCGACGAATTCGAAATTCGACGATCAAGCCCTGGCTGCCCGTATCCATGCAGACGGGGTCGACATCCTGATCGACCTGGCTGGCCACACGGCCAATAACCGCCTGCCGGTGTTCGCATGGAAGCCTGCCCCGGTCCAGGTGACCTGGCTGGGCTATCTTGGCACGACCGGCCTGGACGCGATGGATTACGTGCTGGCCGACCCCTGGGCCCTGCCGGCCGGCGAAGAGGGACAGTTCACTGAGACGCCCTGGCGCATGCCGGAATCCTATATCTGCTTCTCGCCGCCTGACCTGCCGATCACGGTGGACCCTTTGCCGGCGCAGGGCAAGGGCTGCGTCACCTTCGGCTGCTTCAATAATCTCAACAAGGTGACCGACGAGGTGATCGCGGTCTGGGCGCGCCTGCTGCAGGCCGTCCCCGACGCGCGGTTCTATCTGAAGACCAAGAGCCTCGGGGCACCCGAAGTGCGCGAGGACGTGCTGGCGAAGTTCGCGTCCCTGGGTGTCGACGTCGCTCGCCTGACGCTCGAAGGGCAGTTCGCGAGCCACGAGGATCACTTCCGCGCATACCACGCGGTCGACATCGCGCTCGACCCCTTCCCCTATCCGGGCATCACCACCACCGTCGAGGCACTATGGATGGGCGTGCCGGTGCTTTCGATGCGCGGGGACCGCTTCATCGGCCACCAGGGCGAAACGATCCTGCATAACCTCGGCTTGCCGCAGTGGATCGCCGGGAACGCCGACGACTACGTGGCGAAGGCGGCAGCGTTCGCCGCCGACGTGCCGATGCTCGCCGAGTTGCGCGCCGGCCTGCGCGCGCGGCTGCTGGCGTCGCCGCTGTGCGATGCGCCACGCTTTGCCCGCAGCCTTGAGGCCGCGCTCAGGGGGATGTGGCTCAAATGGTGCGAACAACAGGCCTTGACCATGTTGGTTGACCAATCAAACCTCAGGGCCAGACACGATATTCGGCCGATGAACAATGGGTGACCCCATTTTGTTCTTGAGTTTTGCGCGCGGCGACCTTACGATATGGCTAACTTGTTAGCTAACAGGAGGGGTCATGAAGACGGTCAATATCCACGAAGCAAAAACGACCCTGTCGGCGCTGATCGCCGCAGCCGAGGCGGGGGAAGAGGTCGTCATCTCGCGTGCCAACAAGCCTGTGGTGAAGCTGGTGCCGGTGGGGCTGCCCAAACAAGAAAAACGCACGTTCGGGTTGCACAAGGACACGCCCTTTTATGTGGCCCCTGATTTCGACGCCCCGCTCCCGGATGAATTCTGGCTGGGGCGGGAACAGACATGAGGCTGTTGCTGGATACGCACGTTTTTTTGTGGCTCGATTCGGCGGATGCACGCATTACGGCGGGGGTGCGCGAGGCATGCGAGGATGGCCGGAACGAGGTATTTCTCAGCCTGGTGAGCGTGTGGGAAATGCAGATCAAGACGGCGCTGGGCAAGATGCGCCCGCCGATATCACCTGTCGCGCTGGCTGAAGTCTATCTCGACAATGGGACGCTGAAAGCCTTGCCAGTCGGGTTGGCGCATATTCGGGAATTGGGTGTGTTGCCGGCTAGCCACGGCGACCCGTTCGATCGCATGCTCGTCGCGCAGGCCCGTTACGAAGGCCTCACGCTTGTGTCAGCCGACCGTGTGATGGGGGAGTACCCCGTTGACGTGTTATGGGAATGAAACAGAAGCAAGGGTAGGAAGCAACGGGCGCCTTGTGGCGTCCGTTTTGTTTCAGCCTTCCACGATTTCGAAGTCGTGGCTGATCGCGGCCGCCTTGCCGAGCATGATGCTAGCCGAGCAGTATTTTTCGGCGGAGAGCTTCACTGCCTGCTCGACGCGCTTGGGGTCGAGCGATTTACCGCTGACGGTGAAGTGGACGTGGATTTTGGTGAAGACCTTGGGGTCGGTTTCGGCGCGGCTGGCGTCGATGTCGGCGACGCAGTCGGTGACCTGCTGGCGGCCCTTTCTCAGGATGTGGACGACGTCGTAGGCGGAGCAGCCGCCGAGGCCCAGCAGCAGCATTTCCATCGGCCGCACGCCGAGGTTCCTGCCGCCGCCTTCGGGCGGGCCGTCCATCACGACGCTGTGGCCGGATTCGCTCTGGCCGACGAAACTGACGCCTTCGATGAGTTTGACGCGGACTTTCATGGGGTTTCCTCAGGTTCGCAAAGTGCGGAGTTTGTACCATAGAATGCCCAGCCATTCGTGCAGGGCAAAGCTGCTGTCGCGCAAGCCGGCAGGGGTGGGCAGC
The DNA here is from genome assembly GCA_035436705.1 of Thiobacillus sp. GTDB lineage: Bacteria > Pseudomonadota > Gammaproteobacteria > Burkholderiales > Thiobacillaceae > Thiobacillus. The sequence goes on along the minus strand of DAOMWT010000086.1, from coordinate 7,274 downwards.
ACGTCGAACACGTCGTCGAGGTCGGTGCTGGCGAACTGGATGCCGGCGGGGATGACTTCCAGGCCCTGCGCTTCGAACAGCGGCACGGCGCGGCGCAGGTGCCAGGCGTGGCTGACCAGCACGATGCGGCGCACGCCGCTTGCCTTGAGCAGCGGCGCGGACAGCCGGGCGTTGTCCCAGGTGGTGAGCGACGCTTCTTCGATCCAGCGGGCAGCAACGCCGAATTCGTCGTGGAGGACCCGCTGCATGATGCGGCCTTCGGCGAGCGCGCCGCCACCGGGCTTGCCGCCGGTGGCGAGAATCGGCAGGCCGCTGGCACGATGCAGAAAGGCTGCGTAGCGCAGACGCTCCAGGCTGATGCCGTTTACGGTGTCGCTGTCGTATTCGGCTGCCGCCAGGCGCCGCCCGCCGCCGAGGACGACGATGGCGCCGGCATCCGTCAGGGCTTCAAGGTCGACCGGGCGGCTGATTTCCAGGGTTTTCTGCAGCAGGCCGCCGATCCAGGGAGTGGAGAGGGCATACAACGAGGCGGCGGAAAGCAGGATCAGCGACATGGCGAGACGGGGGCGGCGACGGTTGAGGATAAGCCCGGCGGCCAGCAGAATCACGAGCGACAACGGCGGCAACAGGGCGGCGGCGATCAGGTTGGTCATGAGCCAGGGGGTCATGGCGCGATTGTATGCGGGAGCAGGCCGCTGGCCGATTGTTGCGCAATGTTTGACTTTGCTCCGGGCAGGCGGTTAAAATGCCCGGCTTTCCGAGAATGTCCTCTGTGCAGAGGTTGGGTCATGAAAACCTTTTCCGCTAAAACGCATGAAGTCAAACGCGACTGGTTCGTGGTTGACGCCGATAACAAAGTGCTGGGTCGCCTGGCTTCCGAGATTGCACGCCGTCTGCGCGGCAAGCACAAGCCCGAGTTCACCCCCCACGTCGACACCGGCGATTACATCGTGGTGGTCAACGCCGGCAAGATGGTCGTGACCGGCAACAAGGGCCTCGACAAGAAATACTATCGCCACTCCGGTTATCCCGGCGGCATCTACGAAACCAGCTTCGACAAGATGCAGGAGCGTTTCCCCGGTCGCGCGCTGGAAAAGGCGGTCAAGGGCATGCTGCCCAAGGGGCCGCTCGGCTACGCCATGATCAAGAAAATGAAAATCTACGCGGGCGCGGACCATCCGCACGAGGCTCAACAGCCCAAGCCCCTCGACATCAACGCTTAAGGTCGCATCATGATCGGTAACTACAATTACGGTACGGGACGTCGCAAATCGTCGGTTGCCCGGGTGTTCATCAAGGCCGGCAGCGGCAAGATCGTCGTCAACGACAAGCCTGTGGACGAGTATTTCTCCCGCGAAACCGGCCGCATGATCGTGCGTCAACCGCTGGCGCTGACGGACAACCTGAGCCGCTTCGACATCATGGTCAACGTGTCGGGCGGTGGCGAATCGGGCCAGGCTGGCGCGGTGCGCCACGGCATTACCCGTGCGCTGATCGACCTTGACGCCGAAATGAAGCCCACGCTGAAAGCCGCTGGCCTCGTGACCCGCGATGCCCGCGAAGTCGAGCGCAAGAAGGTCGGTTTCCACAAGGCGCGCCGCCGCAAGCAGTTTTCCAAGCGCTGATCTTCAGGGTCAGCCGCTTGCCGCAGAAAAGCCGTCCGTTTTCGGGCGGCTTTTTTACGCCCAGCCAGCGGGCGTGCCTTACAATTAGGCCATTGTTTGCAAGGACATCACACCATGATCAAAGTCGGTATCGTCGGCGGAACGGGCTACACCGGGGTCGAACTGCTGCGCCTGCTGGCGCGCCATCCACAGGTGGAACTGAAGGCCATCACTTCGCGCAAGGAAGCCGGGATGCCGGTGGCGGACATGTTTCCCAACCTGCGCGGATGGGTAAAGCTGGCATTTTCCACCCCGGAAGAGGCGGGGCTGGAAAATTGCGACGTGGTCTTCTTTGCCACCCCCAACGGCGTGGCGATGCAGCAGACGCGCGCGCTGCTCGACGCCGGCGTCAGGGTGATCGACCTGGCGGCCGACTTCCGCATCAAGGACATCGCGGTGTGGGAGCAATGGTACAAGATGAAGCACGCCTGCCCCGATCTGGTGGCCGAGGCAGTGTACGGACTGCCGGAACTCAACCGCGACCAGATCCGCGGCGCACGGCTGATCGCCAACCCGGGCTGCTATCCGACCGCGGTACAACTGGGTTTTCTGCCGTTGCTGGAATCCGGCGCGGTGGATACCGGCTTTCTGGTGGCGGACGCCAAATCGGGCGTGTCCGGCGCCGGGCGCAAGCCGGAAACCCATATCCTGTTTGCCGAAGCGGCGGACAATTTCAAGGCCTACGCCGTCGGCGGCCATCGCCACTGGCCAGAAATCAAGCAGGGGCTGGACCGTTTCGCCGGCAAACCGGTGGACTTCACTTTCGTGCCGCACCTGTTGCCGCTGATCCGCGGCATCCACACGACGCTGTATGCGAAGCTGCGCACCGACATCGATCTGCAAGGTCTGTTCGAGCAGCGTTACGCGGGCGAAGCTTTCGTCGATGTGCTGCCCGCTGGCGCGCACCCGGAAACCCGCTCGGTACGCGGCGCCAACGTGTGCCGCATCGCGGTGCACCGGCCGCAGGGCGGCAACACCGTGGTGGTGCTGTCGGTGATCGACAACCTGGTCAAGGGCGCGGCGGGACAGGCGGTGCAGAACATGAACATTGTGTTCGGCCTGCCTGAAGACACCGCGCTGGCCGATGTGGGGATGCTACCTTGACGGCTTTCCCGGGAACTCCGCGGCCCTGACAGGGTCTTTGCTTGACGACGGCCGGGTGATGCGGATAATCACCCCACACCTTTTCAAGGAGCATCACCATGAATGCAGTAACCGAAATGGAATCCCCTCTGGTTTTCACCGATAGTGCGGCCAGCAAAGTCAAAAGCCTGATCGACGAAGAAGGCAACCCCGACCTGAAACTGCGCGTGTTTGTTTCGGGCGGCGGCTGCTCCGGCTTCCAGTACGGCTTCACCTTTGACGAAGCACAGAATGCAGACGACACCGTGATGGTGAAGAACGGCGTCACCCTGCTGGTCGATTCGATGAGCTTCCAGTATCTGGTCGGCGCCGAGATCGATTACTCGGAAGGTCTGGAAGGCGCGCAGTTCGTGATCAAGAACCCGAACGCCACCACCACCTGCGGCTGCGGCTCGTCGTTCTCGGCGTAAGCGCTTCCTCTCACCCAATAAAAAAGCGGCTTCGGCCGCTTTTTTATTGGAAGTGTCGTGGCGAGCTGCCGTTCCTGCAAGGCAGGAGGGCCGCCCTGGCCCGATGGCGGCTGGTTCAAGCCGGGTAAATCGCTCCCAGAATCCGTTCGCCCCGGGCGCCGGTCACCCCTGGCAGATTGCCCGGTTCGTGATGCAGCGTCTGCCGGGCCAGCCAGGCGAAGGCGAGGGCCTCCACCCAGTCCGGATCGATGCCAAGCGCGGTGGTGGCGCCGACCTTGACCGCCGGGAGCAGGGCGCCAATGCGACCCATCAACGCGCCGTTGTGCGCCCCGCCGCCGCAGACGTAGAGTTCCTGCGCGCTGCCGCATTCACGCTTCACCGCATCGGCGAGACTGGCAGCGGTGAATTCGAGCAGGGTGGTCTGCACATCGACCGGATCGATGGCGTGACCCATGCGGGCAAGCGTCGCGTCCAGCCAGTCCAGATTGAATTGCTCGCGCCCGGCGCTTTTGGGTGGCGGCTGTTTCAGGTAGGCGTGCTGGGCCAGCAAGTCCAGCAGAGCGGTGTCGACACGTCCACCGGCCGCCCAAGTGCCATCGCGGTCGTAATGGGTGCCACGGTGCCGTTTGATCCATGCGTCCAGCAGCATGTTGCCGGGACCGGTGTCCCAGCCGCGCACGGTGCCATGTGTCGGTAGATCGGTAATATTGGCGATGCCGCCGATGTTGGCAATGACGCGGTGAACGTCCGGATGCCGCAGTACCCGGGCATGAAAGGCGGGCACCAGCGGTGCGCCCTGGCCGCCTGCCGCGATGTCGCGGCTGCGGAAGTCGGCAACAACGGTGATGCCGGTGAGTTCGGCCAGCAGGGCGGCATTGCCGATCTGCAGCGTGTAACCATCTGCAGGGCGATGGCGCAGGGTCTGGCCATGGCAGCCGATTGCGCGAACGGTGCCGGGCGCGATGCCGTCGAGCAGTTCCTTGACGGCATCGGCATACAGACGCGCAAGTTGATTGGCGGCGATGGCGGCGAGATGGATTTCGTCGGGCTGCGGCGTATGCAGCGCCAGCAACTGCACGCGCAGGCTGTCGACGTAGGGCAGATAATGGCTGCGGAGAAGGCGGGGCTGGCCCGTGGGGCCTATTCCGGCGAGAACAGCGTCGACGCCGTCGAGGCTGGTACCGGACATGAGACCGACATAGTGTTCGGTCTCATGCATAGGGAGTGCCGCTCAATCGAGCGCGGCGAGGTTGGTGCCGCGCAACAGGGCCAACTTGTCGGACCAGCTGGCCGTCTGTTGCAGGAAGCGCGTACGCTGTGCCACGGCCAGCGGCGGCGAACCCGGCAGCTTGATGGTCATGGGGTTCTGTGGTCGTCCGGCGATGCGTACTTCATAGTGCAGGTGCGGGCCGGTGGAGGCGCCGGTCGAGCCGACGTAGGCAATGACCTGGCCCTGGCCGACCGAGCGGCCGGTGCGGATGCCCGAAGCGAACGCGCTCAAGTGGGCGTAGTAGGTTTCATAGCCATTGGAATGCCGCAGGATGACCAGGTTGCCATAACCGCCTTTGCGTCCGGCGAATGTGACGGTGGCATCGCCGGTGGCCTTGACCCGGGTGCCGGTGGGCGCGCCGAAGTCGACGCCGGTATGAGCGCGGTGAAAGCCGAATACGGGATGTTTGCGTGAATTGCTGAAGCTGGACGTGACGCGTGAGAATTCGAGCGGTGAGCGCAGGAAGCCTTTTTTCAGCGACTCGCCCTCGGGAGTGTAATAATCTTCGCGTCCGAACGGATCGCGGAACAGCACGGCACGATAGGGTTTGCCGGCATTGACGAATTCGGCTGCCAGCAGTTTGCCGGCGGCAATGGGTTCGCCGTTGCGGTAGTTGACCGTGTAGATGACCGAGAAGGTGTCGCCACGGCGCATATCCTCGCGGAAATCCAGGCTGGTGGAGAAGGTTTCGGCCATCTGGTCGGCGATCTTGTCGGGGATGCCTGCGCTATCGGTGGCGCCATACAGCGATGTCAGGATGCGGCCGGAACGCATTACGACCCGGGTTTCAAGTAGTTCGCTGGCTTCTTCGGCGACATAGCCGTCGCCCTGGCGGCGCACCGTCAGGGCGGGGGCGTTGCTGCGCTCGAACTGAATGCTTAACAACTGTCCATCCTGCGCGGTGGTGACCTGGATGCGCTTGCCGGCACGAATGCTGGAGGCCATCTGGCGCATCGTGTCGGCAGTCAGCAAACGCTGGATTTCCAGGTCGTCGATCTTGAGCCGCGACAGTGCGCTGGCGAGGGTATCGCCGGCCTGGATCACGCTTTCGCGTTCGAACGTGCCGACCGCACTGGTGCTGACCGGCGTCGGCAGGGAGATGGCTTCGGTTATGGTTGCCGGAACGATGTCGAGTGTGTTGGTGTCCGGTGCGAGGCCGAAAGCGGCAACAACACCGAAAAGCGGCAAGCTGGAGAGTGCAACCAGAGTGCGCAGGCGGAAGCGGCGTTCCGCTCCGCTCATGCGATCGGTTAAGATTCTCAGTTTGGTGAGCGGCATAAACCGTTTCCCTATCCGTAATCGAGCCGGGAGTCTAACACAAATGGCCCCGGGAGGTTTTTGTCAATCCAAACAGCAGCTTGTGTGCGTTGGGTGAAGCGGTATTGATGGTTAACGGCCAGACCTGAACAAACTTGACCCGCTATACAGAGAGGAATTTGATGCAGGACGCCTTGCAGGAAATCAAGCGTGGAGCCGATGAGCTGCTGGTGGAAACCGAGCTGATCGAGAAGCTGAAAACGGGCCGCCCGCTACGAATCAAAGCGGGATTCGACCCGACTGCGCCCGACCTTCATTTGGGCCACACTGTGCTGCTGAATAAATTGCGCCAGTTTCAAGTGCTCGGGCATCAGGTCATTTTCCTGGTGGGGGATTTCACCGGCATGATCGGCGACCCCACCGGCAAAAACGCCACGCGTCCGCCGCTGACCCGCGAGGCGGTGGCCGAAAACGCCAAGACCTATCAGGAACAGGTGTTCAAGATTCTCGATCCGGCGCTGACCGAGGTGCGCTTCAATTCCGAATGGATGGAAAATCTGGGGGCGGCCGGCATGATCCGGCTGGCAGCGACCCATACCGTGGCGCGGATGCTGGAACGTGACGATTTCCATAAGCGTTATACCAGCCAGCAACCGATCGCGATCCATGAGTTTCTGTACCCGCTGATCCAGGGCTACGACTCGGTGGAACTGAAAGCGGACGTCGAGTTGGGTGGCACCGACCAGAAATTCAACCTGCTGATGGGGCGCGAACTGCAAAAACATCACGGGCAGCCGGCGCAGTGCATTTTGACCATGCCGCTGCTGGAAGGGCTGGATGGCGTCAACAAGATGTCGAAGTCGCTGGGCAACTACATCGGCATCGATGAGCCGCCGCAGGAAATTTTCGGCAAACTGATGTCGGTGTCCGATGAATTGATGTGGCGCTACATCCGCTTGCTGTCGTTCGAGTCGCTGGCCACTATCGCGGACTGGAAGCAGCAGGTCGCCGACGGCGCCAATCCGCGCGACATTAAAGTGCGGTTTGCGCAGGAGATCGTTGCGCGTTTTCACGGGGGGGCGGCGGCGTCCAAGGCTTTGGCGGAGTTTGAAGCGCGTTTCCAGAAAGGCGCGCTGCCGGACGACATGCCGGAAATAAGCCTGCCTGCCGTGGAAGGAAGCTTGCCGGTGCCGCAGTTGTTGAAGCAGGCCGGGTTGGTGGCCAGCACCTCGGATGCCATTCGCCAGATTGCCGGCGGCGGCGTCAGGCTGGATGGAGAACGCGTGGCGGATAAGGGCGTGGCGGTGCCGCTAGGGGCGACAGTGGTCGCGCAGGTCGGCAAGCGAAAATTTGCCCGCGTCACGGTTATTTGAAATTAATTTGACGAAAGTGTTGACGGAATATTTTTGCTCTGTAGAATGCGCAGCTTCTCGAAACGCAGCGCGACACGCAAACAGCGCAAGGCACTGCTAATCGATTGATCTTTAACAATTTACAGCCGATAGGTGTGGGTGTTGATGCGGTAGCTGT
>DAOMWT010000085.1:0-10819 GCA_035436705.1 Thiobacillus sp. | reverse complement strand
AGCCGTGCGGCGCCGGCGTGGGCGGTAACGCGCACCGCGATGGTGGGGCGTCCGCCGGTGAGCAGGGGCGGGCAGGCGATGGAAGCGGGCACCACCCAGGTCACGGGGCCGGGCCAGGTGCGTTGCATCCGTGCCCGGTCGGGCGCACTCATGGGGCGCACAAAGGGTTGTAGTCGCTTGAAGCAGTCGGCGATCAGCAGCAGGCCCTTGGCGGCGTCGCGGCCCTTGATCCGGATGAGGCGCTTCAGTGCGCGCGGGTTGCGCGGGTCGCAGCCGAGGCCGTAGCAGGATTCGGTCGGGTAGGCGATCAGGCCGCCGCGCCGCAGATACGCGCGCAGGTTCGTCGCCTCGCCGCTCACGCCTGACGTCTCACTTCTTGCGGTCGAGCGCGCGCCAGCCGATGTCGCGACGGTATTGCATGCCTTCGAAGTGGGTGCAGGTCACCGCCTCATAGGCGCGTTTCTGCGCCATGCGCACGCTGTCGCCGAGCGCGGTCACCGCCAGCACGCGGCCGCCGCTCACCACGGTGCGGCCATCCTGGGTGGCGGTACCGGCGTGGAACACGTGCAGATCTTCAGCCGCGGCCGGCAGTGGGCCGATGACTGCGCCCTTCTGCGGGGCGTCGGGGTAACCGGCGGCGGCCAGCACCACCGCGAGTGCGGTGCGGCGGTCCCATTCGGCCTCGACCTCGTCGAGCCTGCCATTGACCGCGGCTTCCACCAGTGCGACGAGATCGGACTTCAGCCGCATCATGATCGGCTGGGTTTCCGGGTCGCCCATGCGGCAGTTGAATTCGAGTACTTTGGGGGCGCCATCGGCACCGACCATGATGCCGGCGTATAGAAAACCGGTGTAGCGGATGCCGTCGGCGGCCATGCCCTCGACCGTGGGATGGATCACCTCGCGCATGATGCGCGCGTGCAGTTCCGGCGTGACCACCGGCGCCGGCGAATAGGCGCCCATGCCGCCGGTGTTGGGGCCGGTGTCGCCGTCGCCCAGACGCTTGTGGTCCTGGCTGGACGCCAGCGCCAGCACGTGCTCGCCGTCGACCATGACGATGAAGCTGGCTTCCTCGCCGATGAGGCACTCCTCGATCACCACGCGGTGGCCGGCTTCGCCCATGCTGTTGCCGGACAGCATGGCATCCACGGCAGCGTGCGCTTCCTCGGCGCTCGTCGCGACGACCACGCCCTTGCCTGCAGCCAGGCCGTCGGCTTTGATCACGATGGGCGCGCCGTGCTGGTCGATGTAGGCGTGCGCCGTGGCAGCGTCGGTGAAGGTGCCGAACGCCGCGGTGGGAATGGCGTGGCGCGCCATGAACTGCTTGGCGAAATCCTTGGACGATTCGAGTTGGGCAGCGGCCCGGGTGGGGCCGAAGATCTTCAGCCCGGCGGCGCGGAAGGCATCGACCACCCCCGCTGCCAGGGGGGCTTCGGGTCCGACCACGGTGAATGCGATGTCTTCGTCACGGCGGGCGAACTCGACCAGCGACGCAATCTCCGTCAGCGGCACGTTGACGAGTCTGTCCTCGGTCGCGGTGCCGCCGTTGCCGGGGGCGACAAACACTTGCGAGACACGGGGCGATTGCGCGAGCTTCCACGCCAGTGCGTGTTCGCGTCCGCCGGGGCCGATGACTAGGATTTTCATATGAGGGGTCAGGATTCAGGGGTCAGGATTCAGGGAGTGGGGACAGGGGAGGGGGTTGGATGGAAATCGCGGCTTGAGCCGCGCATTCCCTAATCCCTGAATCCCGACCCCTGATCCCTAGTGCCGGAAATGCCGCGTCCCGGTAAACACCATCGCAATGCCGTGTTCATTGGCCGCGGCGATGACTTCGTCGTCGCGCATCGAGCCGCCGGGCTGGATCACCGCTTGGATGCCGGCGGCCGCGGCCTGGTCGATGCCGTCGCGGAAGGGGAAGAAGGCATCGCTCGCCATCACCGAGCCGGGCACCGGCAGGCCGGCGTGCTCGGCCTTGATTGCGGCGATGCGCGCGGAATTGATGCGGCTCATCTGTCCGGCGCCGACGCCGACGGTCATGCGGCCTTTCGCGTAGACGATGGCGTTGGATTTGACGAATTTGGCGACGCGCCACGCGAACAGGAGGTCGTCCATTTCCTGGGGTGTCGGTGCACGGTCGGTGACGGTCTTCAGCTCGCCGTGCAGCAGCGCGTCGGCGTCCTGCACCAGCAGGCCGCCGGCGACACGCTTCATGTCGAGCTGGGCGATGGGCCCCGTCCATTTTCCACATTCGAGCAGGCGCACGTTCTTCTTGGCGGCGACCGCGGCGGACGCTTCCGGGCTCACCTCGGGCGCGATGATGACCTCGACGAACTGGCGCTCGACGATGGCGGCAGCGGTTGCGCCGTCGAGTCGGCCGTTGAAGGCGATGATGCCGCCGAAGGCTGATTCGGGATCGGTCTGGTAGGCGCGGTCGTAGGCCTCCAGCAGGGTCGCGCCGTAGGCAACGCCGCAGGGGTTGGCGTGCTTGACGATGACGCAGGCCGGTGCAGCGTCGAACTGCTTGACGCACTCGAGCGCGGCGTCGGTGTCGGCGATGTTGTTGTAGGACAACTCCTTGCCCTGGATCTGTCGCGCAGTTGAAATCGTGCCGGCGGGCGCTTTGGCCTCGACGTAGAAGGCGCCGGCCTGGTGCGGGTTCTCGCCGTAGCGGCAGGTCTGCGCGCGGGTGAACTGCAGGTTCAGCTTTTCGCCGAAGGCCTCGCGTTCGTTGCTGGCGTTGAGTGCGGTGAGGTAGTTGCTGATGGCGCCGTCGTATTCGGCGGTATGGGAGAAGGCCTTCTTCGCCAGCGCGAAGCGGGTGGCGTCGGTCAGCGCGCCGCCGTTGGCCTGCATTTCGGCCGCCAGCAGGGGGTAGTCGGCGGGGTCGGTGACGATGGCGACGTGGCGGTAGTTCTTGGCCGACGAGCGCACCATCGCCGGGCCGCCGATGTCGATGTTCTCGATCGCATCGTCGAGCGTGTGCGGCTTGGACACCGTGGCGACGAAGGGATACAGGTTGACGCACACCAGGTCGATGTAAGACATGCCGTGTTCGGTCATCGTCGCCACGTGCTCCGGCAGGTCGCGCCGCGCCAGGATGCCGCCGTGGACCTTCGGATGCAGTGTCTTCACGCGGCCGTCGAGCATTTCGGGAAAGCCGGTGTATTCGCTGACGTCGATCACCGCGAGGCCGGCGTCGCGCAGCGCCTTGGCGGTGCCGCCGGTGGACAGCAGTTCGACGCCGGACGTGGCGAGCGTGCGGGCGAAATCGACGAGGCCGGTTTTGTCCGACACGGAGAGCAGGGCACGCTGGATCTTCATTTGGCGAGGGTGGGGAAAGTTAGTCGGAGAGGCCGTGTTCGCGCATCTTCTTGCGCAGGGTGTTGCGGTTGATGCCGAGCATGTCGGCAGCACGCGTCTGGTTGCCTTCGGCGCGGTCGAGGATGTAGATCAGCAGGGGTTTTTCCACCGCGCTCAGCACCATGGTGTAGATCTCGCTCGGTGCCTCCCCGTCGAGATCCTTGAAATAGCGGTTGAGCGATCGCCGCATGCAGGCAGCGATTTCGTTTTCTTCCATCATCTTGAGGTTCCCCTTTATGCCGCGAGTCGTGTGACAGCCGGCATGTCGTCCGCGTTATTGTTTTGTTGTTCGTAGCGCAGGCGGCTGTCTGCGCGCGCCGCCTGGGCAAAATACTCGTTGACCATCGCAAGCTGCCCGGCCACGGTGTCGAGCTGATTCATGGCGTGGCGGAACGCGCTGCTGCCGATCAGCCCCCTGGTGTACCAGGAGATGTGCTTGCGCGCGACGCGCACGCCGGTAACGTCGCCGTAGAAGGCATGGAGGTCATGGATGTGCTCGAGCAGCACGGTGTGGATTTCCGCCACTTCGGGCTGCGGCAGGTGCGTGCCGGTGACCAGGAAATGCTCGATTTCGCGGAAAATCCACGGGCGCCCTTGCGCGGCACGCCCGATCATCACGGCGTCGGCGCCAGTGTATTCGAGGACGTATTGCGCTTTTTCCGGGGTGGTGATGTCGCCGTTTGCGATGATGGGGATGCGGGCCCCCGCCTTCACTGCGCGGATAGTGTCGTACTCGGCCTCGCCGGTGTAGCCGCAGGCGCGGGTGCGGCCGTGCATTGCCAGTGCCTGCACCCCGGCGTTCTCGGCGATCTTCAGGATGTTGAGCGCGTTCCTGTGCTCGCGATCCCAGCCGGTGCGGATCTTCAGCGTCACCGGCACCTCGGGGACGGCCTTGACCACGGCGTCGAGGATGCGCCCGACCAGGGCTTCATCCTGCAGTAGGGCGGAACCCGCCATCACGTTGCATACCTTCTTCGCCGGGCAGCCCATGTTGATATCGATGATCTGTGCGCCGCGATCGACGTTGTGGCGTGCGGCCTCGGCCATCATCGCCGGATCGGCGCCGGCGATCTGCACGCTGATCGGGTCGACCTCGCCTTCGTGGTTGGCGCGCCGCGCGGTCTTGGCCGAGCCGTATAGCAGCGAGTTCGACGTCACCATTTCGGACACGGCCATGCCCGCGCCCAGCTTCTTGCAAAGCTGGCGGAAGGGCCGGTCGGTCACCCCGGCCATGGGGGCGACGATCAGGCGGTTCTTGAGGAGGTGGCTGCCGATACGCATAAGGGATCGCATTTTACCCGCGTCGCGGGTCCCGACCAAGCCGGTGAGAATTTACATTTCGGACTGGAAGCATGCCACCTTAGCGGCTACCATCGGTAAGATTGTCTTTCATCGAAAAACAGGGGGAAAACATGAGTTTCATGTCTGAGTTCAAGGAGTTTGCGGTCAAGGGCAATGCCATGGATCTGGCGGTTGGGGTCATCATCGGCGCTGCCTTCGGCAAGATCGTCGAGTCGGTCGTCAACGATCTCATCATGCCGCTCATTGGCGCGGTGTCCGGCGGCTTTGACTTTTCCAACCTGTTCATTGCCCTGGACACGGTACCCGAAGGCGTGGCGATGACGCTGGCCGAAGTGAAAGCGGCTGGCGTTCCGGTGTTTGCCTACGGCAACTTTCTGACCATCCTGCTCAACTTCATCATTCTGGCGTTCATCGTTTTCATCCTGGTGAAGCAACTCAACCGGCTGAAGAAGGAAGCGCCGCCCGCCGCTCCTGCAGCGCCGCCGGAGGACATCGTGCTCTTGCGCGAAATCCGCGACAGCCTGAAAAAATAGGGCGAACGCGCAGCGAACCGAAAGGCAGCCCGGCCGGGCTGCCTTTTTTCATCGGCACCGGCGATGGGTTAGTGTGCGGCTTCCCAGTTGCGACCCGTTCCCACGCCTACGCGCAGCGGCACCTTGAGCGACGCGACATTGCACATGTGCCCCGGCAGCTCGGCGCGCACGTGGTCGAGCTCGTTTTCCGGTACTTCGAGGATCAGTTCGTCGTGCACTTGCAGCAGCAGGCGGCTGGCCAGTTTTTCGCGATCGAGCCAGCCTTGCACTGCGATCATCGCCAGTTTGATGAGGTCGGCCGCGGTGCCCTGCATCGGCGCGTTGATGGCGGCGCGTTCCGCGCCCTGGCGGCGCTGCGGGTTGCGCGCGTTGATTTCCGGTAGATACAAGCGGCGGCCGAACACGGTCTCGACGTAGCCCTGGCTGCGCGCGGCCTCGCGCGTGCGCTGCATGTAGCCGGCCACGCCCGGGTAGCGCGCGAAGTAGCGGTCGATCCAGGCCTGCGCAGCGGCGCGTTCGAGGTTGAGCTGGCTGGCCAGGCCGAACGCCGACATGCCGTAGATCAGGCCGAAATTGATCACCTTGGCCATGCGCCGCTGCTCGGCATTCACGTCTGCCAGCGGCACGCCGAAGACTTCGGCGGCGGTGGCGGCGTGGATGTCCTGGTCGCTGGAAAACGCATTCAGCAGGCCGGCATCGTCGGACAGGTGCGCCATGATGCGCAGCTCGATCTGCGAATAGTCGGCTGATACCAGCACGTGCCCGGCCGGCGCGATGAAGGCTTCGCGGATGCGGCGGCCCTCGGCGGTGCGCGCGGGGATGTTCTGCAGGTTGGGGTCGGAGCTCGCCAGCCGCCCGGTTACCGCGGTCGCCTGCGAATAGCTGGTGTGCACCCGCCCGGTGGCCGGATCGATCATCTGCGGCAGCTTGTCGGTGTAGGTCGACTTCAGCTTGGCCAGGCCGCGGTAGTCGAGAATCGCCCGCGCGATGGGGTGGTCGAGCGCCAGCTGCTCCAGCGTCTCCTCGTCGGTGGAGGGTGCCCCGCCCGGGGTTTTCTTGACCACCGGCAGGCCCTTCTGCGTAAACAGGATGTCGCCGATCTGCTTGGGCGAGCCGAGATTGAACGGCTGCCCGGCTTCCTGATAGGCGCGCTGCTCCAGTTCAAGCATCTTCCTGCCAAGCTCGCCGCTCTGCACCGCGAGCAGGTTGCGGTCGAGCAGCACACCGGCGCGTTCCATGCGAAACAGAATCTGCGCCACCGGCAGTTCGATGTTCCTGTACACGAAAGCCAGCTTGTCGGAGGCGGCGATCTGCGGTGCCAATGCATCGCGCACCCGCAGCGTGATGTCGGCGTCTTCCGCCGCGTATTCGCTGGCGCGCTCGATCGCCACCTGTTCGAAGCCGATGCGCGACGCGCCCTTGCCGGTGACATCGTCGTAGCTGAGCGTCGCCAGTCCGAGGTGGCGCGTTGCCAGATTGCCGAGTTCGTGCGACTGGTGGGCTTCGAGCACATAGGACTGCAGCAGCGTGTCGTCGATGACGCCGCCGAGCGCGATGCCGTAATTGGCGAAAATATGGCGGTCGTATTTGAGATGCTGGCCGATGATTCTGGGTTCGGGGTTTTCCAGCAGCGGCTTCAACCTGGCCAGAACGGCAGTCCGGCCAAGCTGCGCAGGCGCGCCGGCATAGTGATGCGCCAGCGGCAGGTAGGCCGCTTCGCCGTGGGCCGTGGCGAACGAGATGCCGACCAGTTCGGCCTGCATCGCGTTGAGGCTGGTGGTTTCGGTGTCGAGCGCAAACGCCGGCGCGGCTTCCAATTTGGCGATCCAGGCGTCGAGCTGGGCCTCGGTCAGGATGGTTTCATAGCGGGCGCGATGCTCGCCGCTGCAGTCCTGCTCGGGCGTCGAGGCCGCGCCGGTGGCGGCGGCGTCGAGCTCGCGCAGCCAGGTGCGGAACTCGTAGCGCTCGAACAGCGTGCGCAGTGCGTCCCGGTCGCGCGGCCCGAGGACCAGATCGTCGAAATCGAACGGCAGCGCGACATCGGTCTTGATAGTGATCAGCGCGCGCGCCTGCGGCAGCCAGTCGCGGGCGGCGCGCAGGTTGTCGCCGACCGCGCCCTTGATGGTGTCGGCATGCGCCAGCAGATTGTCGAGCGTGCCATATTCGGCGAGCCATTTCACCGCGGTTTTCGGCCCGCATTTGGCGACGCCGGGGATGTTGTCGACGGTGTCGCCCACCAGCGTGAGGTAGTCGATGATGCGCTCCGGCGGCACGCCGAACTTGGCGGCCACCCCGGCCTCGTCGAGCGTTTCCTGGCTCATGGTGTTGACCAGCGTCACGTGGTCGTCGACCAGCTGCGCCATGTCCTTGTCGCCGGTGGAGACGATGCTGTGGATCCCCTTCCGCTCGGCGTGATGCACCAGCGTGCCGATCACGTCGTCGGCCTCGACGCCGTCGACGACGACGAGCGGCCAGCCCTCGGCGCGGATCGCCTCGTGCAGCGGGTCGATCTGGTTGCGCAGATCGTCCGGCATCGGCGGGCGGTGCGCCTTGTAGGCAGGATAAAGCTCGTCGCGAAAGGTCTTGCCCTTCGCGTCGAACACGCAGGCGATATAATCGGCCGCGTAGTCCTTCCGCAGTTTGTGCAGCATCGCCAGCACGCCCTTGATCGCATTGGTCGGTTCACCCGCCGAATTGCGCAGGTCGGGCAGCGCATGAAATGCGCGATACAGATAGGACGAGCCGTCCACCAGGAGCAGGATTTTTCTGGGTTGGCTTACACTGAAATCGTTCACGAGGCGCTCGAAAAATGCACATGGATAAATTGCCCGTCGCTGTCGACCCGGGACGCGCCGCCGAGATTAATTATTCGGCGCGTGAGTCGTGGCGGATGCTGGGAATTATGGCAGAGTTCGTCGAGGCGACCGAACGGCTGGCGTCGATCCGTCCGGCGGTTTCGATCTTCGGCAGCGCGCGCACGCCGCCCGATCATGCGTATTACATGCTCACCGAAGACATCGCGCGCAAGCTGTCCGATGCGGGCTTCTCGGTGGTCTCCGGCGGCGGCCCCGGCATCATGGAAGCCGCCAACAAGGGGGCGTATTTCGGCAAGTCGCCCAGCGTCGGCCTCAACATCCAGCTGCCGCACGAACAAAGCGCCAATATGTATCAGGACATCAGCCAGACTTTCCAGCATTTTTTCGCGCGCAAGGTCATGTTCGTCAAGTTCGCCGCGGCCTACGTCGTCATGCCGGGCGGTTTCGGCACGCTGGACGAGCTGTTCGAGGCGCTGACCCTGGTGCAGACCGGAAAAATCGCCGGTATCCCCATCATCCTGGTGGGCTCGAAATTCTGGGGCGGGCTGGCCGAATGGGTGAAGGGCCGCCTGGTCGGCGAGGGCATGATTTCCCCCGATGACGTTGAACTGATGCGCATCATCGACCGGCCGGAAGAGGTGATCGATGCGATCTTCAGTCACTACGAAAAACGCGGTTTCATGCCGTCGCTGGCCGAGCGCGAAATCCAGTTCAATCTGTAGTCCCCGTTTCCTTTTGACCTAAGCTGACAATATTCGCTTTCTGGAGCCTGCCATGCGTTATCCCGTTGTGTTGCTGACCCTGATGCTGAGCGGCCTTGCCGTTGCCGCCACACCGCCCGAGCATCCACCCGGGCTGAAGCCGGTCCCGGATGGCGCGCCGGGGCCCGGCGACGCACCTGCGGTGACGATCAAGCCGAGCAGCCAGGGCCGCGTCGTCGAATACCGCGCCAACGGCAAGCTGTACATGCTGAAAGTCATTCCCAGGGTCGGCAAGCCGTATTTCCTGATCGACCAGAAGGGCGACGGCCAGTTTGCACGGCAGGACAGTCTCGATTCCGGCATGCGGCCGCCGATGTGGGTGGTGAAGGAATTCTGACCGGTTGCAGGCGCACCGGTTATTCCATTGGCGGGGCCCCCGATCGTTCGCGGCGCCCGTCAATGACAGCCCGGCTCGAACGTTTCCTTTTCGAGCCGATTCGTGCCGTACCAACCCAATCCGCTGCATGACTATTGCATCCAATCAAGACATTCCGCGCAAGGTCGCGGCCAGCCAAGGCTTCCAGTGGCTGGTCGCGGGCTTTCGCCTGTATCGAAAGAGCCCCCTTCTGCTGTCCGCCGCGTTCGGCGCGCTGTTCGGCGCGGTGATGGCGCTCGGCCTGATTCCCGTGATCGGCGGACCGCTGTCGGAGCTGGCTTCGCCGCTGATAGTGGCTGGATTCATGGCGGCATACCGCGCGCTCGACGAAGGCCGCGAACTCGAACTGCCGAATTTTCTGGCTGGAGTTCAGGGGCCGGCGATTCCGTTGATGGCCGTCGGCGCGGTGCAACTGCTGGGCACCTTGCTGATCGGCCAGGTCATGCTCGGCATGGGGTTCGACCCGGTGGCGATGATGGCTGCCGCCAAGGAGGGTGCTTCGCCAGCGGAAATGCAGGCGATACTGAATCAGGCCACGCCCGCGCTGCTGGTCGGGCTGGCGTTGTTTGCTCCGCTGATCATGGCCACCTGGTTTGCGCCTGCGCTGATCCTGTTCGGCGGCGCGCGTCCGGCCACCGCGCTGGGGGTGAGCCTGCGTGCGGTAGCCAGAAACTGGGCGGCGATGCTGGTGAACAGTTTCGCGCTCGGGATGTTGCTGTTTTTTGCCGCGCTGGTGCCGATGCTGCTTGGCCTGCTGGTGGCGATGCCGGTGCTGTTCGGTTCGCTGTATGCCTCGTATCAGGCGATTTTCGCGGTATGGGCGGACGACGCCGCGCCCTACGCGGGCGACAACCTGGCGTAGGCCAGCGCCAGCCACTTGGTCCCGGCCTCGCGGAATTTCACCTGCACCCGCGCGTCCGGCCCGCGCCCCTCGAAGTCGATGATGATGCCGGTGCCGAACTTGGCATGGGCGACGCTCTGCCCCACCCTGTAGCCGGTGTCGTTGCCGGTCTGCGCCGGGTGCTTTGTGCCGTAGGCGCTTGCCGGCTGCTGGACGCTTGACGGGTAGCCAGGGTCGCTGCGGCGGTTCAGGTGCGTCAGCACCTGTTCCGGCAGCTCATCCAGAAAGCGCGACGGCAGGCCGTAGCGGATCTGGCCGTGCAGCATGCGCGACTGCGCGTGCGACAGATACAGGCGGCGCCGCGCGCGGGTGATCGCCACGTACATCAGCCGCCGCTCCTCCTCCAGGCCGTTTTCCTCGTGCGCGCTCTGCTCGTGCGGAAACAGGCCTTCCTCCAGCCCGGTGATGAACACCGCGTGAAACTCCAGGCCCTTGGCGGCGTGCACCGTCATCAGCTGCAGCGCGTCGTGTCCGGCGCCGGCCTGGTGCTCGCCGGCTTCCAGCGCGGCATGGGCCAAGAAGGCGTCGAGCGTGTTTTCTTCGGATTCCTCCGAGAACAGGGCCGCGGCGTTGACCAGTTCGTTGAGGTTTTCCAGGCGGTCCGCGCCGTCCTTGTCGGCGCGGTAGTAGTCTGCGAGTCCCGAAGCCTCGATCACATGGTCGATCGCTTCGGGTAGCGGCAGGTCGCGCGTGGCGGCCTTGATTGCCTCGATCAGCTTCGCGAATCCCGCGACCTTGCCGCCGCCGGTACAAGCCGCCTGCCACAG
>DAOMWT010000084.1:0-11095 GCA_035436705.1 Thiobacillus sp. | reverse complement strand
GGCTGCCGCGCGGCACCGCGACGATGGCGTCGACCACCTCCATGCCGCCGACCACCTGGCCGAACACCGCGTAGCCCCAGCCGGCGACGCTCTGGCCGCGATGGTTGAGAAGCGCGTTGTCCACCACGTTGATGAAGAATTGCGAGGTCGCTGAATGCGGGTCGCCGGTGCGCGCCATCGCCAGCGTGCCGCGCAGGTTCTTCAGGCCGTTGTCGGCTTCGTTGCGGATGGGTTCGCCGTTGGGTTTTTCCGCCATGTCCGGCGTCATGCCGCCGCCCTGGATCATGAAGCCGGGGATCACGCGATGAAACACCAGGCCGTCGTAAAACCCGCTTTTTGCGTAGCTGAGGAAATTCGCCGCCGACTGCGGCGCATTGTGGGGGAATAGTTCCAGCGTGATGTTGCCCTTGCCGGTTTCGATCAGCACGCGCGGATTGGCCGGCTGGCCGGCAGCGGGGGCGGTGGAAACGGTCTGGGCGCCGGGCTCGCTGGCGCTGCAGCCAGTGGCGCCGGACATCAGCGCGCCGAGAAACAGCGTGGCGTAAAACAGGGGAAAACGGGCCATCGGAAAAGCTCCAGTGTGAGGGTGGGAGGGATTTTACGGGCGAGCGGGGAACGGCGGAAATGCATCGAACAGCCGCGCCGCATTGTCATGCAGCAGCCGGTTTCTCAGCGGTTGCGGCAACGGCTCGATCCAGGTGCGAATTTGCGCCATGACGGCTGCGTAGTGCTGCCAGCGGTTCACGCTGAAGGTATCCACCGCCGTCACGAAGCGATCGGGATAGCGCTCGAACAGCGCACGCCATTCCGGCAGCAAGGCGCCGCTCGGCGCGATGCGCTCGTCGCGCACCGAGGTGTCGATCCAGAGCGTGGCGGGATAGCGATCCAGCATGGCGGCCAGCGGTCCGGGCTGCGGCCGGGTGCCGAGGTGCGCCCACAGCATCCGCACCTCGGGCGCGATGGCGAACGCGTGCTCGACCACTTCGGCGTCGCCGTGAAGCATCAGCACCAGCCTGCGTGCGGCCGCCAGCCGCACTAGTTGTTCGAACACCGGCTGCCGGGCGTCGCCGGCGAACAGATGCAATTCGCCGATGCCCGCCCAGCTGCCGTGTTCCAGCTGCGCGGCGACCCGCGCCGGCAGACCGGCGTCGTGCATCCAGCGGCCCTTGTCCAGATCCGACGCATAGACGCCGAGCAGCGGAATGATGCGGCCGGGCGCATGCCGGTACAGGCGCTGTGCCAGCTGCGGCGGCGAGCTCGTCACCGCCAGCCGGCGCACCCCGGCGGCATCGAGTCTGGCGATCACCTCGGCCGGCGTGAATGCCGCCGCAGCGGGGGCGGAGTAGTGCGCGTGGGCGTCGATCATCGGCGGCGGGGAAGCCGCGCTGGTGCACGCCGCCGCCACGGTCAGTCCGCCAAGCATTGCGAGCAGCCAGTCAGTTCGACGCATCGTGTGCGGCGAGGCAGGCATCGATCGCCGTGCGCACGCTTTCGATCACCGGAGAAAATCCCCGGCACCACGAACACATGGGGTTGGCGAAATACCAGAGAAAGGGAGGCTTCATGGGAGAGCCGGCTGCGAAATGAAAGGACGATTCACAGCATACGCGATCGGGCCTCAGGGCTTGGCCGGATCGTTCGGCTTGGGTGGGGTGTCGTCGTCCATGATGACGCTGTGCGCCGGCCCTTCGAGGTCGTCGAACTGGCCGTTTTTGGCCGCCCACAGCATGATCCAGGCGATGACGCCGACGATGACGAGGCTCAAGGGGATGAGCAGGAGCAGGATGTCCATGCTCAGAGGCTTGGCTCTTGCGCGGCGAGCCTTGAATCCTGTGCCTTGAGGCTGCCGTCATCGGCGGGCTGGCTGAAATTGGAGAGCCGGAGCGCATTCAGCACCACCAGCAGCGAGCTCGCCGACATGCCGATGCCGGCGATCCACGGCGTGACGTAGCCGAGCGCGGCGGCGGGAATGGCGATGAGGTTGTAGCCGAGCGCCCAGCCGAGGTTCTGGCGGATGATGTGCCGAGTCTTGCGAGCGAGCGCGACGCCTTCGGACAGCGTGGCCAGCCGGCTGCCCAGCATCACCATGTCGGCGGCGGCCTGCGCGACGTCGGCGCCTTCGCCCATGGCAATCGATACCTGCGCGCCGGCCAGCACCGGCGCATCGTTGATGCCGTCGCCCACCATGGCGACGATGCGGCCCTGCTGCTGCAGCGCATTGACGTAGGCGAGCTTGTCTTCCGGCAGGGCACCGGCGTGCCATTCCGCGATGCCGAGCTGCTGTGCGACCGCCTGTACCGCGCCTGCGGCGTCGCCCGACACCAGGTGCAGGCGCAGGCCCTGTTTTTGCAGCGCGGCGAGCGCGACCGGGGCATCAGCCCGCGGCGTATCGGCCAGGGCAAACCAGGCGATCAGTTCGCCATCTTCGGCCAGTGCGACCCAGCTGGCGCCACCGTCCGGTTCTGGCGGCGTCGGAGGGAGGCCGCGGGCGACGGCAAAGGCCGGCGCACCCAGCCGGTACACGCGGCCTTCGATCGCGCCTTCGACGCCGCGCCCCGGCGTATTGCGGATCTGTCTGGCGATCGCGGCGGGCGCGGCCACTTCGCGCAATGCCTTGGCGATGGGGTGTTCCGAGCCGGCTTCGAGCGCTGCGGCCAGCATGCCGGCTTCGCGCTCGCTGCGCCCGCCCAGCGGCACCACGCGGCGCACGGAGAGGCGGCCGTGGGTGAGCGTGCCGGTCTTGTCGAATACCAGGTCGGTGGCGCGCGCCAGCGTCTCCAGCGCATGGCCGCGCGTGGTCAAGAGGCCCAGCCGGGTGAGCCGGCCGGTCGCGGTGGTGAGCGCGGCGGGGGTGGCGAGTCCGAGTGCGCAGGGGCAGGTGACGACCAGGATCGATACCACGATCCACAGCACTTTCGACGGATCGATGGCGTACCAGACCAGTCCGACGACAACAGTGATCAGCAGCAGCAGGCCGACAAACCAGGCGGCGGCGCGGTCGGCCAACTGGCCGATGCGCGGTTTCTCGCTCTGCGCGCGGTCGAGCAGACGCACGATGGAGGCGAGCCGGGTGTCGGCACCGAGCTTGTCCACCCGCACCACCAGCGGACTGGCCTGGTTGAGGCTGCCGCCGACCACCTGCGAGTGCACGGTTTTCGACACCGGCAGCGATTCGCCGGTGAGCATCGCCTCGCTCACCGCGCTATCGCCCTCGATCACCACGCCGTCGGCGGGCAGGGTTTCGCCGGGACGCACCAGCACGTGGTCGCCGACTGCCAGCCGGGCCACCGGCACCTGCACTTCGTCGCGCGCCGGCCAGTCGGGCAGCCGCGTGGTGACGGCGGGGATCAGCTTCACCAGTTCCTCGACCGCGGCGCCGGCGCGGCGGCGTGCGTTCATTTCGAGAAAGCGCCCTGCCAGGAGCAGGAAGACGAACATGGCAACCGAGTCGTAATACACCTCGCCGTGGCCGGAAAAGGTGGCGTAGACGCTGGCGGCGAAGGCGGTGCCGATGCCCAGCGCCACCGGTACGTCCATGCCCAGGCTACGGCGCTTGAAGTCGCGCCAGGCGCCGATGAAGAACGGCCAGGCCGAATACACCACGACCGGAATGGTGAGGATCAGGCTCGCCCAGCGCATCAGCAGGCGGATGTCGTCGGTCATGTCGGTGGCGGTGTAGGCCGGCAGCGCGTACATCATCACCTGCATCATGCCGAGTCCGGCGATGGCAAGCCGCTTGATCGCGGTGTTGCGTTCGCGCTTGTGGATATCGTCGGAGCGGCCAGGGTCGAACGGGTGGGCGATGTAGCCGATGTCGGACACCGCCTTCAGGATCGCCGACAGCTGGATGCGGCCGTTGTCCCAGCGTACCCGCGCGCGGCGCGTGGCGTAGTTGATCTCCACCGACAGCACGCCCGGCAGTCCTGCGATGTGGCGCTCGTTCAGCCAGATACACGCGGCGCAGACGATGTTTTCGAGGATCAGCGCGGCTTCGCGGATGTTTTCCGCTTCCGTTCGCACGAAGCTTTCCTGGATCTCGGGCAGGTCGTAGAGCCCCAGCTGCGCCAGTTCGGCCTCGGCCTGTTGCGGAGTCGCCGGCAACGCGGTGCGATGGGCGTAGTAGGCGCCCTGGCCGCTGTCGATGAT
This sequence comes from Thiobacillus sp., assembly GCA_035436705.1. Classification (GTDB taxonomy): domain Bacteria; phylum Pseudomonadota; class Gammaproteobacteria; order Burkholderiales; family Thiobacillaceae; genus Thiobacillus. The sequence goes on along the minus strand of DAOMWT010000084.1, from coordinate 6,949 downwards.
GGTCTGCGCCACCGCCTGGCAGCCACGGCAACACGCCGGGCGGGTTTCACCTTCGAACTTGATGGGATAGTGGGCGCCGTCCGGCACCGGCAGGCCGCAGTGGAAGCAGTCCGAAAAAGACAGGGCGGCCGTGAGCCCAGGAGAAGTACTCACGCATCGCCCCGCAGGAGAACGCTATGGCGCGGCAAACCCGGGAGAGAGATCGGGCCGGCCGCAGGCGTCAGGTGCAGCTTGTTATCAGAAACGGAACCCGTAGCCGATACCCCACACCCACGGATTGATATCCAGATGGGTGAGCTTGACGCCGTTGCTTTTGACGTCGGTATCGATCCATATTTTCTTGACGTCGAGGTTGATATAGCCATTCTTGGTTACCGCAATGTCCACGCCCGCCTGCAGGGCGCCGCCGAAGCTGTCTTTCTCGACACTCAGGCCGGGAGCAAGATCGACATTATAGAAGCGGGCGTAGTTCAATCCGACGCCGACATAGGGTTTGATCACCGGCGTGGGATTGAAGTGGTACTGCAGCGTCAGCGTGGGCGGCAGGTTGCTCAGCTTGCCGAGGCTGGCACCGTTCAGCGTTATTTCGCGGCGTGCGGTGGCGAGAATGAGTTCCACCCCGATATTGGGCGTGATGAAGTAGGTGAAGTCGATTTCCGGCACCCATTCGTCGGATACGTCGAGGCCCGGCAGGCTGGAGGACTTGACGTCGGGGGCGATCTGGATGGCGCGCGCGCGCATCATCCAGTTGTCAGCCAGGGCGGAGGCGGGCAGGGCGGCAATCAGTGCAAGGGCAAGCAGGGAATTCTTCATGTTCACGGCTCCTGTTGAAAAAAGATAAGAGTATAAATAAGACATTCATATCATAATAAGTAAACAATCAGGACGCAAGCCAAAATGAATCCGCTACCATGGCGGCATGCCCGAACGTCTCCAAAAAGCCACAGTTTTTCCTGCAGTCGAAACCGCGCTAACCGACCCCAACGGCCTGCTGGCGATGGGGGGCGACCTGTCGGTCGAGCGCCTGCTGGATGCCTATCGCCACGGCATCTTTCCCTGGTTCAATCCCGGCGAGCCCATCCTGTGGTGGAGTCCCGATCCGCGCATGGTGCTGGTGCCCGGCGAGGTGCGCGTCACCCGCTCGCTGGCCAAGCGTATCCGCAACGCCGGTTTCGAGGTACGGGTGGACACCGCGTTTGCCGACGTGATGCACGCCTGCGCCGCGCCGCGTGGCGGTGCATCCGGCACCTGGATTTCCCCCGTGATGGTGGCGGCCTACCGCCGCCTGTTCGATGCCGGCTACGCGCATTCGGTGGAAACCTGGCACGACGGCAGACTGGTCGGCGGCTTGTACGGCGTGGCGATCGGCCGCATGTTCTACGGCGAATCGATGTTCAGCCGCGAATCCGATGCCTCCAAGCTTGCGCTGGTGCGCCTGGCGCAGCAGCTGCGGCGCTGGGAATTCGGCCTCATCGACTGTCAGATGGAGACCCCCCATCTGGCCAGCCTGGGCGCGCGCACGCTGCCGCGCACGGTGTTTACAGCGCGGCTGGCGGAGTTGGTAAACTTGCCGCATCGGCCCGGCCCATGGAATTTCGATGTATCCGACTGAACCGCCGTTCCAGCGCATCCAGTTTTACCTGACCGCGCATTACGACTGCAGCTATCTGCCGGGCCGACGCTCGCGCTCGCAAGTCGCCACGCCCACCCACCTGATCGACGGCCATGCCTACAGCGCGCTGATCCGCGCCGGCTTTCGCCGTAGCGGGCAGTTCACCTATCGCCCGCATTGCGAGCACTGCCACGCCTGCGTGCCGGTGCGGGTCGACGTCGCCGGCTTTGTTCCCAACCGCACCCAGCGCCGCTGTCTCAAGCGCAACCGGAACCTGGCCGCCCGTTTCCTGCCGCTCGATTTCAGGGAAGACCATTACGCGCTGTACCGCAGCTATCTCGGCAGCCGCCATGCCGGCGGCGGCATGGACCGCGATGGCCCCGACCAGTACACCCAGTTCCTGCTGTCATCCAACGTCGACACCGTGATGGTCGAGTTCCGCGACGGCGACACGCTGGCGATGGTCTCGTTGATCGACCAGATCGAGGATGGCCTGTCGGCGGTCTACACCTTCTTCGATCCCGCGCGCACGCAGGACAGCCTCGGCGTCTACGGCGTGCTGTGGCAGGTCGAACTGGCGAAGCGGCTGGAACTGCCCTATCTCTACCTTGGCTACTGGATCGCCGAGAGCCGCAAGATGGCCTACAAGAAACAGTACCCGCCGCTGCAGGGGCTGATCGACGGCCGCTGGCAGGTGATGGAACCGGAATGCGACGCTGGGGCGTGATCGCGGCGCTGACGCTGTTGTCGGGCTGCGCGCTCACCGTGAGCGAGCCGCGCGCACTGCGCCCGATCGACAGCTTCGTCCCGCTGGCAGGCGATGCGCGCGTCTGGGTCGAGCCGGGCTATGACGCCTACGGCGCTCGCGTGGCGGAGGCGCTGCCGGCCGCCATCGCGCGGGTCGAGGCGGCGCATTACCGGCCGTTTGCCCGTCCGCCGCGCATCTATGTGTGCGGCAGCGACGACTGCTTCAGGCGCCATGTGATGACGCCGAAGCTTTCCGCCGCGGTGGTGCCGGACAACCGCCTGATCCTGTCGCCCAACCTCGACGGCCGCGAGAAGCACCGTCTGCCCGCGCTGCTCGCCCACGAACTGGCGCACTTGCATCTGGGGCAGCGCATCGGCCACTACCACAGCACCCTGCCGGTCTGGTTCCACGAAGGCTGGGCTTCGCTTGCCGCGGCAGGCGGCGGCGCCGAGTATGCGACCGACGCGCAGGCATACGCCGCGATTCGTGCCGGGAGGCGGGTCAACCTCGCCATGCGGGACGTGCCCGACAAGCGTCACCGTGCCGGCGCGTTCGGCCTGAATATTTTCGAGTTCTATCGCCAGTCCATGCTGCTGGTCGGCTGGCTGAAGGCGCAGGACGAAACGCGCTTCCGACGGCTGGCCCTGGCCGTGCAGGACAACGCCGATTTCGAGATCGCCTTCTGGGATATCTACGGTCAGGCGCCTGCCGCCCGGCTCGCGGGGTTTTACGACGGCGTTCGGGGCGAAACCGTATTCAACGATAATGAGCTGCTGATCCAGGCCGCACCCGCAAAACCTTAAACCCACTTCACGATGAAACCCTATCTCGAACTGATGCGCCACGTGCTCGAGCACGGCGCCCGCAAAGACGACCGCACCGGCACCGGCACGCTGTCGGTGTTCGGCTGGCAGATGCGCTACGACCTCGCCGCAGGCTTTCCGCTCGTCACCACCAAGAAATGCCACCTGCGCTCCATCATCCACGAACTCTTGTGGTTCCTGCAGGGCGACACCAACATCCGTTACCTGAAGGAAAACGGCGTCTCGATCTGGGACGAATGGGCCGATGCGCACGGCAACCTGGGCCCGGTCTACGGCCACCAGTGGCGATCCTGGCCTACGCCCGATGGCGGCACCATCGACCAGATCAGCGAGGTGGTGAAGACGCTCAAGCAAAACCCCGACTCGCGCCGCATCATCGTCTCGGCATGGAACGTCGCGGATCTGGACAAGATGGCGCTGGCGCCGTGCCACGCCTTCTTCCAGTTCTACGTCGCCGACGGCAGGCTCTCATGCCAGCTGTACCAGCGCAGCGCCGACATCTTCCTCGGCGTACCGTTCAACATCGCCTCCTACGCATTGCTGACGCTGATGATGGCGCAGGTGACGGGTCTCAAGCCCGGCGACTTCGTCCACACGCTCGGCGACGCCCACCTGTACCTGAACCACCTCGACCAGACGCGCGAGCAGTTGAGCCGCGCGCCGCGCCCGCTGCCGACGATGACGCTGAACCCCGCTGTGCGCGACATCTTCGCGTTCCGCTTCGAGGATTTCACCCTCGGCGGCTACGACCCGCATCCCGCGATCAGGGCGCCGGTGGCGGTATGAGCGCTGCGAAGAAGCCGCGCGTGAGCGTCATCGCCGCGCTCGCCCGGAACCGCGTCATCGGCGTCGAGAACCGTCTGCCCTGGCGGCTGCCGGAAGACCTCGCCCACTTCAAGGCGCTGACGCTCAACCATCCCATCCTGATGGGCCGCAAGACCTTCGAGTCGCTCGGCCGCCCGCTGCCGGGGCGCACCAACATCGTCATCACCCGCAATCCCGACTACTGCAAGGACGGCTGCCTGATCGCCGGCTCCATTCCCGCCGCGCTCGCACTGTGCCAGGATGCCGACGAGATCTTCATCATCGGCGGCGCCGAGCTTTACGCCCAGGCCATCCCGCTCGCCGACCGCCTGTACCTGACCGAAGTGGATATCGAAGCCGAGGGCGACGCCCGCTTTCCCGACTACGACCGAAGCGCGTTCAGGGAAGTTTCGCGCGAGTCGCACACGGGCGGGAAGGGGGATGCGCTGGGGTTTGATTTTGCGGTGTATGAACGAAACTAGTGGAAAAACCGTGTCCCGCTTGGCGTTTTTGAAATAGCCCGTTCAGGGTGCATGGCCGAACTGCGTCCGCACTCTGCGGAAATCGATAAAACGGGGCTGCAGCCCCGTTTTTTGTTGCCGTAACATCCCCTGGACCTTGGTGGGCCGGCAACCGAAACGGCTGTTCGACAGGCCTTTCAGTTTGACGGGGTCGCTCGCATCGACTAGAAAAAAATACAGTCTTGCAAAAGAAAGGCTGGGGGTAGCGAGGATCCCGCTATCCGGATGAACCATGTTGCGGAGGGCGCAAATCATGAAGACCCCGAAGACAATTGCAATTGCCGGTTTGCTGATTTTCACTGTGTTCGGCACGTCCTGCGGCACCGCCACCGGTGCCGCTGTCGGAGCTGGAGCGGGGGCCGCCATCGGTGCGGGCACGGGTTACGGCGCCGGCAAAGGCGCGCTGATCGGCACCGGCGTCGGCGCGGCGGCGGGAGCCATTTACGACATAACCAAGTGAAGGGGCCGCGATGAAGAACGGAATGCTTTTGAAGGTGGCAGCCGTAGCCGGCAGCCTCATGGTTTCGAGCGGGCTCGCCATCGCGCAGGACAAGCCGGCCGACTGCAGCAAGGCCGGCGCGCCGGCCATGGTTGAGGGCCAGGTCACCAAGGTGGACATGGGTCAGGGCAGGCTGACCTTGCGGGCGGCCGACGGGTCCGTCCATGAGTTTCAGGCTTCCCGGGAGACCCTGGCGGAATATAAGGTCGGCGACCCCATCAAGGCGAAGCTGAGAATGGCCCCGCGGTGTGACTAGCGGCGCCGGCGAGGGCCGCCGATCCTGCATCGACAGGACGCGGATCTTTTCGCCGGTCAGCGCTTTCCACCTTGCTGATGAGGATCTGCATGCGCGGGGCGTGGTCGACGGCTCCGCGGACGCCGGAAACGGCGTCGGATTCCTGTGCCGCATGGCCTTCCCCGGAGTCGCTACGCGGTCCATTTCGGCCCGCCCGGCTGCGCGCCTCGAAGTGAGGGCGCTCCGGTCCGATCCAGGCGCGCAGGGATTCGCGCATGGCGTGCCGGGTTATGCTGGCCGCTTAACTGGATGTCCGAGCCGGCGATTTTCATGGCGCTACCTGCAGGCGAAAGAAGGGGAAGGGCGATCCTTACAGGGTGAATCGGCCGCAACCCGAGAAGCTTGATCCTTGAACCCGTCACAACTTTTCTTGCGGTGAGCGCGGGTCAGTTCGGGCCATCTGGAATCGCCAAACAAGAACGGGGCTGCAGCCCCGTTCTTGTTTGCAACAGCCGCGTCCGTCAGCTCAGCACTTCGGCCCAGATGTTCTTCGACCAGGATTCGGCAAAGACGAAGTTGGGTTCGTCGCCCTTGGCGGTGGCGCCGCCTTCGGGGGCGCTGACGTAGCCCTTGCCGGCTTCGAAACGGTACACGTTGGCGACATAGCCTGCGGTGGTGTCGGAGGTGGCCGAGTAGCAGGTGTTGGCGACGACCGGGATGGGGTCGGGCTGACGGCCAGCCAGCAGTTCGACGATGGCGGCGGCACAGACCTTGGCATGGTTGGTCGCCATGTGGCCGGACTTCGGCAAGTTGGACAGCACCGAGTCGCCGATGACGTGGACGTTGGGAACGGTGGTCGACTCGAAGGTGGCGAGATTGACCATGCACCAGGCCTTGTTGCTGTCGTTGCGTGCACCGGCCAGATCGCAGACTTCGCCGGCGCGCTGCCGGGGCACGACGTTCAGCACGTCGCCCTTGACGTCGTCGAACTCGGTGGAGACGGTCATCTTGCCGCCATCCACCGCAAGCGGCGCGTTGTTGGGGCGATAGTCGATCATGCCCGGATACAAGCTGTTCCAGGCCCACGTGAACAGCGCTTTCTTGGACGCGATGTCGGCGTTGCCGTCGAGCAGAATGATCTTCGATCTGGGCTTGGCCTGCTTGAAATAGTGGGCCACCATGCAGGCCCGCTCGTAGGGTCCGGGCGGGCAGCGGTAGGGCGCGGCCGGAACCGACATGACGAAGGTGCCGCCATCGGGCATGGCTTCGAGCTGCCGCCGCAGCAGCGCGGTCTGGGCACCGGCCTTCCAGGCGTGGACGACCTTGCCGGCGGCTTCGGCCTCCTTGTAGCCTCTTACGGTGTCGCCCAGCACTTCGATGCCGGGGGCGAGCACCAGGCGGTCATAGCCGATGCTGGCACCGCCGCGGGTCGTGACCACGCGCCTGCCGGCGTCGATGGCGACGACGCTGTCCCTGACCATCTGGATGCCGTGCCTGGGCAGCCTGTCGTAGCCATGAGTGATGTCGTCCATGCTGCGCAGGCCGCCCAGCACCCAGTTGGAAATCGGGCAGGACACGAACTTGTCGTTTGGCTCGATCAGGGTGACCGCGATGTTGGGACCCCACTTGCGCAGGTATTTGGCGCAGGTGGCGCCGCCGAAGCCGGCGCCGACCACGACGACGTGGCCGCGGGCCGAGGTGCCGGG
>DAOMWT010000083.1:0-11401 GCA_035436705.1 Thiobacillus sp. | reverse complement strand
GTGCCGGCGCAGATCGCGGTCGGCATCCCGGCCGACGCCCTGCGCCAGCGCCCTGATGTGCGCGTGGCCGAGCGCCGGCTGGCGGCAGAAACCGCGCGCGTGGGCGTGGCCGAAGCGGCACGCTATCCGTCCTTCAATCTCTCGGGCTCGATCGGCCTCGAAGCGTTGACCTTCGGCGCGCTCGGCAGCGGCGACGCCGCCACATCGTCGCTGTTTGCAGGGATTACCGGCCCCATCTTCGACGCCGGGCGCCGGCGCGCCCAGGTGGACGTCCAGGACGCCGTGCGTGAGCAGGCGCAGGTGACGTACGAACAGGCCGTTCTCACCGCGTTGCAGGAGGTGGAAAACGCGCTGGTCGCGCTTGCCCGCAACCGCGAGCGCGTCGAGGCGCTGGCGAATGCCGCCGAATCGGCTCGCAACGCGGCGCAGATGGCGCAGCAGCGCTACAGTGCTGGCCTGATCGATTTCCAGCCGGTGCTCGACACCGAACGCAGCGTGCTATCCGCCGAGGACAGTCTCGCCGGCAGCCGCGCCGACAGCGTGCTGGCGCTCATCCGTTTGTACAAGGCGCTGGGCGGCGGCTGGTCGCCGCAAACCGAAACCCGCCCGGCCGACAAGGACGCTCCATGAACGATCCCAACACTTCGCAAGCCAAGCAGGGCCCCGCCCTGAAGCAACTTCTCGCAGCCAGATCCGGTGGCCTGTCTTCAGGGCGCTGGCTGTGGCTGGCTGGCGCACTGCTGGCGATTGCCGTTGCGGCCTGGCTGTTGCTGCGTTCCGGCGAAGACAAGGCTGCGCCGCGCTACACGACCGAAGCGGCCACACTCGGCACGCTGGTGGTCAAGGTGTCCGCCACCGGCAACCTGCAGCCGACCAACACGGTGGATGTTGGAAGCGAACTTTCCGGCATCGTCGACAAGGTCTACGTCGACGATAACGACGAGGTGAAAAAGGGCCAGATCCTGGCGCAGCTGGACCTGTCCAGGCTGCAGGATGCGGTCGCGAAATCGCGCGCCAGCCTCACTGCGGCCGAGGCGCAGGTGCTGCAGGCGCAGGCCACGGTTGCGGAAGCGCGCGCAACGCTTGCCCGCTACCAGCAAGTGTCGCAGCTGTCCGGCGGCAAGGTGCCGTCCAGGACTGAAATGGACACCGCCGAAGCCAATCTGAAGCGTGCCGAAGCCAACGTCGCCAGCGCCCGTGCCAGCGTGACCCAGGCGCGTGCCACACTGCAGTCGGACGAGACCAACCTCGGCAAGGCAAGCATCCGCTCACCGATCAATGGCGTGGTGCTGTCGCGTCAGGTCGACCCGGGCCAGACCGTGGCGGCCTCGTTCCAGGCGCCGGTGCTGTTCAAGCTGGCCGAAGACCTAACCAAGATGGAGCTGCAGGTCGACGTCGACGAGGCTGACGTCGGCCAGGTGAAAGCCGGGCAGAAGGCCACGTTCAGCGTCGATGCATGGCCCGGGCGCGAATACAGCGCCGTCATCACACGGGTTGGCTATGGCGCCCGGGAAGCGGAAGGCGTCGTGTCCTATCTCACCGTGCTCGAAGTCGACAACGATGACTTCAGTCTGCGGCCCGGCATGACCGGCACCGCCGATATCACCACGCTCATCCGCGAAAACGTGCTGCTGGTACCGAACGCCGCGCTGCGCTTCACTCCGGCGCCTCCCGCTGCCGCCGAGAAGCAATCCGGCGGCAGCGTGATGGGCGCCCTGATGCCGCGCATGCCGAGGCAGGCCAGAAAGGTCAAGCCGACGCCCAATGCCAGCGGCACGCAGCGTGTGTGGGTGCTGCAGGACGGCGAGCCGGCCGCCCTCGACGTCAAAACCGGCGCCACCAACGGCCGCGTGACCGAGGTCACCGGCGGGGCACTCAAGGCAGGCATGCAGGTGATCACCGAGGCCCTGGGCGCGCAGCCATGAGCGATGCGGCACTGATCCGGCTGTCCGGCATCACCAAGACCTACGGCAGCGGGCAGGCGGCGTTCCAGGCGCTGAAGGGCATCGATCTCGTCATCGATACCGGCGATTTCGTCGCCATCATGGGCCCAAGCGGTTCCGGCAAGTCGACCGCGATGAATATCCTTGGCTGCCTCGACACCCCCACCAGCGGCAGTTACGAATTCGAGGGCGTGAAGGTCGAACAGTTGTCGCGCAACGCGCGCGCGCTGCTCCGGCGCAATTACCTAGGCTTCGTGTTCCAGGGCTTCAACCTGCTGTCGCGCACCACCGCGCTGGAGAACGTCGAGCTGCCGCTGATCTATCGCGGCGAGCCGGCGGCCGAACGTCATGCTGCGGCACGTGCCGCCCTTGGACAGGTGGGCCTCGATGGCTGGGAGCACCATACGCCTGCCGAACTCTCCGGCGGTCAGCAGCAGCGCGTCGCCATCGCCCGCGCCATTGTCACCCGCCCTCACGTGCTGCTTGCGGACGAGCCGACCGGTAACCTCGACAGCCACACCAGCCAGGAAATCATGAACCTGATCAGCGGGTTTAACCGCGAGTTGGGCATCACCGTGCTGATGGTCACCCACGAACCCGACATGGCCGCGCATGCCAAGCGCATCATCCGCTTCGTCGACGGCCGCGTCGACAGCGACCGCCGCAACGGGGAAGACGCCTGATGTTGTGGAATACACTGCAGCTCGCGCTGCGCTCGATCCGGCGCAATCTGATGCGCTCCTTCCTCACCATCCTCGGTATCGTCATTGGCGTCGCTGCCGTCATTACCATGGTCACGCTCGGCAACGGCGCGACGAAATCGGTGTCGGACCAGATATCCAGCATGGGCAGCAACCTGCTGATGGTGATGCCGGGCCAGCGCTTCGGCCCCGGTGCCGTGCCGGGCGCTCCCTTCAAGAGCGCCGATGTCGAGGCCGTGCGCCACCAGATCGCCGGCGTCAGGCTGGTCGCGCCGGTGGTGAACAAATCGGCGACTGCGGTGTACCAGGCCAACAACTGGACCACCGCGATTACCGGAAGCAGCAATGATTATTTCGAGGCTGGGAACTGGGAAATCGCTGCCGGTCGCGGCTTCAGCGAAGCCGAGGAGCGGTCGGGCAAGGCAGTGTGCGTGATCGGTGACACCGTGCGCGACAAGCTGTTCGGCCGGCAAAACCCGGTGGGCAGCCAGATCCGCATCAAACAGTTTTCCTGCGAGGTGATCGGCCTGCTGAAGGCCAAGGGCCAGTCGTCCATGGGATCGGACCAGGACGATGTGGTGGTGATGCCGCTTCGCACCGTGCAGCGGCGGCTCTCGGGCAACCAGGATATCGGCCGCCTGAGCATCTCGGTCAAGGAGGGCGCCTCGATCGACGCGGCCAAGGAGCAGCTCACCCTGTTGCTGCGCGAGCGCCGCAAAATCGGTGAAAACGAGGACGACGATTTCCGTGTGATGGATACCCGGCAGATCGCCGAAACACTGACCAGCACCACCAGGATCCTCACCATGCTGCTTGGTGCCGTCGCGGCTGTCAGTCTGCTGGTGGGCGGCATCGGCATCATGAACATCATGCTGGTGTCGGTCACCGAGCGCACCCGCGAGATTGGCATCCGCCTCGCCATCGGCGCTCTGGAAAGAGAGGTGCTGCTGCAGTTCCTCATCGAGGCGGTGGTGCTGTCGAGCCTGGGCGGCCTGATCGGCATCGTGATCGCCACCACTGCATCGATCTTCCTTGCCGGACTGATGAACGTGCCCTATCTGTTCGACCCCGGCATCAACCTGCTGTCCTTCTTTTTTTCCGCCGCCATCGGCGTGATCTTCGGTTTCTTCCCGGCGCGCCGGGCGGCCGGCCTCAACCCGATCGACGCCTTGCGGCACGAATGAGCGCAAGCGGGCAAACAGCGAAATACTGGTCCGTGGCATTGCGCTGATCCTTCATGCTGTAAGCCGACCGCGGTTGACCCAAGATGAGGCACTGCCTGCCGGATGCATGCCAGATCCCTTGAACGATGTTCTTGCGAATCTCAAGGCCGCAGTCTATCGGCTCCACCGGAAACGGTGTTTTCACTGTCAATTGGGGCGATATGTCGGTGCAGTCGAAGGGCATCGCCAAAGGCGTGCAAAACAAGCACACCCCGTCCGGGCGGGGCAGCGACGCGATCAGCTCGCAAAGCTTTTCAAGGGCAGCTGCGCCGAGGACAAGACCGCGGCCGAATGCTGTAAGACGGGGCTGGATGCCGGACAAGTGTGGCGCGGCGACTGCCTCAGAACTCGGCCTTGATTTCCCGGTTCAGCAGGGCATCGACCGCCTGCGTGGCAGGCAGGCCGTCGAACAGCATCCGGCAGACGGCGCGGGTGATCGGCATGTCGACGCCCCGTTCGGTTGCGAGCGCGTCGGCCTCGCGTGCGGTGGTGACGCCTTCGGCGACATGGCCGAGTTCGGCGAGGATGGCGGCGAGTGGCCGGCCGCGCGCGAGCCGCAGGCCGACCTGGCGGTTGCGCGAGAGGTCGCCGGTGGCGGTGAGGATGAGGTCGCCGAGGCCGGACAGCCCCATGAAGGTCTCGAAGCGGCCGCCGAGTCTGACGCCGAGCCGGGTCATCTCGGCCAGCCCGCGGGTGATGAGGGCGGCGCGGGCGTTGTGGCCGAGCTGCAGGCCGTCGCAGATGCCGGCGGCAATGGCCATGACGTTTTTCAGTGCGCCGCCGATTTCGACGCCGATGACGTCGTCATGCGCGTAAAGCCGCAGGCGTTGGCCGGACAGTATTTCGGACAGGCGTTGCGCCAGCGCGGTGTCGTCGGCAGCCAGCGTCAGCGCGGTGGGATGGCCTTGCGCGACTTCCTGGGCGAAACTGGGGCCGGACAGCACGGCGGTTTGCGTGTGCCCGGGCAGCAGCTCGGCGATGAGCTGGTGCGGCAGCTTGCGGCTGCCGGGCTCGAATCCCTTGCAGATCCAGACCAGCGGCGGCAGGCCGGAGTGCCGGGCGAGCGCGCTCAGCGTGGGGCGCAGGCCGCTGCTGGGGACGGCGATGACGAGGAGTTCGGCGCTGCCGACGACAGCGCTGAAATCCGGGCTGAAGCGCAGCGTGTCCGGCAGCGGGCAGCCGGGCAGATAGCGCGCATTGACGCGGCTCGCCTGCATGGCATCGAGTTCGGCCGCGTTGCGTCCCCACAGGGTGACGCTGTGGTGCGGTGCCCAACTGGCCGCCAGCGCAGTGCCCCAGGCGCCCGCACCGAGGACCGACAGCTTCATCGCCCCCATACCTCGTGCACCGGCAGCCAGCCGGTGAGGCCGTCGGCGTGTTTCACCGGCAGCCAGCCGTAGCTGTCCATTTCGCCGGTGACTTCGAGCAGGACGCCGTGCGCGGCACGAAACACGATCCCGGCGTCGGCGCGCGGCTGTTGCCGGACGATGCTGGATTCGGCCTTGACCATGACGGTTCTTGCGCCACCGAGGGCGGATTTCTCGATCCACGCCAGCCGGCCGCTATGGTCGCGCACCTTGGCCCAGGCCTCGATGTCGACGATGACTTCAAGCGGCAGGCCGCTGCCGGCGATGGCGATTTTGCCGGCAGCAGTCGAAGGTGCGTCGTACAGCAGGGCGGCGCGCCCGGTGCTGCGGTATTCCAGTGCCGCGGCGGGGTGCGCCAGGGCCAGCAGCAGGCCGGTTGCCAGCAGCCAGCCGGAGGGGCGCAGTCGCAATTTCAATGCGTCTGCGCGGCGGCAGCCGGTTGCTGTTGCTGCAGGTACAGCGCTTCGAAGTTGACCGGGTTCAGCAGCAGCGGCGGGAAGCCGGCGCGGATCACCACGTCGGACACGGTCTCGCGCAGATAGGGGAAGACGATGTTGGGGCAGCCGATGCCGAGCACCATCGGCAGCTGATCCTGCGGCACATTCTGGATGCGGAAGATGCCGCCCTGGCAGCATTCGACCAGGAACATGGTCTTGTCGCCGATCTTGGCGGTGACGGTGACGGTGATGCCGGTGTGGTACAGGTCTTCGCCCAGCGCATGGCTTTCGGTCGACATGTTGACGTCGATCTGCGGCGCTTCGCGTTCCAGATAAATGGCGGGGGCGTTGGGTACTTCCACCGACAGATCCTTGACGAAGAGCTTTTCGATATTGAATACGGGTTGTTGTTCGTCGGCCATGAGGTCTCCCTGGATAAGAAAACCGGAGCCTGCGCTCCGGGGATGGTGCGCATTTTACACGCGCTTATTGAATGCCTTGTGACGCCAGCCAGTGTTTCAGTGCGAATGCGTCCATCGCGCCCGAGGTGCGCGCCGCCTCCTGTCCGTTCCTGAACAGGATCAGGCTGGGAATGCCACGGATGTGGTGGCGCATCGACACCTGCGGATGGGCCTCGGTGTCGACCTTGGCAAAGCGCACGCGTGTGCCCATCTCGGCTGCGACTTGCTGGAATACCGGCGCCATCATCTTGCAGGGGCCGCACCAGTCGGCCCAGAAATCGACCAATACCGGCAGGCCGGCGCGGGAAATGAAACGGTCGAAACTGCCGGCGGTCAGGTCGACCGGCTTGCCGGGCAGCAGCAGCGCGCCGCATTGGCCGCATTTGGGCGCGTCGGCCAGGCGGCCGTCCGGCACGCGGTTGACGGCGAGGCAGTGGGGGCAGGCGAGTTCCATCGGGATTCCTTGAAGCGAAGGGTCTTCGCTTCAAGGTGGGGGCGTGCGCCGGAAACTCAAGCGTGCGCGTCAGGCACGGGCGAGCAGGGGCACCAGTTCGCCCGCCGCGTCCAGCGCCGAGGTGTCGTCGAAGCCGCCGACGTGGGTGTCGCCGATGAACACCTGCGGCACGGTGCGGCGGCCGCCGGAGCGGGCGATCATTTCGTCCTGCCTGGCCGGGTCGAGGTCGATGCGGATCTTCTCGATTTCAGTCACACCGCGGCTTTTGAGCAGGCGCTCGGCAGCCACGCAATAGGGACAGACGGCGGTGCAATACATCACGACTTTAGCCATGGGGGTTCCTTATTTCTTGGTGACGGGCAGGTTGGCGCGTTCCCACGCCATGATGCCGCCCGCCAGGTTGTACACGGTCTTGAAGCCGGCTTTTTTCAGCGTGCCGCAGGCGCGCGCCGAGCGTTGGCCGCTGCGGCAGGCGACCAGGATCGGCTTGTCCTTGAACTTGTCGAGTTCCTGCAGGCGGCCGGCCAGCTGGCCGAGCGGAATGTGCCTGGCTTTCGGTATGTGGCCGGCCGCGTATTCCTTGTCCTCGCGCACGTCGAGCACCAGCGCGTCGTCGTTGTACAGCCGGGTGGCCTTCAGGGTGTCGGCCTGTTCCACGCCGGAGAGGGAGCCGCCGATGAAGTTCCAGGCCAGCATGGCGCCCGACGCCAGCGCCAGCGCCAGCAGCATCCAGTTGTCCTGCAGGAATTGCGTATCCATGAATGTCTCCGCTTACAGGCCGCAGCCTGGTTTGAGCCCGGCTTTTTTAAGCATGATGTCCAGCGGGCAGAAACGGGTGAAGCCGGACTGGAACAGGTTGAAGCCAACGAAGGCGGTGAACCACAGCCACGACAGCCGGGTCATGTCGGCGCTGCCGGAAAAATGCGCCAGCGCCAGCGACAGCATGATGAAAAATCCGGCAATGATGCGGACCATACGCTCAACGGTCATGGGATAACTCCTGGTTCGAAGAAGAAAATTTGCGGTAATTGGCGGCGTAATACAGCACCGGAATCACCACCAGCGTAAGCAGGGTGGAGACGAAAATGCCGAAAATCAAGGACACTGCGAGGCCGCTGAAAATCGGGTCGTCGAGGATGAAGAAGGCGCCCATCATGGCCGCCAGCCCGGTCAGCACGATCGGCTTGGCGCGGGTGGCTCCGGCCTGGATGACCGCCTCCTGGAAATCCATTCCGCCACGCACTTGCTCGTTGACGAAATCGACCAGCAGGATGGAGTTGCGCACGATGATGCCGGCCAGCGCGATCATACCGATCATCGAGGTGGCGGTGAACTGCGCGCCGAGCAGGGCGTGGCCGGGCATCACGCCGATGATGGTGAGCGGGATCGGCGCCATGATGACGAGCGGCGTCAGATAGCTCTTGAACTGCGCCACCACCAGGATGTAGATCAGGATCAACCCGACGGCATAGGCGATGCCCATGTCGCGGAAGGTTTCGTACGTCACCTGCCATTCGCCGTCCCATTTCAGGCTGAATCCGGCGTAGGGATCGGCCGGCTGGCGGATGAAATATTCGGCCAGCGTGCCGCCCTGTTCCAGCGGCCGGTCTTTCAGCGCGTCGCGCATGCCGAACAGGCCATACAGCGGCGAATCCAGTTTGCCGCCGGTGTCGCCGAACACGAATACCACCGGCAGCAGATCCTTGTGGTAGATGGTCTTTTCACGCTCGCTCGGCATCACTTCCACCAGTTCGGACAGCGGGATCAACTGGCCGTCGTTGCCGCGCACGGTCAATTTCAGCAGTTCGTCGATGCCGCTCAGGCGCTCCGGCGGCAGCGTGATGCGCACCGGGATCTCGTATTTGGCGCCGCTGCCGTGGATGGGGGTGACGTTCTCGCCCGCCAGCCCCATCCGCATCGCCGCGACGATATCCTTCTGCGCCACCCCCGCAATCGCCGCCTTGTTCTGCATGACGCGCAGCACGAAGCGCTGGGCGTCGTCCTCCACCGTGTCGTCGATCGCCACAATGCCCTCGGACTGCTCGAATACCTTGCGCACCTGCTTGGCGACCTGGATCTGCGCGTCGTAATCGGGGCCGTAGATTTCGGCGACGATCGGCGACATCACCGGCGGACCGGGCGGCACTTCGACCACCTTGACGTCGGCGCCGTGCTTTCTGGCGACCGCCTCGACCGCCGGGCGGATCGCCTGCGCGATCTCGTGGCTCTTGCGGTCGCGCGCGTGCTTGTCGACCAGGTTGACCTGCAGGTCGCCGACCTCGGGGCCGGAACGCAGGTAATACTGCCGCACCAGGCCGTTGAAGTTGATCGGCGCCGCGGTGCCGGCATAGGCCTGGTAGTCGGTGACTTCGGGCACCTGCGCGACGGCCGTGCCCATTTCGCTCAACACCTGCGCGGTTTTCTCCAACGGCGTGCCGACCGGCAGGTCGACGATGATCTGGAATTCCGACTTGTTGTCGAACGGCAGCATTTTCAGGATCACCAGCTGCACCGCCGGCAGCGCGACCGACAGCAGGATGGCGAGGCCGATGCCCAGCCACAGCTTGCGGCGCGCGCCGCGGCCTTCGACGCCGCGCAGAAAGGGGGTCAGCCGGGTGCGGAACAGCCCGAGCAGCCTGGGTTCGCCGCCGTGGCCGGCGTGCGCTTCCTGTCTGATGAGCTTGAGTGCGAGCCAGGGGGTGACGACGAAGGCGATCGCCAGCGAGATCAGCATGCCAATCGAGGCGTTGATCGGGATCGGGCTCATGTACGGCCCCATCAGGCCGGAGACGAAGGCCATCGGCAAGAGCGCGGCGATGACGGTGAGGGTGGCGAGGATGGTCGGGCCGCCGACTTCGTCGACCGCGCGCGGGATGATCGCCTCCATGCCGTCGTGGTCGAGCCCCATGCGGCGGTGGATGTTTTCCACCACCACGATGGCGTCGTCGACCAGGATGCCGATCGAGAAGATCAGCGCGAACAGCGATACCCGGTTGAGCGTGAAGCCCCACGCCCACGAGGCGAACAGCGTGGCGGCCAGCGTCAGCAGCACCGCCGCGCCGACGATCAGCGCCTCGCGGCGGCCGATGGCGAACAGCACCAGCAGCACCACCGAGGCGGTGGCGAAAATCAGCTTCTGGATCAGCTTCTTGGCCTTGTCGTCGGCGGTGGCGCCGTAGTTGCGGGTGACGCTGGCTTCGATGCCTTCGGGCAGCACGCTGTTCTGCAGGGCGTCGACGCGGGCAATCACCTTTTCCGCCACGTCGACCGCGTTTTCGCCCGGCTTTTTGGAAATGGCGAGCGTCACCGCCGGATAGGTCTGGCCCTTGTCGGCCTGGTGGGCGCCGCCTGCGCCGGGGCCGTGCCAGACGTAGCGGGTGGGCTGGTCGGGGCCGGCAACGACGCTGGCAATGTCGCTCATGTAGACCGGGCGGCCTTGCGCGACGCCGATCACCAGCTGCCTGACGTCTTCGGCGCCGGTGAGGAAGGTGCCGGTCTGCACCAGGATTTCCTGGTTGTTGGATACCAGCGTGCCGGATGGCTGCGCCGCGTTGGCGACCTGCAGGGCGTCGCGGATGTCCTGCGGCGAGATGCCGAATGCCGCCATGCGGTCGGGATCCATCATCACCCGTACCGCGCGGCCGGGGCCGCCGACGGTGGTGACCTCGCGGGTGCCGGCGATGCGCTTCAGCTCGATTTCGGCGGCGTGCGCAGCCTGCTCCAGTTCGTAGGCGCCGCGTGTCTCGTCGCGCGTCCACAGGGTGACGGTGACGATCGGCACGTCGTCGATGCCGAGCGGCTTGATGATGGGTTCGCCGACGCCGAGTTCGGGCGAGACCCAGTCGCGGTTGGCCTGAACGGCGTCGTACAGCCGCACCAGCGCCTGGGTGCGGTCCTGCCCGACCAGGTATTGCACGGTCAGCACCGCCATGCCGGGCTTGGACACGGAATAGATGTGTTCGATGCCGGCGATCTGCGACAGCACCTGCTCGGCGGGGGTGGCGACCAGCGCCTCCACGTCCTTCGCCGAGGCGCCGGGGAAGGGGATGAACACGTTGGCCATGGTCACGTTGATCTGCGGCTCTTCCTCGCGCGGCGTGACCAGGATGGCGAACAGTCCCAGCAGGGCCGCGATCAGCGCGATCAGCGGGGTGAGCTGGGACGTGAGGAAGAAACGGGCGACGCGTCCGGAGAGTCCCATGCGTATCCCTGCTTACTGGATGGGCCGATTGGCGGCGCTTTTGGCATAAATCCCCGCCTTGACCGGTTCGAGCGCAATGACGTCGCCAGGATTGAGGCCGGCCAGCACCTCTACCTGTCCGCGCGCATTGGGGGTGCCCAGGCGAATCTGCCGCAGGCTCACCTTGTCCTGGTTCACCACGTAGACCGCGGTGATTTCAGAACGGCGCACCACGGCGGTCGAGGGGATGGTGAGCTTGCGCGCGCTGGCCACCGAAAAATGCGCCCGCGCGAACATGCCGGGGATGACGCCTTCCAGGTCGGTCGGCAGGTCGATGCGCACCTTGACGGTGTGGGTGGCGGCATCGGCCGACGGCAGCACGGTAATGCCGGTGGCGTCGATCCATTTGTCGAGCGAAGGGATTTCAATCGCGACACGCAGCGCGGCTTTCACCTCGGCCAGCTTGTACTGGGGGATGTTGGCGATCACCCGCATGTCCTTGGGGTCGAAGCCGGTCATCAAGGGCCTGCCGGGCGTCACGGTTTCCCCCACCTCGACGTGGCGGGCGGCGACCACCCCGGAAAAAGGCGCGGTAATCACGGTGTAGCCGCTTACGGCTGCGGATTGCCCTGCCC
>DAOMWT010000082.1:0-11451 GCA_035436705.1 Thiobacillus sp. | reverse complement strand
TGCTGCATCTGGCCGACGATGCGCGCGGCGCCCGCAAAACCGACCCCGCGCAGTCCGGCAAAGCCGATTTTCAGGCCGCCGCTGCCGCGACGGCTGCCGCAGCCAGCGCTTTTTCGGGCCAGCCGGCAGCCGCCCGGCAGTCCGACGCCATGAAGACCGGCGAATTCCTGTCCGACCTCATGAGCCATCCGGCTCTGCGCCCCGCCCCGCAGGCAGCGCTTGAAAGCGTGCCCGCGCTCAACGATCCTGCGTCCCCCAAACTGGCCCCGACGGTAGGCACCACGGCCTGGGGCCAGGCCCTCGGCGAAAAACTCGTGTGGATGACGGCGGGCGCCCAGCAAACCGCCTCGCTCACCCTCAACCCACCCAACCTGGGCCCGCTGCAGATTGTCCTCAACGTCTCGAACGACCAGGCCACGGCCAGCTTCTTCTCGGCGCAGCCCGAAGTACGCCAGGCGCTGGAAGCCGCCATGCCCAAGCTGCGGGAAATGATGGACGAGGCCGGCATCCAGCTGGGGCAGGCGACGGTCAGCGCAGACACGCCGCGGCAGAACGACACCTCCGACCAGCCCGGACAACGGATCGCCTCCCGCTTTGCCGTGCCGGACGAGGCCGCCTCTGCCGGCCTGCAGGCCGTCCAGCCGCCGCCCCCGCAATCCGGACGCGGCCTGATCGACACCTTCGCCTGACACAGGCCATCCCCGCCGGCATTGAACGATATGCGTCCCTTTTCTCCCTCTTTTCCCGGCATCGAAGGCAGCGCTTTCTTTCGATAATGAGCCCCATCTGCACGACATTGCCCCTATAGAGGAATTGCATCGATGGCCGTACCTGCCGCATCCGCCATACCCGCCGAGCCGACGGAAGCTGCTCCCGTCAGGAAGCCCAGGAAAAAACGGCTCGCCATCCTCGGCCTCGTCGTGGTTCTGCTGGGCGGCGGCGGCGCGGGCGCCTGGTTTCTCAGCCAGGGCGACTCGCCCAAAGAGGCCCCGGCGCCGAAGGCGCCAGTTTTCCTGCCGCTCGAAACCTTCACCATCAACCTGCAGGGCGATGGGCATTATCTGCAGATCGACATCACGCTGCAGGTCGCCGACCAGGCCCAGATCGACATCATCAAATCCTACATGCCGCGCGTCCGCAGCCGCTTGCTGTCGCTGCTCTCCAGCAAGCAGGCCGAGGAGTTGGCCAGCACGGAAGACAAGAAAAAACTTGCGCAGGAAATCCTGGCGCAGGTGAAGCTGCCGTTCGATCCGAAGGGCAAGCCCCAGCAAGTAGACGATGTCCTGTTCACTTCATTCGTGATCCAGTAAACCGCTCATGGCCGACAATTTTCTTTCGCAGGATGAAGTCGACGCGCTGCTGAAAGGCGTGACCGGCGAAACCGACGATGCGCCGGCCGAAGCGGAGGATCATTCGGGTGCGCGTCCCTACAACCTGGCGACGCAGGAACGCATCGTGCGCGGCCGCATGCCCACGCTCGAAATCATCAACGAGCGTTTTGCGCGCCAGTTGCGGATCGGCCTCTACAACTTTCTGCGGCGCGGGGTGGAAGTCTCGGTCGGCCCGGTCCGGGTCTCGAAGTACAGCGAATTCATCCGCAACCTGGTGGTTCCCACCAACCTCAACCTGGTGCAGTTCAAACCGCTGCGCGGCACCGCCTTGATGATCTTCAACCCCGACCTGGTCTTTCTCATGGTCGACAACCTGTTCGGCGGCGACGGGCGCTTCCACACCCGCGTCGAAGGCCGCGATTTCACGCAGACCGAACACCGCATCATCCAGCGCATCCTCAATATCGTTTTCGAGGCCTACTCGAAATCGTGGGAGCCGGTGTACCCGATCGAGTTCGAGTACATCCGCTCGGAAATGAACACCCAGTTCGCCAATATCGCCACCCCCAACGAAGTGGTGGTGGCCATCACCTTTGCCATCGAGCTTGGCCAGGTCAGCGGCGAAATGCACTTCTGCATTCCGTATTCGACGATCGAGCCGATCAAGGATCTGCTCACCAGCAGCCTGCAGGCGGAAAATCTGGAAGTGGACAAGCGCTGGGTGCGCCTGATGCGGCAACAGATCCAGCTGGCGGAGGTCGAGATCGTCGCCGACCTGGGTACGGCACAGGTCAGCCTGCGCGACATCGTCGACATGAAAGTGGGCGACATCATTCCGCTTGAAATTCCGCAAACCGTCGAAGCCAAGGTGGACGGCGTCCCGGTGATGGAATGCGCATACGGAAAATTCAACGGCCAATACACCTTGCGCGTCGAGAGGCTTTTGTCGAACAGCCAGAACGATACGCAAACAGGAGATCAGCATGCCTGAAGACACCACCCAAACCATAGACGAAAACGACTGGGCGGCCGCGATGGCCGAACAGGCGACGCCTGCGGCGCCGAGCCCGGAAATTTTCCCGGAGCTGTCCGGAACCGCCGCATCCGGCGGGCTGGCCAAGGATATCGATTTCATTCTCGATATTCCGGTGCTGCTGACGGTAGAACTGGGACGCACCAAGATCGCGATCAAGAACCTGCTGCAGCTGGCGCAGGGATCGGTGGTCGAACTCGACGGCCTGGCGGGCGAGCCGATGGACGTGCTGGTCAACGGATGCCTGATCGCACAAGGCGAAGTGGTGGTGGTGAACGACAAGTTCGGCGTGCGCCTGACCGACATCATCACCCCCGCCGAGCGGATCCGGAAGCTCAACAAATGATGCGTCGCCCGCTCGCGTCCTGCCTGCTGCCCGGACTGCCGGCCCTGGCACAGGCGGCCGACGCCCCGGCCGTCTCCGCCGCCGGCAGCCTGCTGCAGGTATTCATCGGGCTGGTGGCGGTGCTGCTGCTGATCGCCGCCACGGCCTGGGTCGGCAAACGCTTCGGCATCGCCCGCGGCGGTTCGTCCGGCCTGCTTCAGGTAATCGGCAGCGCCTCGGTCGGCGCACGCGAGCGCGTCGTGGTGGTCGAGGTGGGCGAATCCTGGCTGGTGGTGGGCGTCGCCCCCGGCAGCGTCAATGCCCTGACGACGCTGCCGAAAGGCACGCTGCAGCCGCCGTCCCCCTCCATTCCCGGCGCGCCGTTTGCCGCGCGTCTGCAACAGCTGCTCGAAAACCCCCCATTCGGGGATAGACGCCGTGAAAAATAAGCCGCTCCGTCGCCTGGCGCATGCCGGCATCATGCTGGCCGCCCTGCTGCTGCCGTCGCTCGCGCTGGCCCAGGGCGCGGGCCTGCCCGCCTTCACCAGCACTCCGGCAGCAGGCGGCGGCCAGAACTACACCCTCAGCCTGCAAACCCTGCTGCTGCTGACCTCGCTGTCGTTCCTGCCGGCCGCGCTGCTGATGATGACCAGCTTCACCCGCATCATCATCGTGCTGTCGCTGCTGCGCCACGCGCTCGGCACCCAGTCGTCGCCGCCCAACCAGGTGCTGATCGGGCTCGCGCTGTTCCTCACGCTGTTCGTAATGGGTCCGACCCTGGACAAGGTCTACGTCGAGGCCTACCAGCCGCTTGCCGAGAACCGTATCCAACTGAGCGAGGCCATGGACAAGGGCGCGGTGCCGCTGCGCGCCTTCATGCTGAAGCAGACGCGCGAAACCGATCTCGCCCTGTTCGTGAAGATGTCGGGCTCGGCGGCGCCGAAAACCGCCGCCGACATTCCGATGCGCGTGCTGATACCGGCCTACATCACCAGCGAGCTGAAGACCGCCTTCCAGATCGGTTTTGCGGTATTCATTCCTTTCCTCATCATCGACATGGTGGTCGCCAGCATCCTGATGGCGATGGGGATGATGATGGTATCGCCCGCCATTGTCGCCCTGCCGTTCAAGATCATCCTGTTCGTGCTGGTCGACGGCTGGAATCTGCTGCTGGGCTCGCTGGCGCAAAGCTTTTACTAGTGTCGTGACTCGGAAACAGGGGAACGTAATGAAACGGATGGATTTTTTCGCAGGGCAAGGCGCGAGGAGAGCGTGGTTGTTGCCGATTTATCGGCTTTACAACCACGGCCTACCCCTTGCGGGTGGGCGACATGGCCGGCTCTATGGCAACGACGAACAACGCCGCCATGCGGAAAAAGACGCCGTTTCATGTTGCGATATTTCCGAGTCACGACACTAGGAGATCCGCCATGACGCCCGAAAGCGTAATGACCATCGGCCGCACCGCACTGGAAACGACCATCCTGGTGGCGTCCCCCGTGCTGCTGGTCACCCTGGCGGTCGGCCTGATCATCGCCGTGTTCCAGGCGGCCACCCAGATCAACGACGCCAGCCTCTCCTTCATTCCCAAGGTCGTCGCGGTGCTCGTCACCTTCGCCATCGCCGGGCCGTGGATGCTGACCGTGATGACCGACTACATGCGGCGCGTACTGACCGGCCTGCCCGGCATCATCGGCTAGCCCGAATGCCTCATCGATTGCCGCGCGTCCTCGCTGCTCGGCGGAGCCGGTGTGCCTTGACGTTTGCGCACACCACGGCATCGGGCCGGGGGCGGCCCTCCTACGCGGGACGACAGGCTTCACCTGTAGGAGCGGCGCCCCGCCGCGATGGTGGGCCGGTGCGGATACCACGGCATAAGCTTCCATGATCAGTTTCACCGACGCCCAGCTCAATGCCTGGCTGATCGGCTTCATCTGGCCGCTCACCCGCATCCTCGGCCTGCTCATGGTGACGCCGGTGTTCGGCCATCGCGCCGTGCCTGCGCGCGTCAAGATCGGACTCGGCGTCTTCATCACGCTGATCGTCTCCCCGACCCTGCCGCCGATGCCCGATGTGGGGCTGGGCTCATGGCATGGCCTGTTCATCCTGGTTCAGCAATTTCTCATCGGTCTCGCGATCGGCTTCGTCATTCGCATCGCGTTTGCCGCGGTCGACGCCGCGGGCGAAATCGTCGGCCTGCAGATGGGTCTGGGATTCGCGTCCTTTTTCGACCCGCAAAGCGCTGGTCAGACGCTGGTGCTCTCGCGGTTTTTCAATATGCTGGCGGTATTGGTGTTTCTGGCGGTGAACGCCCACCTGCTGCTGCTCGGCGTGCTGGTCGACAGCTTCCAGAGCCTGCCCGTCAGTCCGCAGCCGCTCGCGGCCGCGGGCTTCCACAACGTCGCCGCGTTCGGCTCCACCGTGTTCGCCGTCGGCCTGCAGCTGGCGCTGCCGCTGATCGCCATCCTGCTGATGACCAACCTGGCGCTCGGCATCCTCACCCGCTCGGCGCCCCAGCTCAATATCTTCGCGATCGGTTTCCCCATCACCCTGGGCGTCGGCCTGATCGTGCTGGATCTCACCCTGCCCTACTTTGCGCCCCAGTTCGAACAGCTGATCCAGAACGGGATCAAGGCAAGCTCCATGGTGATCCAGACGCTGCGACCGCAATGAGAGATGCAAGTTACAAGTCACAAGTCACAAGTTGCAAGGAAAACCTTGTACCTTGCAACTTGTAACTTTAGTCTTGAGCCTGTCAGAACCCGAGGCTGTCGAGCAGGTCGTCGACCTGGCTCTGGTCGGCGACCACATCGCTCTTGTTCGCCGGGTTGATCTGCGGGCCGTTGAGCAGGCCGCTGCCGGATTCCCGCTTCACCTCGGCCGGCGCATAGTCGATCAGCAGCTGCACCAGTTGCTGTTCCAGCCCATGCGCGAGTTCGGTCACTCTGCGGATGACCTGGCCGGTGAGATCCTGAAAATCCTGCGCCATCATGATGTCGAGCAATTGCTGCTTGGTGGCGCCGGTGTCGTTGCGCATGTCGACCAGGCACTGCATGGTCAGCGTCGCCATGTCGCGATAATTGGCTTCCGAAAAGGGCGCTTTCAGCGCGGCATGCCAACCATTCAGTATCTCGTCGGCTCCCGCATCGATCCGCTCCTGCAGGGGAATCGCCGTGTCGGTGGCGTTCAGCACGCGCTGCGCGGCCTGTTCGGTCATGCGCGCCACATAGTTGAGGCGTTCGCGGACGTCGGGAATCTCGTGCGTCGCCTTTTCCACCACCTTGTCGAGTCCCAGTTCGCGCAGGCTGTCGTGCAGGCTACGGGTGATCTGGCCGACCCGTGCCAGCATATCGTCCTGCTCGCACACCCCGTTATGCGGTTCCACACGGGCTTCGGCACGCAGCGGATCGGCCGGAGCGGCCACGGCGGAGCCGGCGAATAGCGTATCCACGTCAGGCCCCCGCTTTTTCAAGTTTTTCGAATATTTTCGCGAGCTTCTCGTCGAGGGTGGCGGCGGTGAAAGGCTTGACCACATAGCCGCTGGCACCTGCCTGCGCCGCGGCGATGATGTTTTCCTTCTTGGCTTCGGCCGTCACCATCAGGACGGGCAGCTTGGACAGCGCGGCATCGGCACGAATGGTCTGCAGCATGGTGAGGCCATCCATGTTGGGCATGTTCCAGTCGGACACCACGAAATCGAAATTTCCGGCCCTCAGCTTGGCCAGGCCATCGACGCCATCTTCCGCTTCCTCGACGTTGGAATAACCCAACTCCTTGAGCAGATTGCGCACGATGCGGCGCATCGTGGAAAAGTCGTCAACAACCAGAAATTTCGTGTTTGGGTCGGCCATACATAACTCCACTGATGCGGTTTGATTGCTACTGGGTTAATCGGCAGGTCGGCGTCGAACTTGAGCCGGAAAGCAGCTTCGCGCGGAGGATCAAACCCGCATCGCACGATTGCCGTGTGCCGCAAAAAACGCCAGCACCCGCCCCGGCAATTCGTGCAGAGGGGCGACATCATGGGTGGCGCCGATGGCGATGGCTTCCCTGGGCATGCCGAATACCACGCACGAGGATTCGTCCTGCGCCAGGTTGTAGGCCCCTGCTTTTTTCATTTCCAGCATCCCCGCCGCGCCATCCTTGCCCATGCCGGTGAGGATGACGCCGACCGCGTTCTTGCCCGCAGCGACCGCGGCCGAACTGAACAGGACGTCGACGGAGGGACGATGGCGGTTGACCGGCGGCCCCTGATCGAGCCTGGTCATATAGTTGGCGCCGCTGCGGACCAGCAGAAGGTGCGAATGGCCCGGCGCGAGATAAGCGTGGCCCGGCAGCACGCGCTCGCCGCCTTCGGCTTCCTTGACCGAGATCCTGCACAGCTTGTCGAGCCGGTTGGCGAACGAGCGCGTGAAGCCTTCCGGCATGTGCTGAGTGATCAGGATGCCGGGGCAGTCCGGCGGCAGCTGCACCAGAAAGTCCTTGATCGCCTCGGTGCCGCCGGTGGACGCACCGATGATGATCAGCTTCTCGCTGCTGGTGAGTGGATTGCGTACCGGCGCCAGGATGGGGCTGGCCGGCTGGCCCTGCGCGCCGGGCAGCGCGCGCGGCTTGATTCTTGCGCGCGCGGCGATGCGGATTTTCTCCGCGATCAGATCGGTGTACTCAAGCATGCCGCTCTGGATCGAGACCTTGGGCTTGGTCACGAAATCCACCGCGCCCACCTCCAGTGCGCGCATGGTGATTTCCGAGCCCCGCTCGGTCAGCGACGACACCATGACGACCGGCATCGGGCGCAGCCGCATCAGCTTCTCGAGAAACTCCAGGCCGTCCATTTTCGGCATTTCCACGTCCAGCGTGAGGACGTCCGGATTGGTTTGCTTGATCAGGTCGCGCGCCACCAGGGGATCGGGAGCGACGCCCACCACTTCCATGTCGGGCTGGCTATTGATGATTTCCTTCATCACGCCGCGAATCAGCGCCGAATCATCGACGATCAGAACCTTTATTTTCATCATGCTGACTTTCCGCGATCAAAACAGGTCGATATCGCCACTTACCGCATGGGTCTTGAGCCGGCTCGCGTAGTCCTGCTCTCGTTTCACCAGCGTGTAGTTGTTGAGTTGCTTGAGTTTCTTGACCAGCACCTTGCCGGTGTGCGGAAAGAAATACACCTTGCGCGGATGCACATCGTTCAGGTCCTCGGCCACGGTGCGGATGTTCTCGGTCCGCAGGAAATCGCGCACGAACCGGGCATTGCGTTCGCCCACGTTGATTGCGGTAAAACCGCGCAGCACGTTGCCGCCGCCGAACACCTTGGCCTCCAGGTTCTCGCGCCGCGCACCCGCCTTGAGAATCTGGTTGATCAGCACCTCCATGGCGTAAGCGCCATAGCGCATCGATGCCGACATCGGGCTGCCGGCGTCGCCGCCGCCATCCGGCAGCATGAAATGGTTCATCCCGCCGATCCCCGACACGCGGTCGCGTATGCACGCCGCCACGCAGGAGCCCAGCACCGTGACGATGAGCATCGGCTTGCCGGTGTAGTAATACTCGCCGGGCAATATCTTGGCGGCTTCGCAATCGAAGGTGCGGTCGTAATACAGATTGGTCGCAAGCTGTTCCTCAATCGCAGGATTCATGCGAACTTCCTCGCGCCGGCATGGCGCGGCTCCAGTTCGTACACGGTCTTGCCGCGCAGCCTGAACGCATCCGACGCATACATGAAATTTTCGGAATGCCCGGCAAACAGCAGCCCTTGCGGCTTCATCAGTGGCACGAACCGCGCAAGAATCCCGCTCTGCGTAGGCTTGTCGAAATAGATCATCACGTTGCGGCAGAAAATGACATCGAACGGCCCGCTGACCGGCCAGCTTGCGGCCAGCAGATTGAGGGGCTTGAATGTCACCAGCTGGCGCAGCTCGGGGCGCACCCGCACTAGTCCGGCGCGCTCGCCCTTGCCCCGCTGAAAGAAGCGCTTGACGCGATCCCGTGCCATCTTGTCGATCCGTTCGATCGGATATACGCCGTTCGCCGCGGTCTCGAGCACGTTGGTATCGATATCCGTGGCGACGATGCTGACCGGCGGCGTCAGGGTGCCGAACGCCTCGCATGCGGTCATGGCGATCGAATAGGGTTCCTCCCCGGTCGAACTGGCCGCGCACCAGATCGACAGCGGCGCTTTCATGCCGAGCAGGTGTTCGGCGAGGATAGGAAAATGGTGGGACTCACGGAAAAAAGAGGTCAGATTGGTGGTCAACGCGTTGGTGAAGGCCTCCCATTCTTCACTATCGCGCCCGCTCTCCAGCCTATCGAGATATTCCTCGAAAGTGCTCATTCCCTTCGCCCGCAGGCGGCGCGCCAGGCGGCTGTAGACCATCTCCTGCTTGCTTTCGGTCAGGGAGATGCCGGCCTGCCGGTAAATCAGGGCACGCACCCGGGCGAAATCACGCGGCGTGAATTCGAATACCTTGATGCTGTCCGATGAATTCTTCAGTACGGGCCTCATGTCGAAATCACTTGCCTACTCAATGCTGTGTTCCCAACACCAACGCGCGTTTGATTCGAATCCGGCGTGACCATACTGTACAAACCCCATCGCGTCCATGAACCCGCCGCTCCCGCGAGCGGATCAACCGCTCCATGCCCCGGCCATCATCTGAAGCCCTGCACCTTCAGGCCCCTATCCTGGCTGCGGTCCGGTAGTCTGGTCTTGCCTGTGCCGGAAAGGGCGTCACCGCCTGGCGATCCAGGTTGTGCGCCGCTGGCCCCCCCTGCACCAGCTTGAAGGTGCCCACCAGTTCCGTAAGCCTGGCCGCCTGATCCTGCAGGCTCTCGGCCGCCGCCGCCTGTTCAACCAGGGCTGCGTTCTGCTGCGTCATCTCGTCCATCTGCCCAACCGCCTGGTTGACCTGCTCGATGCCGGCGCTCTGCTCCTGGCTCGCCGCAGCAATCTCGCCCATGATGTCGGTCACCCGTTTGACCGAGCCAACAATCTCGTCCATGGTCTTGCCGGCTTCGTCCACCAGCTTGCCGCCGGCCTCGACTTTGCCGACGGAGTCTTCAATCAGGGCCTTGATCTCCTTGGCCGCACCAGCGCTGCGCTGGGCAAGATTCCTCACTTCGCTGGCAACGACGGCAAAGCCGCGACCCTGCTCGCCCGCACGCGCGGCTTCAACCGCAGCGTTCAGCGCAAGAATGTTGGTCTGGAACGCAATGCCGTCAATGACGCCAATGATGTCGGCTATCTTCCTGGAACTGTCCTTGATCGAGGCCATGGTGTCGACGACTTTGCCGACCACCTTGCCGCCATTCGCCGCAATGTCTGCCGTCGACATCACCAGCTTGCTCGCGTGATGGGCATGCTCGGCGTTCTGCTTGACGGTGCTGGTCAGCTCTTCCATCGAACTGGCGGTCTCTTCCAGGCTCGACGCCTGCGATTCGGTGCGGGCAGACAAGTCGGCATTGCCCGTGGCGATCTCTCTGGCTCCCAGGTTCACGAGCTCGGTGCTTTGCTTGATCTGCCCGACCAGCAACTTGATGTTGATCTGCAGCACGCGCAGCGATTGCATCAGGTTGGATAGCTCGTCGGCACCACGGGTCGCGATCCGCCCGGTGAGGTCGCCCGAGCTCATGCGCTTGATGTCCTGCCGGGCGCGCTCCAGCGGCAGGACGACCGTACGGTAGGACAGCACAGCGAACAACGCCGCCAGCGGCACCCCCAATGCGGCGATTGCCATCAGCCAGCCGGTGAGGTGCTGATTGGCTTCGGTTGTTGCAAGCCAGGCCAAAACGCCCATCCCCACGAACATGATGGCCATTGAAATGGAGGCCAGCGCCAGCATGGCCTTCAGCGAATACGTCTTGACTACGCCGAGACGCTGAAGAAAAGAAGGCCTGACGGCATTGCCCTCGCGAATTTCAAGCCTCTTGTCGCCGGCCTTGATGGCGCGGTAGGCACTGTCGGCAGCCTGGATTTGTTCGCGGCTGGGTTTGGTCCGCACGGAGGCGTAGCCGACGATTTCATGGTTTTCGATGATGGGCGCGGTATTGGCCTCAACCCAGTAGTAATCGCCGCTCTTGCAGCGGTTCTTCACCAGGCCGGTCCACGCCTTGCCGCTTTTGACGGTGCGCCAGAGATCCGCGAAAACCTCCTCCGGCATGTCCGGGTGGTGCACGAAATTCTGCGGTGACCCGACCAGCTCTTCTTCGCTGAATCCGCTGATGTTGACGAAGTCCTGATTGACGCAGGTGATATTGCCGTGCAGATCCGTCTTCGACACCACCGCTTCGGTGTCCTTCAGGACATATTCGACATTGCTTACCGGCATGTTGGAGCGCATTGCTTGTTCCCTTCCATTGGATAAGTTGACGCTTATCGTCATATGCCGGCGACCCAGTTTCAGCATGTGTGGCAGCGGGCTTGCTTGCACCCACTATCGGCAATGAGTGCTGGATTCTTAAAGGTGATTTTCACCCGCCGCTTGGCGAGGTACGGACGACGCCCCGAATCAGAACTCTTCCCACTCCTCGTTGCCGCCGCCGGCCGCCGCGAGTTTCTTCGGCCGCGCGGCCGGGACTGCCCTCGGCCGCGACTGCGGCAGGGGCGTCACGACATCACGCAATACCGGCAGCGCCGCCCGCTGGCCACTCACGCCGTCCAGCTTGAATACACTCACCGCCTCGGCCAGCCTGGCCGCCTGATCCTGCAGGCTCTCGGCCGCCGCCGCCGCCTGTTCAACCAGGGCTGCGTTCTGCTGCGT
>DAOMWT010000081.1:0-11564 GCA_035436705.1 Thiobacillus sp. | reverse complement strand
ATGCCGTCGCCGCGGCGCTGCTGCACGCCTGTCTGGGCGACGCCCCCGATTTCGACGCCGCGTTCGGTACCGCTGCGCGGCTGGCGCGCGGCGTGGCGGCGATGGCGCGTATCGAGACGCTGGCCAGCAGCGTCACCGACAAGCGCGTCGATCCGCATGCCCATCTGGAAGCGTTGCGGCAGATGGTGCTGGCGATGGTGGCGGATATCCGGGTCGTACTGATCAAGCTGGCCGAACGGACGCATGCGTTGCGTTGCGCCGCCAGCAAGGATGCCGTTATGCGGGAAATGCTGGGACAGCAGGCGCGCGAGCTGTTCGCGCCGCTGGCGAACCGGCTCGGCGTATGGCAGATCAAGTGGGAAATGGAAGACTGGGCGTTCCGTTATCTGGAGCCCGATACCTACAAAAGCATCGCCGTTCAGCTCGATGAAAAACGCGCCGACCGCGAAGCCTATATCAAGAGCATCATCGAACGCCTGCAGGCCGAGCTTGCGCTGCACGGCATCGAGGCCGAAATCAGCGGGCGCCCCAAGCACATCGCCAGCATCGTCAACAAGATGCGGCGCAAGCGGCTGAGCTTCGAGCAGCTCTACGATATCCGCGCGGTGCGCGTGCTGGTGAAACACGAGATCGACTGCTACACCGTGCTGGGCCTGGTGCACAACCTGTGGCAGCCGATTCCTGGCGAGTTCGACGACTATATCTCGCAGCCGAAGAGCAACGACTACCGATCGCTGCATACTGCGGTGATCGGCCCCGAGGACCGCGCACTCGAAGTGCAGATCCGCACTTTCGACATGCACCGCAATGCCGAGCTGGGGGTTGCCGCGCACTGGCGCTACAAGGAAGGCGGCAGGCAGGATGCGCAGTACGAGGAAAAGATCGCCTGGCTGCGGCGCATTCTGGAATGGAAAGACGACGTTGCCGACAGCAGCGAATTCACCGAACAGTTCAAGACCGAACTGTTCCATGATCAGGTCTACGTGCTGACCCCGCAAGGGCGAGTGGTGGCGCTCGATCGCGGCGCCACGCCGGTGGACTTCGCTTACGCGCTGCATACCGATCTGGGGCACCGCTGCCGCGGCGCCAAGATCAACGGTGCAATGGTGCCGTTGAGTACCGCGCTGGAGAATGGCCAGCGGGTCGAGATCATCGCCGCCAAGGAGGGCGAACCGAGCCGCGACTGGCTGAATCCTGCGCTCGGCTATCTGGCCACCCATCGCGCGCGCTCCAAGGTACGTGCGTGGTTCCGCCAGCGCGACGTCGGTGAACAGGTCAGCCTCGGCCGCACCCTGCTGGAAAAGGAACTCAAGCGCATGGGCGTGGTGGATGCGAACCAGGAAAAACTCGCTCAGCGCCTCAAGTTCGGCAAGGTCGAAGAGTTCCTTGCCGCGCTCGGACGCGGCGACGTCGGCCAGCGCGATCTGGTCAACGCCCTGCCGGAATCCGGAAAAGTCACGGCTGCGCTGGCACCTACCAGCAAACCCCGGGTTCGCGCCAAATCAGGCAATCCGGTTACCATTCCGGGGCTGGGCGACGTGCCGTTGACGCTGGCACGCTGCTGCAAACCGCGGCCGCCCGACCCCATTGCCGCCTACACCACGGTCGGGCGCGGTCTTACGGTGCACCGCGCCGACTGCGCCGCGCTCAAGCGCGCCAACCCTGCGCGCATGCTGCCTGCCGAATGGGTGCTCGACGCAGGTGCCGCGTTCGAAGTGGATATTCGCCTCAAGGCCTTTGACCGGCAGGGCCTGCTGCGCGATATTTCCGACGTCATCGCCAAGGACCGGCTCGACGTGCTGCGCGTCAATACCGAGAGCCGCGGCGAATTTGCACACATGCAGCTCACCGTGCGAGTCAAGGAGCTGCAACAGCTGTCGCGCCTACTGGCGCGCCTGCAGCACGTGCAGAACGTAATCGAGGTGGGACGCAGCTGAGTCTTCGTTGATGCTTTCCACGCTTTGCAGCATTTTTCCATTTATCGTTTTGCCTGTCATGCAGCCACAATCCGCCATTCTTGATGCCATCCCGGACCACGCGCGCCATCTGTTCTTCGGCCTCGATCCGTCGGACGACCCCCGTGCCGCGTTGCGGGCGCTGGCAACGGCCTGCGACGGAAAGTTGGCCGTCCTGGGAATCGGGGTGAAGGTTGCCGGAAAGCTGGGCGTCGATCTGGCGGGCCTGCGCGGGCATGCGCTGCAGGCGATGGCCGCGCCTGCATTTACCCAGGTACAGGCGATCGATAGCTTCCGCTATCGGGACAGCCGCGACCTGACCGGCTATGAAGACGGCACCGAAAACCCCAAGGACGAGGCTGCTGCCGAGGCAGCGATCGCGCAGGGGCAGGGCCGCGGGATCGACGGCTCCAGCTTTGCCGCCGTACAGCAGTGGCTGCATGGTTTTCCGGTGTTT
Source organism: Thiobacillus sp. (assembly GCA_035436705.1). Lineage (GTDB taxonomy): Bacteria > Pseudomonadota > Gammaproteobacteria > Burkholderiales > Thiobacillaceae > Thiobacillus. The sequence continues at coordinate 9,152 of DAOMWT010000081.1, read as the reverse complement.
GACGCGCTGCCGCGTGCGCAACAGAACAACTGTTTCGGCCGCGATCGCGACAGCAATGAAGAACTCGGCGACGCGCCCGAATCGGCCCACGTCAAACGTACCGCACAGGAGGACTTCGATCCCGAAGCCTTCGTGGTGCGCCGCTCCATGCCCTGGGTGGCGGGCGCCGATGCCGGGCTGCTGTTCCTCGCCTTCGGCAAGTCGTTCGACGCTTTCGAAGCCCAGCTGCGCCGCATGACCGGGCACGACGACGGCATCAGCGATGCGCTGTTCCACTTCACCCGTCCTCTCACCGGCGGCTACTACTGGTGCCCGCCCATGGCCGGCAATGAAGTCGATCTTTCTGCTTTGGACGTGTGAGCGTGCCGTCCAGGCCGGAGACGCCGCCCGCAAACGACGCGCCCGAAGGCGCGCTCACGCTGCGCACACCCTGGTGGCGCAACTGGAAAGTGATGTTGCCGCTGTGGCTGGGGATGGCCGTGCTGGTGGGGCTGGGCCTGCATTTCGACGTCGATCGCGGTGTGATCGCGGGCAGCGTGGTGGCAATCGGACTGATCTCCAATGCCTTTGCCTGGCTGCTGGGGATGATTGCCCTGGTGCCGGTCATTGGGCCGGTCATCGTCAAGGTGCTGTCGATCGGCTTCATCTGGCTGCTCAACGCAGTGGGCTATCTGGTGTCCTATATCGCCATTCGCCGTGGCTACTCCAGGGATGTGCTGACCTATCGCGGACTGACCGTGGCGGTCATCATCGGCATCGTGATCGGCTTCGTGCTGGGCAAGCTGATTTAGGGCCTGTCAACACTCATTTCCCGGTACGACAGTCAGAATCTCCCGTGCCAGCAGCTGCAGGCCAGCGCGGGATAGATCAGTGGTGCTGAAAGTCTGATCGGCCGGCGTCGGCGCATAGTTGCTCGACAGCGATTTGCCATAGGCCGGGTCGTAATGCTGTTCCAGCAAGGCGGCCACCAGATCGTCCCATGCCTGCAGGCTGGCCAGCGCCTGCCACGCCGCGACGGTTTCGTGGCCACGCAGCGAAACAAGATGGGCAAGCCGGCTGTTGATGATTGCGGGATCGTGCAGGAAATGCGCGTAGTCCTCGGTCAGAAGCCGGACCCGCGCCGCCAGCGGGATTTCCAGCCGTATGCAGGGGCTGGCGCGCATCGCCGCGATGAGCGCATCGGGCACCCGCAGTGCACCGATTTTTTTGCTTTCCGATTCCACGAATACCGGGCGCTGCGGGTTGAACCGGGCGAGGGCGAACCAGACGGCGCTCTCGAAGCTTTTCTGCGTCGGCTGGGGCTGCTCGGGCAGCGCCCCCAGCAACGAACCCCGATGGGCGGCGAGTGCTTCGAGATCGAGCATCTGGGCGCCTTCGCCGGCCAGTGCCTGCAGCAGACGGCTCTTGCCGCTGCCGGTGGGGCCGCATACCACGCGATAGCTCAACAGCGCCGGCAGACGCTCGAGTTCCGCCACCACGTGCCGCCGATAGGCTTTATAGCCGCCATCGAGCTGCATTGCGGCGAAGCCGATTTTCTGCAGGATGTGCGCCATCGCGCCGCTGCGGCTGCCGCCGCGCCAGCAATACACCAGGGGCCGATACGATTTGGGCTTGTCGGCAAACCGGGTTTCGAGGTGGCGGGCGATATTGCGCGACACCAGCGCCGCGCCGACCTTTTTTGCTTCGAACGACGACACCTGTTTGTACAGGGTGCCGACGCGCTCACGCTCGGCGTCGTCCAGCACCGGCAGGTTGATGGCACCGGGGATGTGATCCTCGGCAAATTCACCCGGGGAACGGACGTCGATGATCTCATCGAAGGCAGGGAGGTCTGCTACGGTGGCGGGCAAACTGGGCTCAACTTTTGGGGAGGGGAACAGAGGGACACGGTCGAAAGCATGCCATTGTCACACAGCGGTGGAGGTGGCTGCAAAATCGTGCCCGCCAGGTCTAGAGCGGAGCGTTGTTCCGCCGATGGTCGGCCTGCTATTGCGTTGTGTCGGACAACGGGGAGGAGGGGGCTATGGCCAAAGCGATAGCATGGCATGGGCGCACGTTTGCGCGTCCATGCCGGGGTGATGCTTAAATGACTTTCAGGGGCGCGAATTTTCGGTCTTCGGTGCGCCGGCTGGCTACTTTGCGGCGATCTGCCGTAATGCCGGATGGCAGCGCGGTATCGCGCGGCGCGACGCGACGATCGCCCAAACGGCGTTCCAGCGGAATGAATTCAACGTGATAAACGGGAAGGGCCGACATCGGTTTTGTCCTTGTCTGTCGAGATATTGACAATTGTAGTCAACATCCCGACGGGTCTGCAAGGAAAAGCATGGCCGATAAGCCGACTATTTCATCCGTTAGTCGGCGCTTGGGCACAAGTCTGGATCAGGTCGTCCGGATTAGGCGCTGCTTTTCGCGCTGCCATTCACGCTCTTTTTCCGCCGCGCGCTTGTCATGCTGTTTCTTGCCTTTTGCCAGGCCGATTTCCAGCTTGATGCGGCCTTTGGAATAGTGCATGTCGAGCGGCATCAGAGTGAAGCCGGCCCGCTCGGTCTTGCCGATCAGCTTGTTGATTTCCGCTGCGTGCAACAGCAATTTGCGCGAGCGCGTGGGGTCGGGATGGATGTGGGTGGAGGCGGTAGGCAGTGGGCTGATGTGACAGCCGATCAGATACACGGCCCCGTTCTTGACGACGACGTAGGCTTCTTTCAACTGCACGCGGCCGGCGCGTATGGCTTTGACTTCCCAGCCCTCAAGCACGAGACCGGCCTCGAATTTTTCCTCGATGAAATAATCGTGAAAGGCTTTTTTGTTGTCGGCGATGCTCATGGCGGACTGGCTTGCGTACAATTCTCGATTTTACAAGGCTTTAGGTACCCATGGCACGTGTGGAAAAAAGTGTGCTGGTGGCGCATTCCCCCGAACGCATGTTTGAACTGGTGGATCGGGTCGAGGATTACCCCGCTTTTCTACCCTGGTGCGGCGGCACCGAATTGAAGTTCCGCGATGAACACAGCACGGTGGCGACGATTCATATCGCCTATATGGGCATTCGGCAAAGCTTCACCACCGAAAATGCCAAAATCCACCCGCGCGAAATGCGCATCAGGTTGCAGCACGGCCCGTTTGCGGAACTCGAAGGCGACTGGTCGTTCCTGCCGTTGGGGGATGATGCCTGCAAGGTCGAATTCCGGCTGCAGTACGTGTTTTCCAGCCGGGTGCTGGAGACCATCCTGGCGCCGGTGTTCAGCCATATCACCAATACGTTTGTCGACGCCTTCGTGCGCCGCGCCGACGAGGTCTATGCATGAGCGCAGCCAATATCAGTGTTGAAGTGATCTACGCGCTGCCGCAACAGCAGCCGCTGTTGCGGGTGAGCCTGGCCGAAGGCGCGACCGTGGAAGACGCCATCCGCCTGTCCGGCGTGCTGGAGGCATTTCCCGAAATCGATCTGGGCAAGAACAAGGTCGGGATTTTCAGCAAGCTGGTCAAACTGGACGAAGCGGTGCGTGACAAGGACCGGGTGGAAATCTACCGTCCGCTGATAGCCGATCCCAAGGAAGTCCGCCGCAAGCGGGCGGAAGAAGGCAAGGTCACCCGCAAAGGCGGCGGCGATGCCGCACCGGAATAACGCATCGGGGCATGGACACGCCCGCGCGGTTCGGGGCATACAAAAAAGGCCTTTCGGCGCGAAACCGGAAGGCCTTTTTAGCGGAGGCGGGCTTGTTCAGTCGCCGACTTTGAGCACCGGGTAGTCGAGTTGGGCCAGGCCTTTTTTGGCCTGGTCGCTGGCCACCTTGGCCTGCTTCAGCACGGCGGCGCTGTCGCCTTTTTCTGCGGCGGTTTCGGCCGCCTTGAGCGCGCTTTCAGCGGTGGTCCACAGGGCGTTTTTGGCCTTGGCTGCCTTGACGTCTGCCTGGGCCGTGGTGAGCGCGGCCTGCGCTTCGGCACTGATGGCGGCTTTGCCCGGCTCGGTAGCCTTGGCGGCGGGCTGACTACCAGGCTGGTTGACGTAAAGACCACTACAGCCAGCCAGACCCAGCAGGGTAGCGGAAGTCAGTGCAAGCAAAATTTTGGACATTTTTTTATCTCCTCGAGTTGTATGGCGTTCAGGGGTGGGCTCAGAACCGCGCGCCCTAGCAGGTTGAATGCTGACGCAAAGTTAGCCGCATCACGTCCGGAAGTCAACCGCCCGCCATGGTTATCGGATTGGTAGATTACGACCAAGCGTGGGTGCGCGATGGCTTGCGGTTTGTGCAGGGCGGGGGCGGACGCGTATAATTCCGCTTTGCGTTAAGGAAAGCCCATGCGTGTTCTGCAAAAAGCGCTGACGTTCGACGACGTTCTGCTCGTTCCCGCCCATTCCGCCATCCTTCCCCGCGAAGTCAGTCTGTCCACGCAGTTGACCCGCACGATCACCCTGAACCTGCCCCTGCTGTCGGCTGCCATGGATACGGTGACCGAGGCGCGCCTGGCGATTGCGCTGGCGCAGGAAGGCGGCATCGGCATCATTCACAAGAACATGAGCGCCGAAATGCAGGCGGCACAGGTGACGGCAGTCAAGCGTTTCGAGTCCGGCGTGGTCAAGGACCCGATTACCGTCGCGCCGCAGATGACGGTGCGCCAGGTGCTCGAAATCACCCGCGCGAAGCGTATTTCCGGCCTGCCGGTGATCGACGGCGGCAAGGTGGTCGGCATCGTCACCAACCGCGATCTGCGCTTCGAAACCCAGCTCGACCAGACGATCGCCAACATCATGACGCCGAAGGAACGGCTGGTGACGGTGAAGGAGGGCGCCGGCCGCGACGAGGCTTTGGCGCTGCTGCATAAACATCGGCTGGAGCGCGTGCTGGTGGTGAACGACGCCTTCGAACTGCGCGGGCTGATTACCGTCAAGGACATCCAGAAATCCAGCGAGCACCCGCAGGCATGCAAGGACGCGATGGGCCGTCTGCGTGTCGGCGCGGCGGTCGGCACCGGCGAGGGTACCGAAGCGCGCGTGGCCGCACTGGTGGCCGCCGGGGTCGACGTGGTTACCGTCGATACCGCGCATGGCCATTCCAAGGGCGTGCTCGAACGGGTGCGCTGGGTCAAGCAGAACTTTCCCGACGTGCAGGTCATCGGCGGCAACATCGCCACCGCAGCGGCCGCCGCCGCGCTGGTCGAACACGGGGCCGATGCCGTCAAGGTCGGCATTGGCCCCGGCTCCATCTGCACCACGCGCATGGTCGCGGGCGTCGGCGTGCCGCAGATCACCGCCGTGGCGAATGTGTCAGATGCGCTGGCGGGCAGCGGCGTCGGAGTGATTGCCGACGGCGGCATCCGCTACTCCGGCGACATCTCCAAGGCGCTGGCTGCCGGCGCCGACTGTGTCATGCTCGGCGGCCTGCTGGCCGGCACCGAAGAAGCGCCCGGCGATATCGAATTGTTCCAGGGCCGTTCCTACAAGTCGTATCGCGGCATGGGTTCGCTCGGCGCGATGCAGCAGGGTTCCTCCGACCGCTATTTCCAGGACACCGAAAAGAGCGCCGAGAAGCTGGTGCCGGAAGGCGTCGAAGGCCGGGTGCCCTACAAGGGCAGCGTGCTGGCGGTGATCCATCAGCTGATGGGCGGCCTGCGCTCCAGCATGGGCTATCTCGGCGTTGCCAGCATTACCGACATGCACGCGAAGGCGGAATTCGTCGAAATCACCGGCGCCGGCATCCGCGAATCGCACGTGCACGATGTGCAGATCACCAAGGAAGCACCGAATTACCGTGTTGAGTAGGGATTAGGATTCAGGGGCAGGATTTATGAAAGGTCACGCTGCGCGTGGCTTTTCTTTTTTGTCCGGCCCCAACCCCCGTCCCTCAATCCCCGATCCCAGCCCCTTAAAAAATATGCACCAGAAAATCCTCATCCTCGACTTCGGTTCCCAGTACACCCAGCTGATTGCCCGCCGCGTGCGCGAGGCTGGCGTCTATTGCGAACTGCATCCCAACGACGTCACCGACGCTTTCGTACGCGAGTTCGCGCCGGCCGGTGTCATCCTGTCCGGCGGCCCCAGTTCGGTTTACGAGGAAGAAACCCCGCGCGCACCTGAAGGCGTGTTCACGCTCGGCGTGCCGGTGCTGGGTATCTGCTATGGCATGCAGGCCATGGCGGCGCAGCTCGGCGGCAAGGTGGAAAACGCCGTCAAGCGCGAATTCGGCTACGCCGAAATCCGCGCGCGCGGCCATACGGCCTTGCTGCGCGACATCCAGGACCGCGTCAACGACGAAGGCCACGGGCTGCTCGATGTGTGGATGAGTCACGGCGACAAGGTCACCGCACTGCCGCCCGGCTTCAAGGCGATGGCGAGCAACGCCGCCACCCCGATCGCCGCGATGGCCGACGAAGACCGCAAGTTCTACGGCGTACAGTTCCATCCCGAAGTCACCCACACGCTGCAGGGCAAGGCGATTCTCAGCCGCTTCGTGCACGACATCTGCGGCTGCGGCTCCGACTGGAACATGCCCGACTACGTCGACGAGGCGATCGGCAAGGTGCGCAGCGAAGTCGGCAGCGACGAGGTCATCCTCGGCCTGTCCGGCGGCGTCGATTCCTCGGTGGTCGCGGCACTGCTGCATCGGGCGATCGGCAACCAGCTCACCTGCGTCTTCGTCGACAACGGCCTGCTGCGTTTAAATGAAGCGGAACAGGTGATGCAGACCTTTGCCGACAACCTTGGTGTCAAGGTCATCCACGTCGACGCCCGTGGGCGCTTCATGAAGGAACTTGCCGGCGTCACCGACCCTGAGCAGAAACGCAAGATCATCGGCCGCGAATTCGTCCACGTGTTCCAGGAAGAAGCCGAAAAGCTGCCCAAGGCGAAGTGGCTGGCGCAGGGCACCATCTATCCCGACGTCATCGAATCGGCCAGCGCCAAGACCAAGAAGGCGCACACTATCAAGAGCCACCACAACGTCGGCGGCTTGCCCGACACCCTGCACCTGAAGCTGCTCGAACCCCTGCGCGAGCTGTTCAAGGACGAAGTGCGCGAGCTCGGCATCGCGTTGGGCCTGCCGCACGACATGGTCTACCGCCATCCTTTCCCCGGACCGGGCCTCGGCGTGCGCATTCTCGGCGAGGTGAAGGGCGAATACGCCGATCTGCTGCGCCGGGCTGACGCCATTTTCATCGAGGAGTTGCGTGCCTCCGGCTGGTACGAGAAAACCAGCCAGGCCTTCACCGTATTCCTGCCGGTCAAGAGTGTCGGCGTCATGGGCGACGGCCGCACCTACGATTATGTGGTGGCGTTGCGCGCGGTGCAGACCCAGGACTTCATGACCGCCCACTGGGCCGAACTGCCGTATACCCTGCTCGGCAAGGTCTCCAACCGCATCATCAACGAAGTGTGCGGCATCAACCGCGTCGTCTACGACATCAGCGGCAAGCCGCCGGCGACGATCGAGTGGGAGTGAGGCGTCGTAGAAATAGCGACAGCGGCCCACCGCGGGCAGATCGCCCAGAAGCGCCGCTGCAAGGAATCTGTCCGGGAACGTTCATGGAAAGCAGTCCTGAGGATCAGGCATCTTTCGGCAGAACCGACATAACCCGCGCGATGAAGATGTGAAACTCCGCCATATAGTTGCGCAGGAACTCTTCGGTCGAGGTGACGGTGACTTCGCCATCGTCGGTGATCAGGCCGGGCGCAAACTGGATATAGGCTTCCGGCGCGTTCATCTGCGGTGAGTTGCAGAAGCTGAGCACGCTACGCAGGCTCTGCTGGGCGACGGCGGTGCCGATCGCGCCGGGCGACGTACCGATAACGGCGGAAGGCTTGTGGGTGAAGGAATTGGTGCCATAGGGCCGGCTTGCCCAGTCGATAGCGTTCTTCAGCCCGCCGGGGATCGAGCGATTATATTCGGGCGTCACGAACAGCAGCGCATCGACCGTTTTGAGCGCATCCTTGAACGCCCGTGCGGCCGGTGGAAAATCGGCATCGTAATCATAGCTGTAGAGCGGTAGATCCTTGAACGAAATCTCGGTAAAGACGAGATTTTCCGGGGCAAGGCGAATGAGCGCCTTCGCAAGCTTGCGGTTGATTGATTCGCGCGCAAGGCTGCCGATGAGATAGCCGACTTTATAGTGCATCATGATATGACCTTTCCGTTCGTGGGATCAGGGGAAAGTGGTGTGGATCGTCCGAGTCAATTTCCGTCGCGGGCAGCCGGCACACCCTCGCCTGTGGTGGAGCCAACATGTGTCCACCCGGCATGCCTTTCCTTCTTGCCAATCCAGAATCACCGTTACCCACTATAGCAACGGAGAGGATGCTCAGGAGACGTTCCGCACATCGTGATGAAAAGCCGGGCCTACCCGAGCGGTCCGGGTTTATTGCGGATGCCCGGCGCGAGCGACGCGTTGGCCGGACCAGTGAAATCACGGTGGGTGCCGATCCCACAATGGAGGAGGCCACCCCGGCCCGATGGATGCCGCGCGCGCGTCGGCTGGCAATCGCGGCGGAGCGCGGTTTTGATCAGCCCTCCGATGCTCGCCGCTGCCGGGTATCATGCCCGACCCTGTTCCTTTCATGAAAACCATGCCAACAGTTGCGGTAATCGGCGGCGGTCCCGCGGGCCTGATGGCGGCCGAGATGCTCGCTGCCGGCGGCGTGCAGGTCGATGTTTACGACACTATGCCCTCGGTCGGGCGCAAATTCCTGCTCGCCGGTGTCGGCGGCATGAATATCACTCATTCCGAGCCGTTCGAAGCTTTTGTGTCGCGCTACGGAGCGCGCGCAACCGCCATCCGGCCGCTGCTCGATGCCTTTTCACCCGATGTGCTGCGTGCATGGATCGAGACGCTCGGGGTCGAGACTTTCGTCGGCTCGTCGGGGCGGGTGTTTCCCCGGAACATGAAGGCCGCGCCGCTGCTGCGCGCCTGGCTGCACCGGCTGCGCGAATCCGGCGTGCGCTTTCATGTGCGGCATCGCTGGCTGGGATGGGCCTACGACTCCAGACGCGCTTCAGCGCGTAATGGATCGGAGTCCTTTGAGGGCGGCGGTGCGCTGCGCTTCGCCACGCCGCATGGCGAAACGGACGTGCACGCCGACGCGGTGGTGCTGGCGCTCGGCGGCGCGAGCTGGCCCAGGCTGGGCTCGGATGGGAGCTGGATACCGCTGCTGGCGGCGT
>DAOMWT010000080.1:0-11691 GCA_035436705.1 Thiobacillus sp. | reverse complement strand
AATGAGACACTTTCCACACCTTAAAGTTCACGGATAATTCGTGCCGAGTCTATAGCGCACCTGTCTATCTCGGCGACCGCGTCTATTTCAAGACGGCCATCGCGACCAAACGACTCAGCATTGGTGACTACCAGATAGGCCGACTTACTAACAAGCCCGTCCAAGTCATTGCGAAACCCGTTCTCGACGCCTCGGGACAGATCCAGAGCGTCGTGTACGCCGCGTTAAATCTTGAGTGGCTTATGCGGTTCACGCCCTTGACCGAACTGCCTCCCAAATCGGCCATCACAGTCGTTGATCGACAAGGCATCATCCTGACACGCGCGCCGGACCCGGAAGGCAAGTGGACCGGCATTAACCTGACAAGCGACGTGCCGATCGCCAAGGCGTTCATTGATAGCGGACAAGCGGAGGCGACCCGGGAAGGGCGCGGCGTCGATGGTATACAGCGGATTTACGCGCTGGCGCGCATCGGCCCGGGCCAAGAGCGCAATGGCTACATCCTGGTCGGCATCCCATCCCAGGAAATCCTGGCTGCGCTCAACGCCGATTTGCTGCCACGCGCAGCTTTTCTGGCGGCGGCCTTCCTCGGCATCATGGTCCTTGCATGGTTCGGCAGCGAGATGTTGGTGATGAGACGTACACGTCTGCTGTCGACGGCTGCCCAGGAAATGGCCGCCGGTGATTTTTCCGCGCGCGCCGCAATCAAGGGGCGCGACGAAATCGCGACCCTCGCCGTCGAGTTCAACCGATTGGGCGAAGCGCTGCAACGGAATCATCACCAAATCGATCGGCTCAACCGAATTCACGAGGTGCTCAGTGGCATCAACGGCGCCATTCTGAGAATCCGCGTACAGGACGAATTGCTCAAGGAGGCCTGCCGTATTGCCGTCGAACGCGGCAAGCTGCGATATGCCTGGATCGGCATAGTAGAACCTGGTACGGGGCGGATCATGAAAATGGCCTCTCATGGAGAGGGAAACGATTTCGTCGATCGCCACTGCCTGACTCCGCACACACGGGAAGATGAAGATCTGTGCCCCTGTGCGGCTGCCATGCCCCAGGCGCACCCCGTCATCTGCAATGACCTCGGGGTGGGCGATCGGCGCGACGAACCCTGGCGATCGTTGGCGCGGGTGCATGGCTTTGAGGCACTGGCGGGCTTTCCACTGAGACGGGACGGCAAAGTCATAGGCGTACTCGGGCTCTACGCCGCCGAGGCTCATTTCTTCGAGGCGCCGGAGGTGGATCTCTTCCAGGAGCTAGCGGCAGATATTTCACTTGGTCTCGAATATATCGACAAGGATCAACGCATCGATCATTTGCTTTACCACGACGCACTGACCGGCTTGCCGAACAGAACGCTTTGTGAAGACCGCCTGCAGCAGGAGATTCTGCGGGCACGCCACCATGACCGCCACGTGAGCGTAGTCGTGCTCAACATCGCGGACTTTCATCGGCTGGTCGGCGTGCATGGCCATCACGTCGCCGACGACGTCCTGAACATGCTCGCCACATACTTGTCGGCCCTCGTCCGAGAAGGCGACACGGTTTCGGGTCTAGGCGGCGACGAGTTCGCAATCGCCTACGTCGATATTGCGTCGACACAGGATGCCATCCATCTCGTCCAGTCTCTCGTGGCTGGGCTGCCCACTATTTTTCGGAACACCACGAGCGAAATCCACTTGAGCATACGGGGCGGCGCCGCAATCTATCCCGACGATGGCGAGGATGCAGTGAGCCTGCTCGTTAATGCCACGCTTGCCAGAAACAGTGGCCAGGCTGGCCGCAGCCACGCAGTGAACTTTTATTCTTCCGCGATTCAACGCGCCGCCAATGAACGGGAGGAAATCGAACAGGCGCTCCGGCATGCCATCAAGGACAATCTGGGCCTGGCCCTGTATTACCAACCGGTAGTGGATATCCATACCTACCGCATCGTGAGCCTCGAAGCGCTTGCGCGCTGGAACAGCCCGGAGTTCGGGCCTGTGTCACCGGCACGGTTCATCCCCGTCGCTGAGGAGACCGGCCTGATCGTCGAGCTGGGTGACTGGGTGTTGGACACCGCATGCCGGCAAATCCAGGTCTGGCGGAATGCCGGATTGATGGAAACTCGCGTGGCGATCAACATATCGTTTCAGCAGTTGCGGCAGGAGGATTTCGTTGAGCGCCTTGCAAAGGCCGCCGGCGCCATCAATCGTAACGGCTCGAACCTGCTCGCTATTGAACTGACAGAATCTGAACTGATGGACGATGTCGAAACGACCATACGGCAAATCGATCTACTGAAAATTCACAACTTCACCATCTATATTGACGACTTCGGTACGGGCTACTCGTCATTGAGCTATCTGCAGCGGTTGCCCGTGGACATACTCAAAATCGATCAGAGCTTCGTCAGCACGCTTGGACAATCCGAAAGCAGCGACGCCATCGTGCGCACCATCATTGCGCTAGCGAACGGCCTCAAGCTGAAGATCATCGCAGAAGGCGTGGAAACCGCCGAACAACTCGCCCTGCTGCAGGAACTTGGTTGCGATTACGCCCAGGGGTTTTTGTTCAGCAAGCCGAGGTCGGCCGAGGAGATCACACGAATGCTGCACAATGGGGGCAACATTGGTCCGCTGAGTTAGAGGGTGCGCCCTGAAGGTACTGTCCATTAGCGCGGCAACCGCTGGCAATCCAGGCTCAATGCCATCGCGAGGAAATTGAATGAGTGCCCAAAGAACACCAAACTACGCAACACCCGCCGAACGATTCCACCAATCCGTTGCGTTGATCGGTTGAATCCGCCGGTGCATAGATGACCCAGGTGGCGTGGTGTGCAAACGGCGGCCCAGGCCGAAGAAGAGCCGCCACCCGCTATTGGCACCGGCTTGCGCTTGGCGCAGATAACCGTCATCAGCCGGATTGAGTACGGATGTTCGCTTGTCGGGTGGAATCGATTGCAAATACTTCAGTTTCCAATCTCAGCGACCACCGGCGCGTGATCCGACGGCCGTTCCAGTTTGCGCATGTCGCGGTCGATGGTGCTTGACGTGCAGGCAGCGGCCAGTGGCTCGCTGAGAAGGATGTGATCGATCCTGAGGCCGTGGTTGCGGCGGAAGCCCATCATGCGGTAATCCCACCAGCTGAAGCTTTTTTCCGGCTGCTCGAACAGGCGGAAGCTGTCCTTCAGGCCCAGTGCCAGCAGCTTGCGGAAGCGTTCGCGTTCGGGCTCCGATACCAGCACGCAGTCCTTCCACGCCTCGGGGTCGTGCACGTCGCGGTCTTCCGGTGCGACGTTGTAGTCGCCCAGAACGGCGAGTTTGGGCTGGCGAACCAGTTCGTCCTTCAGCCAGGCGGCAAGGGCGTCGAACCAGGCGAGCTTGTAGGGATATTTGTCGGAATCGAGGCTTTGCCCGTTGGGGCAATACACGCACACCAGGCGAACGCCGTCGACGGTGGCGGCGATGACGCGCTTCTGTTCATCCTCCAGCCCCGGAATGCCGATCTGTACGTCGAGCGGTTCGGCGCGGCTGACGATGGCAACGCCGTTGTAGGTTTTCTGCCCGGCGAAGGCGACGCGGTAGCCGGCCGCCTCCAGTTCGGCAACCGGAAAATTGTCGTCGGTGAGCTTGGTCTCCTGCAGGCATACCGCGTCGGGCTGGCGGGTGGCGAGGAAATCCAGCAACTGGGGCAGGCGGACCTTGAGGGAGTTGATGTTCCAGGCGGCGAGTTTCATGGCGCCGAGTTTAGCGCATACGATTCCACACGGGCTTCTACCCTGAAGGGCACAAGAGCCCGTAGTGGATCGGAGTCCTTCAGGGCATACGATTCCACATGGGCTTTTGCCCCGAAGGGCACAAGAGCCCATGGCGGATCAGAGTACCCTGCGGAGGGTGTTGAAAAGAATCCTTCAGGGCCGCCGCTGGAGTTGCGGCAGGCTCAGGGGGGGCTTGGTACGCGCTTTAGCGCCCAGGAGACGGCGTCTCTTAGGGTTTGGCCGGAGCAGGGGTCGCAGGACTGGGCGCGGCGACCGGTTCCGGTTTGCGGCCCGGCAAGGCGGATTTTGGATAGCCGGCGCGGTCGAGCGCGGATTGCCATTGCCCGGTTTCAAAGCCGTCGATCTTGTCGCTGCCCACCACCAGCACCGGAACGCTCAAGCGTCCGGTAAGTTTTTGCAGTTCGGCCTGCGCTTCGGGGCTGGCTTGCGGATCCTTGTTGCTATGGGGAACGCCGCGCTCGTTCAGCAGTTGCCGCGCCTGGTCGCAGGGCGCGCCGCAGGCGCTGGCGTACAGGGTGACCGGATATTTCTCACGCGCGGTTCTGGCGGCATAGGATTCACCAACCTCGATGACACTGCCCTTGAAGGCTTTCTGCTGGGCATTCCTGATGCTGGGCGGGGGGGGCTGGTCGCTGTATACCGCGCGGCCTTGTGCGTCCTTCCACTGATACAGCTGAGCGGCGGCAAGCGGGGCACTCGCCACCGCCAGCCAGGCCGCAACCATGATGAGTCCCGCTTTCATGCCGTGCTCCGAACGATCTGATTCCCCGCTCTAACGGCCATAACCGGGCTGGGCTTTACCTGCGAGTGCCCTCAAGGGATAAAAGCGGGCCGTGGTTGTCCCCGCAAGGAGGAGGCCGCGGTTGTTGCCGTTTTATCGGCTTTACAACCGCGCTCATGCCATACCGTTATGGCGCAGCAGCGCGTCGATGGTGGGCTCGCGGCCGCGGAAGGCCTTGAACGATTCGAGCGCCGGGCGGGCGCCGCCCTGGGCGAGGATTTCGCTCCAGAAGCGGTGGCCGACCTCGGGGTTGAGCACGCCGCCGTAGCCTGCGGCCTCGTCCTCGAACAGCGCGTAGGCGTCGGCCGACAGCACTTCCGCCCACTTGTAGCTGTAGTAGCCCGCCGCGTAGCCGCCGGCGAAGATGTGCGAGAAATTGTTGGGGAAGCGGTTGTAGGCCGGCGGGATGACGACCGCGACCTGGCGGCGGATGTCGTCGATCAGGTCCAGCGCGGTGCAGGGGCCGGTGGGGTCGAAATCGTCGTGCAGGCGCATGTCGAAGCTGGCGAACTCGATCTGGCGCAGCGTCTGCAGGCCGGACTGGTAGTTCTTCGCCGCCAGCATCTTGTCGAACAGCTCCTTCGGCAGCGGTTCGCCGCTGTCGACGTGCGCGGTCATGTGCTTCAGCACGTCCCATTCCCAGCAGAAGTTCTCCATGAACTGGCTGGGCAGCTCGACCGCGTCCCACTCGACGCCGTTGATTCCGGAGACGCCGAGTTCCTCGATCTGCGTCAGCAGGTGGTGCAGGCCGTGTCCGGCTTCGTGGAACAGGGTGATGACCTCGTCGTGGGTGAACAGCGCCGGTCTCTTGCCCCCTTCGGGGGTGTCGCCCACCGGCCCGGAGAAGTTGCAGTTCAGATACGCCACCGGCGTCTGGATGCCGTCAGCCGTTTTGCGGCGGGTGATGACGTCGTCCATCCAGGCGCCGCCGCGCTTGGAGGCGCGCGCGTAGAGGTCGAGGTAGAACTGGCCGACGCGCTGGCCGCCGTGATCGGAGAGCGTGTAGAACTTGACGTCCGGGTGCCACACCGGCGCCTGGTCCTCGCGCACGTGCAGGCCGTAGAGCGTCTCGATCAGCTTGAACAGGCCGGCCAGCACGCGCGGCTCGGGGAAGTACTGCTTCACTTCCTGGTCGGAAAAGCTGTAGCGGGCGACACTCAGTTTCTCCGACACGTAGGTGGTGTCCCAGGCCTGCAGGTCTGCGAGGCCCAGTTCGTCGCGGGCGAAGGCCTTCAGTTCTGCGTAGTCCTTTTCCGCGTAGGGGCGGGCACGGACGCCGAGTTCGTCGAGGAATTTCAGCACCTCGGCCGGGGTGTCGGCCATCTTGGCGGCGAGCGACACCTCGGCGTAGCTCCGGAAGCCGAGCAGTTCGGCCGCCTCGCGCCTGAGCTTGAGGATGCCGGCAATCAGCGGGGTGTTGTCGAGTTCGGGCTTGCCGAACTCGGAGGCGCGGGTGACGTAGGCGCGGTACACCTGCTCGCGCAGGCCGCGGTTGTCGGCGTACTGCATCACCGGCAGGTAGGACGGCATGTGCAGGGTGATCTTCCAGCCGCTTTTGCCGTCGGCTTCGGCCGCGGCCTTCATGGCAGCCAGCACGTCGTCCGGCACGCCGGCAAGCTCGGCCGCGTCGTCGATGAAAAGCGCGAAATCATTGGTGGCGTCGAGCAGGTTTTCCTCGAACTTGGCCGACAGCTGCGCCAGTTCCTCCTGCACCTGCATGAAGCGCGCCTTCTTGTCGGCCGGCAGTTCGGCGCCGCCAAGGCGGAAATCGCGCAGTTCGTTGTCGACGATCTTCCGGCGCGGAGCCGACAGCGTGGCGAAATCGGAGTGCGCTTTCAGCGCCTTGAATTTGGCGAACAGCGCCTCGTTCTGCCCCAGTTCGGCGTAATAGACGGTGATCTTCGGCAGGTTGGCGTTGTAGACCTCGCGCAGTTCGGGCGAGTCCATCACCGAATGCAAATGCGACACCTGGCCCCAGGCGCGGCCCAGTTTCTCGTTGGCGTCGTCGAGCGGGGCGACGAAGGCGTCCCACTCGGCCGGCGTGTCGGGCGACTCGGCACGTGCCACCGCGGCGCGGCACTCACCCAGCAGCTGGTCGATGGCGGGAGTGACGAATTCGGGTTTGAATTCGGCGAAACGGGGCAGACCGGAAAAGTCGAGCAGGGGGTTTATGCCCATCGGGGTATTCATGGCGGCAACCAGCAGTGAGGGGGGAAGGGAATTATACTTTCGGCTCGTAGACGGATTTTCAACCCCATGACAGACAAGGTTTATGCTCAACCGCTGGCGCCGCATCACGGCGTTGCCCCGGCGCTTGCCACCGGCGCCTGGGTACATCCGCGCGCCACGGTGGTCGGTGAGGTCAGCCTCGGGGCCGATGCTTCGGTGTGGCCGGGCGCGGTGATCCGCGGCGACGTCAACTCGATCAGCATCGGCGAGGCGAGCAACATCCAGGACAACAGCGTGCTGCACGTATCGCACAGGACGCCGGCCAACCCGGCGGGCGGGCCGCTCGTCATCGGCGCGCGCGTGACGGTGGGGCACACAGTCATCCTGCATGCCTGCACCATAGCGGACGAATGCCTGATCGGCATGGGCAGCATCATTCTCGACCGTGCGGTGGTACAGAAACACGTGCTGCTGGGTGCCGGTTCGCTGGTACCGGAAGGCAAGGTGCTCGAATCCGGCCATCTGTATCTGGGCCGTCCGGCCAAGCTGGTACGCGCGCTGACCACGGAAGAAATCGCCTACTTCAGCTATTCGGCCGAGCACTATGTCGCGCTGGCGCGGTCGTATCAATCCCGGGTGCAGGATCAAGTTGCCCGTTAACAAGGTAAAAGCCCATGAAATACACCAAACCGCTTCTCGTCGCCGTTGTCGTGCTCGCCATCGCTGGCGCACTGGTCTATGCCCTGATGGACAAATCCAGCGCGCCGGCCGCCACCTTTACCACGCTGGAGGGCAAGTCCATCGTGCTCGATGAACTGCGTGGCAAGGTGGTGCTGGTCAATTTCTGGGCGACCTCCTGCCCCGGCTGCATCAAGGAAATGCCGGGCATGATCGAGACCTACAACCAGTACAAGGGCCGCGGCTTCGAGATCGTCGCGGTGGCGATGAGCTACGATCCGCCCAACTACGTCACCAATTTCGTCCAGACGCGGCAACTGCCGTTTCCGGTCGCGCTCGACGTCGACGGCGAGCACGCGCGTGCCTTCGGCAACGTGCAGCTCACCCCGACCAGCTTCATCATCGGCAAGAACGGCCACATCCTCGAACAGAAGCTGGGCGAACTCGATTTCGTCAAGCTGAAGGCCTTGCTCGACAGGGAGCTGTCTTGATGAGAGCACTCGCTGCTGCCGTGCTGCTGTTCACGCTGAGCGGATGTGGCCTGGCCGGCACAGACCCGGCAGCCAGGCCGGCACCGCCGCCCGCTTCGGACAAGCCTTTGCCGCCTGCGCCGCCGCCACCGCCGCTGCCGGACCAAGGCGGTGCCTGTGCCGCGGACGTCAAGCAGTGTGCCGACGGCAGTTATGTCAGCCGCAACCCGGACAACGGCTGCGCGTTTGACGCGTGCCCGGGCGCAAACAACAACTAACTTTTTCTGGATTCATTCATGGCGCAATACGTGTATTCCCTCAATCGGGTCGGCAAGATCGTGCCGCCCAAGCGACAGATCCTGAAGGACATTTCGCTCTCGTTTTTCCCCGGCGCGAAAATCGGCCTCCTGGGCCTCAACGGTTCCGGCAAGTCCTCGCTGATCCGCATCATGGCCGGCGTCGACAAGGACATCGAAGGCGAGGCGGTCCCGATGCCGGGCATCCGCATCGGCTACCTGCCGCAGGAGCCTCAGCTCGACCCCGCGCACACGGTGCGGCAGGCCGTGGAAGCGGGGCTGGGCGAGATCGTCTCGGCCAAGGCCCGGCTGGATGAAATCTACGCCGCCTACGCCGAGCCCGACGCCGACTTCGACAAGCTCGCCGAGGAGCAGGCGAAGTGCGAAGCGATCCTCGCCACCGCCGGTTCCGACCTCGACACGCAGATGGAAATCGCCGCCGATGCGCTGCGCCTGCCGCCGTGGGACGCGGTGATAGGCAAGCTCTCCGGCGGCGAGAAGCGCCGCGTCGCGCTGTGCCAGTTGCTGCTGTCCAACCCCGACATGCTGCTGCTCGACGAGCCGACCAACCACCTCGACGCCGAGTCAGTCGACTGGCTGGAGCAGTTCCTGGTGCGCTATCCGGGAACGGTGGTCGCGGTGACGCACGACCGCTACTTTCTCGACAATGCCGCCGAGTGGATCCTCGAACTCGACCGCGGCCACGGCATCCCGTGGAAGGGCAACTACACCAGCTGGCTCGAACAGAAGGAGGCGCGCCTGGAGACCGAGTCGAAGCAAGAACTTGGCCGCATCAAGACGATGAAGCAGGAACTCGAATGGGTGCGGCAGAATCCCAAGGCGCGCCAGGCCAAGTCGAAGGCGCGCCTGGCGCGCTTCGAGGAACTCAACTCGGTCGAATACCAGAAGCGCAACGAGACGCAGGAAATCTTCATCCCGGTCGGCGAGCGGCTGGGCGACAAGGTGATCGACTTCCATAACGTGTCGAAATCCTTCGGCGACCGCCTGCTGATCGACAACCTGTCCTTCAGCGTGCCGCCCGGCGCCATCGTCGGCATCATCGGCCCCAACGGCGCCGGCAAGTCGACCTTCTTCAAGATGATCACCGGCCAGGAAAAACCCGACTCGGGCGAAGTCGAGATCGGCCAGACGGTGAAGCTCGCCTACGTCGACCAGAGCCGCGACGCGCTCGCCGCCGACAAGACCGTGTTCGACGAAGTCGCCGAGGGCCGCGACATCCTCACAGTCGGCCGTTACGAAACGCCGTCGCGTGCCTACCTCGGCCGCTTCAACTTCAAGGGCGGCGACCAGCAGAAGCGGGTCGGCAACCTCTCCGGCGGCGAACGCGGGCGCCTGCACCTGGCCAAGACGCTGATCGCCGGCGGCAACGTGCTGCTGCTCGACGAACCCTCGAACGACCTCGATGTGGAAACCCTGCGTGCGCTGGAAGACGCGCTGCTCGAATTCGCCGGCTGCGTGCTGGTGATCTCGCATGACCGCTGGTTCCTCGACCGCATCGCCACCCACATCCTCGCCTTCGAAGGCGACTCGCAGGTGACGTTCTTCCCCGGCAACTACCAGGAATACGAGGCCGACAAGAAGAAGCGGCTAGGCGAAGAAGGGGCCAAGCCGAAACGCATCCGCTACAAGCCGATCAGCCGCTGAGCACGCAATGATTCTGGCAAATCTGGCCGAGGCTGACCGCTACCTCACTTTGCATCCGCTGTTTGCGCGCGCCTTTGATTTTCTGCGCAATACCGATCTCGCAACGCTCGCGCCCGGCAAGCACGGCATACAGGGTGAACAGCTTTTCGCCATCGTCGAGGCGTGTGCCGGTCGCACGCGGGCGGAGGCGAAACTGGAGTGCCATCGCCGCTACATCGATATCCAACTGGTGCTGGAAGGCGTCGATGAGATGGGCTGGAAGCCGGTCGCCGAGTGCCTGGACCCGGCTACGGATTACGATGCCGGGCGCGACATCCGTTTTTTCAACGACGCGCCCGCCAGCTGGATTGCCACGCCGCCGGGCGCGTTCTGCCTGTTTTTCCCCGACGATGCCCACGCGCCGCTGGTCGGCACGGGCTCGATCCGCAAGGTGGTGGTGAAGATCGCGGTTTAGCCTCAATAGTGCGGCGGGATTTCGTCGCGCAGGTTGCGCGCCTCGTCCGGCAGCGCAGCCTGCAATTGCTGGTGCAGCAGGCGAAGCTGTTGCTGCAGCAAATCGAGCTGCCCCTGCTGGCGAATCACCGTCTGGTTGAGCGTCTCGATCATGTCTTCGGCAAACGCAAGCTTGGCTTCAAGTTCGTTGAGGCGGGCGTCCATCATCGGTTTCCGGGTTGCGTGGCCGGGTTCAGCAGCGGGGTGACCAGTTTTTCCAGCCGGGGATAATGCACCTGTCCGGCAATCTTGTGGCGTATGCGGCCCTCGGTGTCGACGATGAACGAGGTCGGCACGCTTTTCACGCTGCCGAATGCGTGGGTGACCGAGGCATTGGTCGGCGCAGCCATGAAGGCATATTCCTTGTCCCGCATCCAGACGGCGATTTTTTCCGGCGGGTCGTCGACGCTGATCGAGACGACCTCGAAGCCCCTTTCCCGATAGTCCCGCCAGAAACGGTCGATCACCGGCTTTTCCTTGCGGCAATACGGGCACCAGGTCGCCCAGAAGTTCACCAGCACGACCTTGCCCCTGAGAGAATCGCTGTCCAGCGCCCGGCCGTCGGGCAGCATCACCTGCCAGGGCGGGGCGGGGCGGTTCTCCTCGCTGACGTCGGCCGGCGGACGAAACCACAGGTACGCGATCAAACCCAGTAAAATCAGGGTCAGCGGACTCGGCGTCCATTTCTTCAAAAAGGCTTGTCTATCCATGCTGTGGCTGAAGTCGTTTCATATCGTGATGGTGGTGAGCTGGTTCGCCGGACTGTTCTACCTGCCGCGCATCTTCGTCAATCTGGCGATGGAAACCAACGACGCCGCCTACGACCGCCTGCTGCTGATGGCGCGCAAATTGTATCGGTTTGTCACCCCTATCATGTGGCTGACCCTCGCCACCGGCATCTGGCTGTGGCTGGCGTACTGGCTGCCGACGATGGGCTGGCTGTGGCTCAAGCTCGCGCTGGTCGCCGGACTGGTCGGCTATCAGCATGTCTGCAAAAGCCTGCTGCGGCAGTTTGAAGCCAGACAGAACCGGAAATCGCACACCTGGTTCCGCTGGTTCAATGAAATTCCGGTGATTGCGCTGCTGGTCGTGGTGCTGCTGGTGGTGCTGAAGCCGTTTTAAATCATTGTCCGCGAAGATTCGCCGTCGTGCGCGGATAAAATTTTCTGAAAGTGTTTTTTGAAGCCCGAATCCCGCCGTAACAAAACGCCGCATCCCGTCCGTCCGGAACGCGAGGCGCTGCCGCCAGCCAGCCACTTCGCCACCTGCCCGCGCGGGTTGGAGGCGCTGCTCGAAA
The DNA here is from genome assembly GCA_035436705.1 of Thiobacillus sp. Classification (GTDB taxonomy): domain Bacteria; phylum Pseudomonadota; class Gammaproteobacteria; order Burkholderiales; family Thiobacillaceae; genus Thiobacillus. The sequence goes on along the minus strand of DAOMWT010000080.1, from coordinate 77 downwards.
CCGAACTCGCGGCCGCCGGCGCGCAGGCATCCGGATTCCGATTTCCCGCGTGCGGCGGCTCACGGTGTACGCCACCA
>DAOMWT010000079.1:0-11823 GCA_035436705.1 Thiobacillus sp. | reverse complement strand
GCTGGCCGAGATCGTCGAGGCGGAAGCGCCCGAGTTGCGCCGCTACCGGCCGCGGGAGGTGGTGCGCCAGTTCACCCTGTCGCTGCGCCGCGAGCTGGATTTTTCCGCCGAGGGCCGCAGCGCCGAGCGCATCGCCGCCAACCTCGCCGCCCACCCCGAGATCGTCGTGCCGCGCATCCACTGGCAGTGGACCGGCGAGCGGCTCAATGTGCAGGACTATATCGAGGGCATTCCCGGCCGCGACCTGGCCGCCGTGGCAGCGGCCGGCCTCGACCGCAGGCTGTTGGCCCGTCGCGGCGCCCGGGCCGTGCTCAAGATGATGCTCGAGGACGGTTTCTTCCATGCCGACCCGCACCCCGGCAACGTCTTCTACCTGCCGGACAACCGCATCGCCTTCATCGACTTCGGCATGACCGGGCGCCTCTCCGAGGAGCGCCGGTATCAGCTGGCCGTGCTGCTGCACGGTCTCGTCAGCCACGATGCCGGGAAGGTGGCCGAAGTGCTGCTGGACTGGAGCGGCGGCGCCGAGGTCGACAGCGATGCCTTGCAGCCCGAGATCGACGCCTTCGTCGATCGGTATCACGGCGTGCCGCTCAAACACCTCGACCTGGGCGCCATGCTCTCCGACCTGGTCGCCATCCTGCGCGAGCATGGCCTCGCCCTGCCGCCCGACCTCGCGCTGCTGATCAAGGCCTTCATCACGCTGGAAGGCATGGGGCGCCAGCTCGACCCCGACTTCGACATGGCGGGCGAGGCCGCGCCGTTTCTCGAACAGGTGCTGCTCTCCCACGCCGCGCCCGATGCCCTGGTTCGGCGCGGCTGGCGCAGCCTGGGCAGCGCGCTCGCCCTCGTCGCCGGGCTGCCGCAAGACCTTCGCCAACTGCTCCGTGCCGCCCGGCGCGGCAAACTTCACGTGGAGGTCGATGTTCTGCCGCTCAAACAATTCGGCGAACGTCTCGACAACGCTGCTTCGCGCTTGGCGCTCGCGATTGTCACTGCTGCGCTGATCATCGGTTCGGCCATCGTCATGACCGTCGAACGCGAGTCGGCCCTGGGGCGGTTCGGCTTCATCGCTGCGGCTTTGGGCGGCCTCTGGGTGCTGTTCTCCATCTGGCGCGGTGGGGGCAGAAATTGAAGGGGCTAAAGACAGATCAGCTGTTGGGCGTTGAAGCGCAGGCCATCGCTAGGGTCGCCGGCAACGGACGTCCGCTCGAACCGGCTGAACTGATCACGGTGAGCATCGGTGCAAAGCAGGTAAAATGCGATCTATCATCACCGCCCCGTCCGAAACCGCTCATGGCCGCGCGCGCATCTTCCTTCAGACGACTCCGTCTCCTGGCCCTCATGCTGTGCTTTACCGCGCTGCCTGCGGCTGCGGCACCCGGATGGCTGATTGCCACCCCCGACGAGACGGCGCAGGCAGACGCACCGATCCGGCTGGATGTCGTCAAGCCCGCAGCGCAAGAGGATTGGCCAGAAACGATCCGACTCAGCCTGACGCGCGACGACAGCACTCGGGACGTAACGCTGACCGCCGTCGGCCCGGTCGCTCCCGGGGATGTGAGCCGGACCTATCGTGGGGTAATGCCGGCCGATCTCACAGGGCTGGTCCGGGCAGAGATGGCCGGCGTTGCTTCCAACCGGCTGGCCCTGCTGGTCGGCGCCCCTGATGCGATGGAACGAATGCGCTCGATGGAGACGGGCGTCATGACGCCTGCCCCACAGCCCGAAGGCCGCAACCAGATGTTGTTCCCGGCGAACGAACCGGCGCTGTCGGTCAACGAGCCAATGTATTTCGTCATCGGCAGCAGAACTACGGCCCGCTTCCAGTTCAGTTTCAAGTACCGGCTCTTCGATCCGGACAGTTTGCCCGTCGAGTGGTTTTCGCCCCTGTCAGGTCTGCATTTTGGCTATACGCAGACCTCACTGTGGAGCCTCGGCGAGGACTCGGCGCCCTTTTACGATACCAGCTACCGGCCGAGCTTGTTCTGGCAAAGCGCAAGCCTGGGTAAGGGGGGCCTGACGCCTGACCTGCTGCGCGGTGGCTACGAGCATGAATCGAATGGCAAGGATGGTACGAGTTCGCGCAGTATCGACACCCTGTTCGTGCTACCGGTCTGGCGCACCGAATTTTCGAATGGCCACACGCTGATTTTCGCGCCCAAACTCTACGGCTATCTGGACAAGGAAGATAATCCTGACATCCACCGCTATCGGGGTTACGTCGACTGGAAATTGCGCTATGGCCGGGAGGATGACTGGGTGCTGGCGACGCAATTGCGCAGAGGCACTTCAGGGCATGGCAGCGCGCAGATCGATCTGTCCTGGCCGCTGAGAAGACCACTATTTGCCCGTACCGGGGGCTTCTTGCATTTCCAACTGTTCAAGGGATATGGCGAGAGTCTGCTCGACTACAACCTTGATCGCGGGACACAGGTGCGAATCGGTTTTTCAATGGTTCGCTGATGAATGAGGATAAGAACATGAAGAAAGGCTCCGACAGGGCAAGCGGCGGCGTGCCACGAGACGACAAGCAGCCCGGCATCGTTGCCTTGTGCGTGCTGACATGCGTTCTGGCAGTGGCCGGCTGCTCGCTCGCCCCGCCGCACCAGGCTCCGCCACTGCCGGTCGCGTCGGCGTACCCTGCGGATACCGGGGAGTCGTCCGGTCTGGCATCCGCAGGTCTCCTCGCGCCAGAAATCGCCTGGCGTGACTACTTCGCCGATCCGCAGCTCAAGGCCCTGATCGCCCAGGCGTTGGCGCATAACCGAGATTTGCGGACCGCCGTGCTGCGCGTGGCCGAAGCGCAGGCGGCCTATGGCATCCAGCGGGCCGACCAGTTTCCGACCATTGCAGCCGGCATCGATGGCAGTCGGGCACGTGTGCCGGGCGACCTCAGCCCGACAGGTCGAGCGCTGACCTCTGACCAGTACCAGATCGGTGTGGGGCTGGCCGCCTGGGAACTCGATTTCTGGGGGCGGGTGCGCAATCTCAAGGAGGCGGCGCTGGAAGCCTACCTTGCCACGGATGCGGCGCGCCATGCCGTCACGGTAAGCCTGATCGCCCAGGTGGCGGATGCCTATTTCGGGCTGCTGGAACTGGACGAGCGCCTCGCACTGGCGCGCCAGACCGTCGCCAGCCGCGAAACATCCCTGGGCATCTTCACCCGACGCTTCGAAGTGGGGGCGATTGCCCGCATGGACGTGGTGCAGGTGGACACCCTGCTGCAACAGGCGCGCGCGCTGGTGGCTCAGATCGAACAGGCGCGTGCCGCTCAGGCCCATGCGCTGACGCTGCTCCTTGGCGCGCCCCTGTCCGAAGGTATGCAAACGGCGAAGCTTGACGACCGGGCCGTGCCGCAGGACTTGCCCGTCGGCCTGCCAGCCGAGGTGCTGTTGCAGCGTCCTGACATCATGGTCGCCGAACATCAATTGCGCGCCGCCGGCGCCAACATTGGCGCTGCGCGTGCCGCGTTCTTTCCACGCATCACGCTGACCGGCTTCTTCGGCACCGCCAGCGCGGAACTCGACGGCCTGTTCGATGCCGACAGCCGGGCCTGGCGCTTTGCACCCAGCCTGTCGCTGCCGATTTTTGATGCCGGACGCAATCGCGCGGCGCTACAACTGGCTGAAGTGCGTCGTGATCTGGCCGTGGTGAATTACGAAAAGAGTGTGCAGGCGGCCTTCCGCGACGTGTCCGACGCCTTGTCGGCACGCCGGTGGCTGGGCGAGCAGGTGCGCATTGCCGAAGCGACGCTCAAGGCGCAGGCGGAACGCGCCCGCCTAGTGATGCTGCGCTATGACAACGGCAGCGCCCCTTATTTCGAATGGCTGGACGCGCAGCGCGACCTCCTCACCGCCGAGCAGCAATGGGTGCAGGCGCGCCGTGCCCTGCTCTCCAGCAAGGTGCGCCTGTATGCCGCGCTGGGCGGGGGAAGCCAGGACATCGCCGCGCCGCCCGTTCGACCGAAACCCTGAAAATGCGAAAAGACACATGACGACGAACCTCAAGAAGACTTTGTTATTTGCCCTGACGGGCATCCTCATCGCCGTGGCCGCCTGGGCTGCCTGGGACTGGCTCCGCGCCGACGGTCGGGACGCAGGCCTGATCAGCGGCAATGGCCGCATCGAGGCCACCGAGATCGACGTGGCCACCAAATACGCCGGCCGGCTGGCCGACATCCTGGTGCAGGAGGGCGACTTCGTCACCGCCGGTCAGGTGCTGGCGCACATGCAGACCGAAGTGCTCAATGCCCAGCGCGACGAGGCGTTTGCCCAGCAACAACAGGCGTTCCATGCGGTGGCCAGCGTCAAGGCGCAGGTCAGGATGCGCGAGAGCGATCTGGCCGCGGCCCAGGCCGTGGTCGTGCAGCGTGAAAGCGAACTGGAGAACGCCAGGCGACGCCAGGCGCGCTCGGAAACCCTCGCCAAGGAGGGCGCGGCCTCCGCCCAGCAGCTCGACGACGACAGGGCGGCGGTGCGCAACATGGAGGCCACGCTGACCGCGGCGCGGGCTCAGGCGGCTGCGGCCCAGTCGGCCATCGCGGCGGCAAAGGCGCAGGTCACCAGCGCCCAGTCCACCGTCACAGCCCTGGCCGCCACCATCTCCCGCATCGATGCCGATATTGCCGACAGCGCGCTCAAGGCACCACGCGACGGGCGCGTGCAATACCGCGTCGCCCAGCCCGGAGAAGTGCTTGGCGCCGGCGGCAAGGTGCTCAACATGATCGACCTGTCCGATGCCTACATGACCTTCTTCCTGCCGGAAACGGTGGTCGGCAGGGTGGCCCTGGGCAGCGAGGCGCGCATCGTGCTCGATGCCGCGCCCCAGTACGTGATCCCGGCGCGGGTGTCGTTCATCGCGAGCGTGGCCCAGTTCACGCCCAAGACCGTGGAGACCGAGAGCGAGCGGCAAAAGCTGATGTTCCGGGTCAAGGCACGCATCGATCCGGAACTTTTGCAAAAGCATCTGAAGCAGGTCAAGACCGGACTGCCCGGCGTGGCCTGGCTCAAGCTGGACCCGCAGGCGCAGTGGCCGCAGCATCTGGCGGTGGAGATGCCTGAATGACACTGGCCACACAGGGCGGATCGTCCAGCGCCCAAGCCATAGCCCCGTTCGTCGCCCGCCTCGAAGGCGTCAGTTTGCGCTATGGCAAAACCATGGCGCTGGACGGCGTTGCCCTCGACATTCCCGGCGGCCGCATGGTAGGGCTGGTCGGCCCGGACGGCGTCGGCAAGTCCAGCCTGCTGGCCCTGGTTGCCGGTGCCCGTATCGTGCAACAGGGTACGGTGGAAGTGCTCGGCGGCGACATGCGCTCAAGACACCACCGCAACCGGGTATGCCCCGCCATCGCCTACATGCCGCAAGGGCTGGGCAAGAACCTCTATCCGGCCTTGTCGGTCGAAGACAACCTGCAATTCTTCGGCCGCCTGTTCGGCCACGACACCGCAGAACGCCGCCGCCGCATCGATGAGTTAACGCAGGCCACGGGACTTTATGCTTTCCTCTCCCGTCCGGCAGGCAAGCTGTCCGGTGGCATGAAGCAAAAACTCGGCTTATGTTGCGCGCTGATCCACGACCCGGATTTATTGATTCTGGATGAACCCACCACGGGGGTTGATCCGCTGGCGCGCACCCAATTCTGGACGCTGATCGACCACATCCGGCGGAATCGCCCGGGCATGAGCGTGCTGGTCGCCACCGCCTACATGGAAGAAGCCGAACGCTTCGACTGGCTGGTGGCGATGGATGCGGGGAAGATTCTTGCCACCGGCTCGCCCGCGGAACTGCACGAGCGCACCGGCACCGCAACGCTGGAAGCGGCCTTCATCGCCCTGTTGCCGGAAGAAGAAAAGCACGGGCACAAAGCGATTGTGGTGCCCCCGTTTACCGATGGCGAAGATTACGCTATCGAAGCCCACGATCTGACCATGCGCTTTGGCGACTTCACGGCCGTCGACCACGTCAACTTCCGCATCCTGCGCGGCGAGATCTTCGGCTTTCTCGGCTCTAATGGCTGTGGCAAAACCACTACCATGAAGATGCTCACAGGCCTGTTGCCGCCGAGCGAAGGCGAGGCCTTGCTGTTCGGGCACAAGGTGGATGCCCGCGACATCGCCGCGCGGCGGCGGGTGGGCTACATGTCGCAGGCGTTCTCGCTGTATTCCGAGCTCAGCGTCGAGCAAAATCTGGTGCTGCACGCGCGCCTGTTCAGCGTGCCGGAAGCGGACATTCCAGCACGGGTCAAGAGACTGATGGCGCGTTTCGGACTGGACGGCGCGCCTGATGCCATGCCCGATAATTTGCCGCTGGGCATGCGCCAGCGCCTGTCGCTCGCCGTGGCGCTGGTGCATGGGCCGGAACTGCTGATCCTGGATGAGCCGACCTCGGGCGTCGATCCGGTCGCACGCGATGCCTTCTGGCAGTTCCTGATCGACCTGTCGCGCAATGACAAGGTGACGATCTTCATCTCGACCCATTTCATGAACGAGGCCGAGCGCTGCGACCGCATTTCGCTGATGAATGACGGCAAGGTCCTGGCCAGCGACACGCCGGCGGAAATCGTCGCGCAGCGTGGCGCAAAAAACCTGGAAGAAGCCTTCATCGCCTACCTGAAGGAAGCCGACCCGGATGGCGTAAAAGTCGGCGCTGGCGATACGGCGTCCAACACGGCGCCCAATCCGCCGCAAGACCTCCCGGCAGGAAGATCGTCTCACCAGCATGCGCGCCCCCGCCACTTCAGCGTCGCGCGCGCGACCGCATACATGCTGCGCGAGGCGCTGGAATTGCGCCATGACCCGGTGCGCCTGGTGATGGCCTTATTTGGCAGCCTGATCCTGATGCTCATTCTTGGTTTTGGCATCACCCAGGATGTGAATGACCTCCCCTATGCCGTGCTCGACCGGGACCAGACCACGCTGAGCCAGAACTACGCCTTGAATCTTTCCGGTTCGCGCTACTTCATCGAGCGTCCGCCGATCACCGGCTATGCCGATCTCGACCGGCGCATGAGGAGTGGCGAACTGTCGCTGGCGATTGAAATTCCGCCCGGCTTCGCGCGCGATGTGGCGCGCGGCAAGCCGGTTCAGATTGGTGCCTGGATCGACGGCGCCATGCCGCAACGGGCAGAAACCGTGCGCGGCTATGTGCAGGGCATGCACCAAAGCTGGTTGCTGGATGTGGCAAAGAGCCAGTTCGGCCAGGACCTGTCGAGTGGTGCCGCGGCCGTCGAGACACGCTTTCGCTACAACCCGGATGTCAAAAGCCTGCCCGCCATGGTGCCCGCCGTGATTCCCTTGCTGCTGCTGATGATTCCCGCCATGCTGACCGCGCTCTCGGTGGTACGCGAAAAGGAACTGGGCTCGATCATCAACCTCTATGTCACGCCCGTCACCCGCAGCGAATTCCTGATCGGCAAGCAGTTGCCCTATATCGTGCTGGCCATGCTCAACTTTCTGCTGATGAGCCTGTTTGCCACGACCTTGTTCGACGTGCCGGTCAAGGGCAGCTTCCTCACCCTGGCACTGGCGACATTGATCTATGTCGGCTTCTCCACCGGCTTTGGCCTGTTCGCCTCGACCTTCACGCGCAGCCAGATCGCGGCGATGTTCTTTGCCATGATCGGCTCCATGCTGCCGGCCATCCAGTTTGCCGGCATGATCAACCCCGTCTCCTCACTCGAAGGCGCCGGCCGGATCATTGGCCAGGCTTATCCGGCCACGCACTACATCGCGATCAGCCGCGGCGTATTCAACAAGGCATTGGGCATGGCGGACCTGCACGCCGCCTTCACGCCGATGATTCTGGCGGCCCTGTTCATACTCGGCTTGTCCATCGCCATGTTGAGAAAGCAGGAGCAATGAACAGGGCCTGGGCATCCAACATTTATCGCCTTGGCATCAAGGAGCTGTGGAGTCTGCTGCGCGACCCGATCATGCTGGTGTTGATTGCCTATAGCTTCAGCTTCCAGGTCTATGTAGCCGCCACCGCCATGCCGGAAGGGCTGAGCAAAGTACCCATCGCGGTGGTCGATGAAGACGGCTCGCCGCTGTCGACGCGCATTATCATGGCGCTCCATCCCCCCCAATTCATGCCCCCAAAACAGGTAACCCTGCCCGAGGTGGATGCCGGGCTGGATGCGGGGCTGTACACTTTTTCACTCAATATCCCGCCCAACTTCCAGCGCGACGTGCTGGCCGGACGCGCACCCGCCATCCAGCTCAATGTGGACGCCACGCGCATGAGCCAGGCGTTCACCGGCAGCGGCTACATCCAGCAGATCGTGATGGGTGAAGTCAACGAATTCGTCCAGCGTTATCGCGGCGGCGCCACGCCCCCGGTGGATATCGCGATACGCATGCGCTTCAACCAGGCCCTGACGCAGGCCTGGTTCGGCTCGCTGATGGAGATCATCAACAACGTCACCATGCTGTCCATCGTGCTGGCGGGCGCCGCGCTGATCCGCGAGCGCGAGCACGGCACCATCGAACACCTGCTGGTGATGCCCGTCACCCCGGCCGAGATCATGCTCGGCAAAATCTGGTCGATGGGCCTGGTGGTTTTGCTGGCCACCGCATTCTCCCTGCACTTCATGGTTCAGGGAGTGTTGAGGGTGCCGATCGAAGGCTCGGTGATGCTGTTCCTCGCGGTGGCCACCCTGCATCTGTTTGTCACCACCTCGATGGGGATTTTCATGGCTACGCTCGCCCGCAGCATGCCGCAGTTCGGACTGCTCATGATGTTGGTATTGTTGCCGATGCAGATGCTCTCCGGCGGCGCCACGCCGCGCGAAAGCATGCCTGTGCTGGCGCAAAACCTGATGGAGCTTGCGCCCACCACGCATTTTGTCGCCGCCGCCCAGGCCATCCTCTATCGCGGCGCGGGCCTTGATGTCATCTGGCCGCACATTCTCGCGCTGGCGATCATCGGTGCGGTATTCTTCCTCGCCGCCCTGGCGCATTTCCGTAAGAGCATCAGCCAGATGGCGTGATGCAGCGGCCAACGAGAAGGAGGAGCGCGCGCATGAAACTGCCCGGGGGCGTCGTCGCACTCGGCCTGGTGAGCCTCACCATGGACCTCTCCTCGGAGATGATCCATAGCCTCCTGCCGGTGTTCCTGGTCACGGTGCTGGGCGCGTCCGCGATGTCGGTCGGCTTCATCGAAGGCATCGCCGAGGCGACCGCCTCGATCGCCAAGATATTCTCCGGCGTGATCTCCGACTGGGTGGGGCGCCGCAAGCCGCTGGTGCTCATCGGCTATGGCATGGCGGCGCTGACCAAGCCGTTGTTCCCCCTCGCCACGGGCGTCTCGGCCGTGCTCGCCGCGCGCTTTCTCGACCGCATCGGCAAGGGCATACGCGGCGCCCCACGCGACGCCCTGATCGCCGACATTACGCCCGAAGCGCAGCGCGGCGCGGCCTACGGCCTGCGCCAGGCGATGGACACGTTGGGCGCGTTCGCCGGGCCGCTCGCCGCCATGGGCCTGATGGCGGCGAGCCACGACGATTTCCGCCTGGTGTTCTGGGTGGCGGTCATTCCGGCCGCCGTGTGCGTGCTGCTCATCGCCTTCGTGGTCGAGGAACCCGAAACTGCGCGCTCCGCGGCCAAGGTGCCGTTTCCCATCACGCGCGCCAGTCTGGCGCGGCTTACGAGCCGTTTCTGGTGGGTGGTGGCCTTTGCCGCAGTGCTGACGCTGGCGCGCTTCTCCGAAGCCTTTCTGCTCCTGCGCGCCGAAAACGTGGGCCTTGCCGCGACCTGGGTGCCGCTGATCCTGATCGTGATGAACGTCGTCTACGCGGCCAGCGCCTACCCCTTCGGCATGCTCTCCGACAAGGTCAGCCGCCGCACCCTGCTGGTCTGGGGTGTGATTTTCCTCATCGCGGCCGACATTGTTCTCGCGCTCGCCGCCAACGCCTGGGCCGTCGGCCTCGGCGCGGCGATCTGGGGCCTGCACATGGGCGCAACGCAAGGGCTGCTCTCGGCACTCGTCGCCGGTGCCGCGCCGGCCGATCTGCGTGGCACCGCCTTCGGCGTGTTCAACCTGGTGAGCGGGGTTGCGCTGCTCGCCGCCAGCGTCATCGCCGGCGGATTGTGGACGTGGGCAGGTCCTGCGATGACGTTCTACGTCGGCGCCGCGTTCTCGCTGGTGGCGCTGGCGGGGCTGCTGGCGCCGCGCCGCGCGGGATAAACTAGCGGCCTGTCCCTGAGGTTTCCTGGGCAATACTTGCCATACCGAGCGGCATCCATCGCCTCGCTTTTCGGATGCCATCACATGTACCTCGTGAGCGGAGGCATTGCGATGCGAAGAACAGCGCTGGGCGGCGGGAAACGAGGTTGCCCCCGGCTATACCGGTGTCGAGAGGCGGGTGACGCCGGCGGTCAGCACGTAGCGCATGGCTTCTTCCATGCTCATGTTGAGGGGCTGCACCGACGCACGCGGCACCAGCACGGCATAGCCTCCGAGCATGTAGCTCATGGGCAGGTAGACCATGACGTAATCGCGCTGAAAGTCCTCCGGCAACTGATCGTCGGCCTGGGTGACGAAGCCGATCAGGCGCATGCCGGTATCCCCGAACGTTACCGTGACGACCTGTTCGAAATCCTTTTTCCTTCCCGGCGAAAAATAATCCATGAAATCGCGAAAAGCGGCATAGATCGATTTCACCACCGGCAGCTGGTAGAAGATGCGCTCGCCGCGCAGAAAGATCTGCCTGATCGGCCGGGTATGCATGAGCATGCCGACGATGAACATCGCCAGCAGCGCTACAGCGACGCCCATGCCGGGAAAATATATCTCCTGCGGGATCAGTTCGCCCAGCAGGGTTTCGGCGGATACCGCCAGCCAGTAGAGCAAATACAGCGTGAGGATCACCGGCAGCATGGTGACAAGGCCGGTAAGGATGTATTTGCCGATGTTCTTCATCATATGTTGTCCCTTTGCAAGGCTCTGGCTGGTCCTAGCAGCCTGCCGGACTTGAGGCTGATCTACTGCGCCGGTGGGAAGAGCGGTCCATTTTTCCCCGATTTCTCGTTGCATAGGCCCACTATGCGCCTGCCCGACCTGTTTCGGGCCGGCCAAGAGCGCCTCGGCAAGGGTGTAAGCTCATGGTCTCGACGCGGAATTTGTCTGGTCAGACAAGGCATCTTCCGCGTCCGCTCCTCCTCCCAATACCGCATACAGCCTTACCTGGCTGGCCATTTTGGCCAGGCGCAAAGAAGTCAGGCCCTGCTGCGCGGCGAAGTGGGCGCGTTGCGCGTCCAGCACGGAGAGGTAGCCGTCGATGCCTTTGTCGTAACGTCGCGTGGCCAGGCGATAGCTGTCCGCCAGGGCCGCCGTAAGCGACTGCTGGGCGGCAAGCTGATCGTCGATGGTGCCATTCACGGCCAGTGCATCGGCCACTTCGCGGAAGGCGGTCTGGATCGTCTTTTCATACTGGATCTGGATGATTTCCCGATCCGTCTTGCTGACCCGCAAGGCGGCCCACAGACGGGCGTCGAAGATCGGCATGACGAACTGCGGCGTAAAGGCCCAGGTGCCCCTTCCGGAATCGAACAATCCGGAGAGCTGGTTGCTGGCCGTGCCGATCGTGGTGGTCAGCGAGATGCGCGGAAACAGCGCCGCACGCGCCGCGCCGATATTGGCATAGGCGCCCTTCAAGCGGTGCTCGGCAGCCATCACGTCGGGCCGGCGCAGCAACACCTCGGAGGAGAGCCCCCCGCCGACCGGTTTCGGCGGCGAGACGCCGGAGAGATCGGAGGGCAGCAGGTTTTCCGCAACGGGCGTGCCAGCCAGGAGGTCGAGGGCATTCCTGTCCTGCGCCACGAG
>DAOMWT010000078.1:0-11832 GCA_035436705.1 Thiobacillus sp. | reverse complement strand
GTCCGACCCGGTGGCGGCGCTGGATGCGGCCGGGCGCCTGCATGTGGTGTGGCTGGACCGGGATGGGCAGGCGGCCACGCGCATCCGCTACGCCCGCGCCGAGCGGCGCTGAACGCAGCTCAGATCCAGCCGCGCCGCTTCAGGCGCCGGTACAGCACCAGCACGCTTATGCCGGTTGCCAGCAGCAGCGCCGGATAGGCCCACGGCCATTTCAGTTCGGGCATGTAGTCGAAGTTCATGCCGTAGAGGCTGAACACCACCGTCGGCAGCGCCAGCAGCGCGCCCCAGCCGGCCAGCTTCTGCACCGATTCGTTCTGCTTCACCGACAGCGACGCGAGATGGAACTGCATCGCGTCCGAGGTCGAGACGCGCAGATGGTCGATGGCAGCCGACACGCGCACCGCATGGTCGTGGATGTCGCGGTAATACGCCTTGAGCTCCTTGGTGGACAATTCCGGGTGCAGGCGGATCAGGTTCTGCGTGATCTCCTGCATCGGCTCGGCGGCGTCGCGCAGCACGGCCAGCTCGCGCTTCATGGCGTAGAGCTGTTCCAGCATGTCGCGGCCACGCCTGACGCCGCTCGTCAGCTGGCTTTCCAGCGACTGGAAGCGCTCCTGCATGCCTTCGATCACCGGCCTGAACTGATCGACGATGAGATCGAGCACCAGATACAGCGCGTAGGGCGTGGCGGCCTCGATGCCGCTGGGGCGGCGCTGCAGGCGCTCGCTTACCCGCTGATAGCCGCTGCCGCTGCCGTGACGGATGGCGACGACGAAATTGACGCCGACAAACAGGTGGGTCTCGCCGAGTTCCAGGCGCGATTCCCACAGCTGCGCAGTGCGCGTGGCAATGAACACGTGCCCGTCGTATTCCTCGAGTTTGGAGCGCTGGTGGGTGGAAATGGCGTCCTCCAGCGCCAGCGCATGTAATCCGAGTTCATCGCCGAGGCGCGTGATAGTCCGGTTGTCGGGAGATTTCAGTTCGATCCAGATGAAACGATCCGGCCGGCCGACATGATCGCTGATGTCGTCGAAGTCGATCGCGCGGGCTGTGGCGTCTTGGAAGAGCAGGCAGTCGATGATGGGCTCCGGCGGCGGCGTGGAAATGGAACGATTTTAGTCCATGCCAACCCTGCGGATTCAATATTGGGCGCGCAATCGGGAGCGCTGGTCGGTTAGGTGGTGCGGCCGGGGTTTTCCAGGCAGACCATCGCCAGGCAGCCGGAAATCGATCCGGAACAGATCGGTCTCAAAGGCATGGATGTGGGTGTCGTGCAGGGTTGCTGGTGGCATCAACCGGTACCACTGGCCGTCCGGCCACGCAGCGTGGTGTAGAATTCACGCGGCCTTTGGGTCGCGCGATGATCGCGGCCGCTAACACGATTCCTGAATTTGGCGGGACCCGGCAGCCAATGCTGGCGTGGTTCATCCCGCAACATAAACGCAAAGCCACTGAACCCGGTGCAGGCTGACCGGGCAAGGCAATGACGCAATGCCGAGTTTCCCGCATGCGCAGAGTAGAGAGAAGTTAAAGTGCAGACACTCCGGTTACACGCCTCCCCGCTGGAATGGGCAGGCACGACCAAAGCGTCCCTGGCGGCGTTTTTCCTGCTGTTCGTTTTCGCCCTGAGTCTGCCCCCGAAATGGGCAAGCTTGCACATCGCGGGGCTTGCCCTGGTCTTCTCGGCGGGCTTTGCGCGCCGAGAAGATTGGTGCAGCCCCGCGATGCGAACCTATCTGCTGTGTACCACGCTCTGGCTGATCCCGGTTCTGCTGACCGCCAGCCTGCAGCACGCGCTGGGAGTTTCCACCGCGCCGGGCTGGCACGAATTGCCGGTGTTCGTGCTGCGCATGCTCGGCATCGGCCTTGGCCTCATCGTGCTTCTCCAGCGCGGATGGCTGAGCCTGCATTCCGCCATCTTCGCGCTGCTCTGTGCGCTGGCGATCCATGCCGGCGCCGGATTGATCGACCTGCTCGCCACGCCGAATGCAAGCCTGACGCATTGGCGCGAGTTGCGCATCAACGGACTGGTGTTCAACCCCAATCCCTTCGGCCTGTTCATGGCCCTGACCGCCATTCTTTCAGCCGGACTGCTGCGCAACCCGCCGCGCCGCCCGTTGCTCTGGGCGCTGTTGATCGCAGCGCTGCTCGGCGTGTGGGCATCGGGCTCCCGCGGCGCGATTCTGACCGTCGCCACCGGATTCGCGGTGCTGTTTCCGCCCGTCAACCGCACGCGCCTGCTTGTCTATCTGGGCGGCGTGGCCCTGACCGCCATGGTCTACCTGTACGCTAGCGCAGGCGTGCAGCACGCTGCGACGCACAGTGACAACGCACGCATGCAGATCATTGCTTTTACGCTGGAACAGATTCGTCAGGCGCCGTGGCTCGGCTGGGGTATTGGCGCCTACGAGCACCTTCCCGGCCATGTCGTGAACGCACCGCACAACATGTGGCTCGACCTGGCGCTGAGCAGCGGACTGGTCGCGCTGGCGGGCGCGCTGGCGTCAATTGCGCTGCTGGCGTATCGGCTGTATCGGCGTGGCCATCCCGCAGCGCGTCTGGCGCTCGCCGTGTTTGCTGCCAGCGTGCTGGCGGGCACGCTCGAATACTCCATCCTGGATTCCACGCATTTCAGGGGGGTCTGGGTTCTCGTCACCGCGATCGCCTGCTACGCGCTGAATGAACGCCTCATGCATGCGAACGCGGGCTAGATGTCCCGCAGCCGGGCGCACCCTGCAAGCACCTCTCCCATTCCAGAAAATGAGCCCCAACAAAGAACCCCTATACCACTGCTTTGTCATCACGCTGGAGCATTCAGAAGAACGCCGAAAGATCATTTCGAGCCGGCTTGGCGAACTCAAAATACCTTTCAGGTTCCACCCCGGAGTGGATGGAAGAAAAATTGATCTCCTCGCGCACCCGGGCTACTCGAAGTGGAAAAGAAGGATGTTTTTCGGGAGAGACCTCAGCAATGGAGAGTTCGGCTGCATCCTCGCCCACAAGTCGATTTATGAATGCATTGCAGAGGAGAATATTGGAGTAGCCCTCATCCTGGAAGACGATGCGATTCTTTGCGACGAGTTGCCAAGCGTGGTCAACGCCCTGATACGGCACCAGAAGAACTGGGACATCGTCAGATTTCTTGGGCGCAATAAAAACTATCGGGCGTCTCGCACGATCGTGCAACTGCCAGGCTCCCCTCCCAATCATTTTGCCAGACCGCATGGCATGCCAGGCGGTGCCTACGGGTACGTCATCAACAATCAGGCAGCCAGGCGACTGCTTTCGATGATGGAAAAAAACTGGCTTCCAATCGACACCCTGCATGGGGTTTCATGGCTTACGCAGCTCAATACCGTTTCTGTCGTTCCTTCTCCCGTCCTGCCGGATGACGATGTTCCCTCCTGCATAGACGAACAGGATTCCAATCTGCGCTGGAACAAGGCAGTGAGTCTTTCCGGCTGGAGAAAATTAATCTATCCGCTGACACGGGGGGCCTGGAAAACGTACTGCAATGTCTTGGTAAAATACGTGTGGTTCAGCACACTGATGTCAGACGTCAAATTGTCAAGGCAACTCGGGAAAGATTGAATCCGGCGCCGATTATCCGGGTGCCGCACCCACCTGGCAGGGACAGCGAGTGCTGTTTGATGGCTTTCTGCCGCACCTGCGTATCAACGCTTCCGGAAAGACTAAGGCTTCAATGCAACACGTAAACGTCCTTTGCCTCAAGTGGGGCACCCGCTACGGCCCGCATTACGTCAACATGCTTTATCGCGGCGTTGGCCGCAACCTGAGCCGGCCGTTCCGGTTTTTCTGCTGTACCGACGACCCCAGCGGGCTGGACGATGGCGTGGAAGTCATTCCGTTTCCCGCCAACCCTGGCGTCAAGCGCGGCTGGCCCGACATTCTGGTCAAGCTGGCGATCCTGGAGGATGGTTTTGGCGATTTGCAGGGGCCGACACTGTTCCTCGATCTGGACGTGGCGATCACCGGGCCGATCGACTGCTTCTTCGACTACAAGCCGGGCGAATTCTGCATCATCCACAACTGGGTGCACTGGCGTAAGGCCATGCTGGGGCGGCGCCCGGCAGTAGGCAACTCATCGGTCTTCCGCTTCGAAGCCGGCAAGTCCGGCCATGCCTACGAAACCTTCCTGCGCGAAATGCACCGCGCCGAGGATCGCGCGGCCTTCAATACCGAGCAGGCCTTTCTGACCTACGCCATGGGCAATCCGCAGTGGTGGCCGGAGGAATGGGTCAAGAGCTACAAGTGGAACTGCCGTCCGGCTTTTCCGCTCAACCTGTTCCGCGCGCCGCAGCTGCCCGAGGGCTGCCGGATTCTGGTGTTCCATGGCCGTCCCGACCCGGACGAGGCCATCCGTGGGTATCGAGGGCGCAAGCTCCACCACCGTACACTGCCCGCGCCGTGGATCGCCGATTACTGGAAGCTGTGATGCCGCAGCCCCAGCTCGGCGCCTTCTGGGACATGATCGACGGCGTCCTGGTGGTCAACCTCGACAGCCGCCCCGACCGCTGGCAGGACGTGCAGATGAGGACGGCCGGATTCATTCCCGCGCACAAGCTGCACCGGCTGCCTGCCACGCTGGGTGCGGCCCTGCCCGGCTTCGGGGTGCCTCCCTGGTTTCGCGGTCGCAAGCGCGACAAGACCTGGGCCGGGCGCGCCGGCTGTGCACTTTCTCACCGTGCGGCGATCGCCTGCGCGCGTCAACAGGGTTGGCGCACGGTGCTGATCCTGGAAGACGACATCGAACTCGAACCGGCGCTGGCCGCAGTGGCGGCAGAACTGCCCCAGGCCCTGAAAGACAGCGACTGGGACGTCTGCTATCTGGGATTTACCGATCCTGTTTCGCCCTACCGCACTCTGGCTGCTTTGCCGGCCGGACACAGGCTGTGTGCCGTTGCCGGGTGCAATACCGCACATGCCTATGTGCTTAAAGAGAGCACTTTCGATTGGCTGTTGCAGCGCCTCCCAAGAGAGGGGGACGTTTGGTCGTGGATCAGCCGTCATCGTGCCATCGACCGCTGGTATTACCGCAATCTGGCGCGCCGTTTCAAAGTGTGCGCCGTGTCGCCTTCCATCATCAACCAGCAGGTCGGCTTTTCAGACATCACCCAACGCCGAACCAGTCGGGTGCACGCCACCCGTGTGCCCGACCCACGCTACGGCGCGCTGGCTTACTGGTTGCTCGGAAAACTGCGCTGGGCGGGATACCGGCTGGCCGAGCCGCGCGACGGGCTGCGCGGACTGATCAAGCAACTGCGCGGATTCTGAATGTCCATCAGCGACCTGCCGACCCCACCGCCGCGGCTGCGAATCAAGTTCCTCGGCAAGTTCAAACCCGGCCACGATGGTGAGGGCTGGCTGAAATGCTTTCCCGGCAGGCAGCCGCGCTGGGGAAACTGCGACTTCATTTTCGACCGCGACTGCCGCGACTACGACTGGCTGGTGGTGTACGACGATCTGCCTTCGCTGGCCGGCGAGCGCCATCCGCTGTGGGTGGAAGAGCTGGCCTGCCCGCCTGAAAACACCCTGCTGATCACCGTCGAGCCGTCTTCGATCAAGACCTACGGCAGAACCTACCTGCGCCAGTTCAACTGGCTGCTGACCACGCAGGAGCCGTGGGCGACGGGCAGGCACAGGGGCCTGATTTTTCAGCAGCCCGCGCTGATCTGGTTTTACGCCACCACTTCGCCGCGCGGCGACTACGATACCCTGGCCTCGCATGTTCCACTGGAAAAGACCGCCGACCTGTCGACGGTCTGCTCCAGCAAGCGGCAGGGACATACCCTGCACCGCATGCGCTACGATTTCACTCAGGCGCTCAAGGCCCGGCTGCCGTTCATGGAAATCTACGGCCACGGCGTGCGCCCGCTGGTCGACAAGGCCGACGCCCTCGACCCCTACCGCTACCACCTGGCGATCGAAAACCACCTGGGGCCGCACCACTGGACGGAAAAGCTCGCCGACCCCTTCCTCGGTGCGTGCATGCCGGTCTATTACGGCTGCCCCAACGCCGAGGATTACTTTCCGCCGGAGAGCTTCATCCGCATCGACATCGCCGATGTCGATGGCGCCGCCGAGACCATCCAGCGCGCGATCCGCGACAGGCTGTGGGAAAAGAACCTGCCCGCGATTCTGGAGAGCCGCCGCCGCGTGCTGGAAGAATATGGTCCGATTGCCACCGTGGTGCGACTGGTCAACGAAAGACACGCCTCCGGCCGCGCCCTGCCTGCCTCACCCTCCCTTATCCAGAGCCGCCGTCGCCTGCACCGGCAACTGCTGCCGGGGCTGCGCTACGGACTGGAAAAAGGCTACGTGCGCGCCCGCCGCCGTCTGGCGGGAGACTGAACGCTCGGCCCGCGCTCAGGCCAGCGCCTTGCGCACCCGGAACAGATGGCCGCGCGGGAAACTGCGGAAAGCCTTGTGCGAGCGCAGCGTCAGCGTCTTTTCAGCACAATCCGGGCGATACAATTGCTCGGCCCAGTGCGCCGCCCAGGCGAAGGGGTTGTAGACGTTCAGCACACGACGCCTGGCCTCGGCGAGCGCGGCCTGGCGCTGCGGACCGAGCGGCTGCTCCAGCAGTTCGGCAATCCGCGCAGCCGCTGTGTCCACATCCAGATCATTGATCGATAGCAGCGCTTCAGCGGGCAGGTAATCCCCCACGTTCGGGCAGCCGAGATAAACCGGGTAGGCCCAGCCCAGGCAGGCGTCGGCGAGCTTCTCCGTCCAGTAGTTGGGCAGCACGCTGTTTTCAAGCACCAGATGAAAGCGGTAAGGCAGGATGCCGTCCATCTTGTCGTCGATGGGCTCGAAACCGCGCCCGAAATGCACCAGTCGGTCGCCCAGGCGCTGTTTCAGTCCTTCGAGCAGAGCCAGTCGCTGGCGCTGGCCTTCGGTCCTGCTGGCATTGGAGCACACCACGGCGATGCGGTTCTGCTTCTCCGGGCAGGCCAGCGTGGATAAATGGTCGTAGCCGTAGCGATAGCTGTTGGAACGCCGATCGAGCCCGACGTGCCAGTTGAGCCCGAGCGCACTCACGTGCAGATGGGGATGGCGTGACTCGGCGTGGCTGTCGACGACATGGCCGAACTGCCGGTAGAACGCCTGCGGGTACAGCTTCTTCGACAGCGGTTCCCCGGCGATGAACAGGGTGTTCTGCGGCGCAGCGATGAAGCGGTCGTACGGGCGCATATTGCCCAGCACGACGCTGAAATCCGTGCGGCCTCCGGGCTTCGGGTTGAAGTCGAAATGACAGCGCCCCCAGGCCAAGCTGCCGCCCGGCGTCAGCAATGCCATGCCGCCGGGTGCGCAGTCCATGTTGATCCGGACGTGAAGCGCGCCGTCTTCCTTCCCCGGCACCGCGCTCAAAACGGCAGCGCGAGGCCGGGCGCGGCCTCGTGGATCACGCGGCGGAAGTCGGCCTGGATGCGTTCCAGCGCTTCGGCGGTGTCGGCCTCGAAGCGCAGCACGATCACCGGCGTGGTGTTGGACGGACGCGCGAGGCCGAAACCGTCGGCGTATTCGACCCTCAGGCCATCGAGGGTGATGACTTCCTGCGCGTCGGGGAAGCGCGCGGTTTTCTGCAGTCTGTCCATCAGCGCGTAATGCTCGCCCTCGGCCATCTTGATGTTGAGTTCGGGCGTGTTCAGCGTATCCGGCAGGCCGTGCAGGGTGGCGTCGATGTCGGCCTGTTTGCTCAAGTATTCGAGCAGCCGCGCGCCGGCATACAGGCCATCGTCGAAGCCGTACCAGCGTTCCTTGAAGAACATGTGGCCGGACATCTCGCCGGCCAAGAGCGCGCCGGTTTCCTTCATCTTGGCCTTGATGAAGCTGTGGCCGGTTTTCCACAGCAGCGGGCGGCCGCCGCGGTCTGTGATCCAACCGAACAGCTTGCGTGTCGACTTGACGTCGAAAATGATCTCGGCGCCGGGATTGCGGGAGAGCACGTCGTCGGCGAATAGCATCAGCTGGCGGTCAGGGAAGATGATGCTGCCGTCCTTGGTGACCACGCCGAGACGGTCGCCGTCGCCGTCGAAGGCGAGACCGATTTCGGCATCGCTGGTTTTCAGCGCCGCGATCAGGTCCTGCAGGTTCTTCGGCTGCGAGGGATCGGGATGGTGGTTGGGGAAATTGCCGTCGACCTCGCAGAACAGTTCTTCCACCTGGCAGCCCATGTCGCGATAGAGCTTGGGCGCAAACGCACCGGGCACGCCGTTGCCGCAGTCGACGATGATTTTCATCGGCCGCGCGAGTTTGACGTCGGAGATGATGCGCGCGAGGTATTCGCCGGCGATGTCGTGCTGGCGGTAGCTGCCGTCGCCGTGGGCGAGATCGCTGTCGATGAGGCGCTGGCGCAGTTTCTGGATGGCATCGCCCGCCAGGGTTTCGCCGCCGAGCACCATTTTCAGCCCGTTGTAGTCAGGCGGGTTGTGGCTGCCGGTGACCATCACCGCGCTGTTCGTGTTCAATTGATAGGCGGCAAAATAGGTCATCGGTGTGGCGACCATGCCCAGATCCACCACGCCGATGCCGGCCTTGCGGATGCCGCGCGCCAGGGCGGCGGCCATGTCCGGGCCGGACAGGCGGCCGTCGCGGCCGATGCAGATTTCCTGCTGGCCGCGCGCCACCGCTTCGGAGCCGATGGCATGGCCGATGGCTTCGACGATTTCCGGGGTGAAGCTCTGGCCGACAATGCCGCGGATGTCGTAAGCCTTGAAGATTTCCTTGGGGTATTCCACAGCACGCTCCCTGTTTTCAGATGGATCGATTTTACCGGGCAATGTGTCGAAATACTGCGTCAGGCGGCGCGGAATCCAGCCGGACCTGCCCGGGAAGGGGCCGGAAGGAAAGGCGACGTGGCCACCGGTGGCAGGCTGTTCGAGCGTGACCACAGGCGAGACTTCGTCTGGCGACGGCAGCGCCCAGGCGGGCAGGAACGGGTCGTTTCGCGCGTTGACGACAAGCGTGGGCACGACGATGGACTGCAGCAGGGGCTTGGAGGACACCTTCTGCCAGTAGTCGTCGGCATCGCGAAAGCCATGCAGCCGCGCAGTGACCAGTGTGTCGAATTCGCGGAAGGTGGTGGTGGCGGTGATTGCTTGCGAATCGAGCAGGCCGGGAAAGCGCGCGGCCTTGTGCAGGGCCTTGGCTTTCAGGGTGACGAGAAAGCGCGCGGTGTAGACGCGGCGGTTGAAGCCACGGTCGAGGCTGTGGCCGGCCGCGGTGAGATCGAGCGGCGCGGAGACGGCGGCGGCGCGCTCGACCAGCAGATGCGCCGCAGCGCCCTGTTCGCCCAGCCATTTCAGCAGGGCATTGCCGCCGAGCGAGACGCCGACCGCGTAAACCGGCGCATCGGCGTGCTGCGATTTGACGTGGCGCAGGATGCATCCGGTGTCTGTGCTGTCGCCGGCGAAATAGGCGCGCGGCAGCCGGTTGTCCTCGCCCGAGCAGCCGCGGAAATGCGCCACCACGCCATGCCAGCCGCGTGCCCGCACGCGGGTCATGAGGTCGCGTGCGTAGTGGCTGTCGGCACTGCCTTCCAGGCCGTGGAACAGCACCACCACCGGCGCGCCGGCCGGGCCGTCGACCCAGTCGAAATCGAGGAAATCGCCATCCGCCAATTCCAGCCGTTCGCGCCGGTAGGCGACCGGCGGGACGCGGAGGAACAGGCTGCTGTAGATGGTTTGCAGATGTCCGCCGGGCAGCCAGGCCGGGGCGCGATAGGGCATGTTTTCTGGCGAAGGCGTGGTGGCCAAGGCGCCGCTGCCGTTAATGCAGGACCACGGGCGGCGTGCGTGACGGCGGTGTGCCGCCTACCTGGAGCGGCGAGGCATGGTGCAGCACCATGCGCCAGCTGCCGTCGGCGCCCTTGCGGTAGACATTGGTTGCGAGAATGGGAGGGCGCGGCTCGGTTTCCTGGCCGATGACGAGATATTCGCGGACGATGCGGATGACCTCGCCGGCTTCGCGCATTTCATGGGCCAGTTCCGCGTGCACGCGGAACTGGCCGGCGGCCTCGAACATGCTGCGCCACCCAGCTGCCACGGCGGTACGCCCGTTCAAGGGCGCGGCCATGGGGTGTATGCAGGCGATGCTGCCGTCGCTCGCCCAGACGCTCATCATGGCATCGAGCGAACGGGTCTCGAAGGCGGCGTAGAACGCGGCTTCGGCGGCTTCGGGCGAGGGGAAGGTGGGTTCGGACATGGTTCTCGAATCAGGCCTCATCGCCCCCAGCAGGGGACGATGGAAACTAGCAATGACCGCCGCTGGGTTTGCCCTTCAGGCGATAGAGCGTGCCGCAGTAGGGGCACAGCGCATCGCCGCGCGATTCGATCGAAAGATAGACGCGCGGGTGGGCATTCCAGTCGGCGTGCTGCGACATCGGACAATGCAGGGGCAGGTCGGCTTCGGTGACTTCGATGACGCGCTGGGTGTTGTCGTGACGCTCGCTCATGCTGATCCCGTTTCAGACCGGAGTGAGCCAGCCGGTGTGGGCAGCGGCGCGGCCATGCACGCAGTCGAAATACATCGCCTGCAGTTTTGCGGTGATGGGGCCGCGCGTGCCTTCGCCGATGGCGCGGTTGTCGAGTTCGCGGATCGGCGTGACTTCGGCCGCGGTGCCGGTGAAGAAGGCTTCGTCGGCGGTATAGACCTCGTCGCGGGTGATGCGCTTCTCGATCACCTGCAGGCCGATTTCGCCGGCCAGCTGAACGATGGTGTCGCGCGTGATGCCTTCCAGCGCGGCGGTGAGATCGGGCGTATAGAGCTTGCCGTTGCGGATCAGGAAGAAATTCTCACCGGAGCCTTCGGCGACGAAGCCGTCGACGTCCAGCAGCAGCGCCTCGTCGTAGCCGTCCGTTTCGGCTTCCTTGTGCGCGAGGATGGAGTTCATGTAGTTGCCGTTGGCCTTGGCCTTGCACATGGTGATGTTGACGTGGTGGCGCGAGAATGAGCTGGTCTTGACGCGGATGCCGCGTTCCAGCGCTTCCTGGCCCAGATACGCGCCCCACGGCCAGGCGGCGACGATGACGTGCACCGACAGGTTCTTGGCCGAAATGCCCATCGCTTCGGAGCCGAAGAACGCCATCGGGCGCAGGTAGCCGGATTCGAGCTTGTTCTCGCGCACCACGGTGCGCTGGGCCTCGGAAATCGCGGCCTTGTCGAACGGCAGTTTCATGCCGAGGATGTGGGCGGAGCGGAACAGCCGGTCGGTATGCTCCTGCAGACGGAAGATTGCCGTGCCCTGCTCGGCCTTGTAAGCGCGCACCCCCTCGAAGACGCCCATGCCGTAGTGCAGGGTGTGGGTGAGGACGTGGGTGGTGGCGTCGCGCCAGGGGACGAGCTTGCCGTCGTACCAGATGACGCCGTCGCGGTCGGCCATGGACATGGTGTGGCTTTCTTGAGCAAATGGAAAGTCTGGATTTTACCGGATTCCGGGCGATGCGAGGCTCCGGACCTTATGGCACGATGCGGCCATCCGGGGAGACTGACATGCAATGGAAATGGATGGCCAGCGCACTGGCGTTGCTGCCGCTGGCAAGCTGTGCCGAGCCCGCGCGTTTCGACTATTACCTGCTGGCCTTGAGCGTGGCCCCGGCGTTTTGCGAGGACGAGCCGCAGCGCAAAAAACGGTTTGCGCAATGCCGGGTCCTGTCGGGGGACGGCTTCAGGGCGATGCCGCTGACGCTGCACGGGCTGTGGCCGAACCGTGTCAGCCGCGCTCATCCGGTGTATTGCGGCGGGGAGGCGGCGGGCCCGTTTTGCCGGCTGCCGGCAGTGCGGCTGCCGGCGGAAACGCGTGCGCGGCTG
>DAOMWT010000077.1:0-11935 GCA_035436705.1 Thiobacillus sp. | reverse complement strand
AAGCCTCGATGCCCTGCTGGCGCGCACCGCGCCGCCGCCCGGGGTGGTGTTCGAAATCGTCGACCGCGACCCGCAGGCGCTCGACCACGCGCTGCCCTGGGTCCAGCGGGCCGCGCAGCAGCTGAAGGCACGCTTTCCCGGCATGCCGATGGCGCTGGTGACCCACGGCGAGGAAATGTTCGCGCTGCAAACCGCGCAACGCGAAGGCAACGCGGCCGCGCACCAACTGGCCGAGAGCCTGGTTCGCGACGAAGGCATCTCGCTGCATGTGTGTGAAACGTATGCCGGCTGGCGTGACATAGCACCGGAGGCCTTTCCGGCCTATGTCGATGTGGCGCCGGCGGGACCGGCGCAAATCCGCAATTACGAAGCGCTGGATTATGTGCGGCTGCTGGTGCCGCGGGCGGCAGCGCTGAAATGAATCCGCGCATCGGCCTCGCTCTCGGCGGCGGCTCGGCACGCGGCTGGGCGCACATCGGCGTCATCCGCGCGCTGGCCGACGCCGGCATCGAACCCGATCTGGTCTGCGGCACCTCGATCGGCGCACTGGTGGGTGCCGCCTACGTGGGCGGCGAACTCGACCGGCTGGAGAGCTGGGTACGCAGCCTGCGCGTACAGACCGTGGTGAGCTTTCTCGATTTTTCGCTCGGCGGCGGGCTGATCAAGGGCGACAAGCTGATCGAATTCTTCCGTAGTCACTTCGTCGATCGCGACTTTCGTGAACTGGCGCACCCGTTCGGCGCCGTCGCCACCGACCTGCGGCGCGGCCGCGAAGTATGGCTGCGCGAGGGCGGGGTGTCGGACGCGGTGCGCGCTTCGATCGCGCTGCCCGGGCTGTTCACCCCGGCGCAGCGCGACGGCAGCTTGCTGGTCGACGGTGGCCTGGTCAATCCAGTGCCGGTATCGCTGTGCCGGGCGATGGGGGCCGACCTGGTGATTGCGGTGGATCTGAACGCCGACCTGCTGGGCCGCCATCTCAAGCACGGGCCCGCCACCGCAGTGCGCAAGCGCGCCAAGGCAGACCCCGAAAGCCTGGCCGACAGCGTGATGGCACGCATCCAGACCGGCATGTCGCAGCTCGGCCTCAATTCCGACCATGGACCCAGATCCCCTGCCATGCTCGACGTGCTGGCGAGCAGCATCAACATCATGCAGGTGCTGATTACCCGCAGCCGGCTGGCCGGCGATCCGGCGGACGTGATGGTGACGCTGCTGCTCGCGAACCTGGGCCTGATGGAATTTCACCGTGCCGGCGTCGCCATCGACGCCGGGCGGCGCGCGATGGAGGCGGCCATCCCGCAACTCCACGCACGCCTGAACGGCATGAACGACGCCTGAAACGGGTGGGAAGGCCTACACGCCCAGCGCGCACAGCGCCAGCTTGCCGGCGCGATCCAGCTGCTTGATCGCCGCTTCGCGCCGCGCTGCCCCGGCGCGGTTGGCGGCGGCTTCCGCATAGACCAGCTGCACCGGGCGGCGGCTGCGGGTGTAGCGTGCGCCCGGTCCGCCGGCGCCGTTGTGTTCGGCGACGCGGCGCGCAAGGTCGGTGGTGATGCCGGTGTAGAGCGAGCCGTCGGCGCAGCGCAGCATATAGACACACCACGCGGCGGCGGCGCCGGAAGCGGCCGCCATCTTCAGCTCCTCATACGTCGGCCGACAGTTGTTGCGCCCACAGCAGCGCATCCATGTGCACAGTGTTGATGTCGGCCACGTCGCGGCCGATCTGGCTGGCCAGGGCTTCGAGGCTGCTCTGGTCGTCCTGTTCGCAGGCAATCGCCAGCGCCAGATAAGGCGCATACGGCCCGCGTTGCGAGACGATGGCCTCGGTGATTTCGGCGGGCAGGCTGATCTGCTTCAACACCTGCTCCATCGGCATGCGCATCACCACGTCGAGCAGCGAAAACAGCCCGGCGACGAAAATCTCATCGCGCGCCTTGGCGAACAGCGCCCGCCCGGCCAGCTGCTCGGCCACCCGGCCGCGCACCAGGGCATTCTCCAGTACCGCCTGATCGAGTTCCTGGGCCTGGCCGCCGGTAAACAGGATCAGCGTCAACCAGCGATAGAGCTTGTCCTGTCCCATCACCATCAGCGCCTGCTCGATGCCGCCGATTTTGCTCATCAAGCCCATGCCGGGGGAGTTGACGTAGCGCAGCAGGCGCACCGACAACGCCGGGTCCTGGCGGAAGTGCCCGGCCAGTTCAGGCTGCTCGGCGCCGGTACGCACCCGGTTCATCAGGTCCAGCACCTTGGCGCGTGACGGCCCCATGACCGGGGTGTCGAGCGTTTCGCGGCGGGTGATGAAAGGCCCCATGAACAGGGCGAACTGCAGCTTGTGGCACATGTGGAATGCTTCCAGCGTTTGCACCTCGGTCGCCACAAAGCGCTTCCCGGCCGCCACCTTGGACACCGCTGCCATTTGCGCGGTGATGGCCGGAATGTCCTCGCTGCCGACGTCCATCAGCACATAATCCGCAAGCTGCAGCAGCGCATGCCGCTCGGGCCGCATCGCCATATCGGCATGCAGGGCGAAACCGGATCCGCGCGTCTTCAGTTCGGCCATCCGGGCAAGCAGGGAATCGTCGATCGGGGTCTGGCTATCGATCTTCAGAACCCACACCGTGCCGGCAGCGGGCCAGCTATCGATCAGCGGAATCGACAGGCTGGCCGGCACCACCGGCACAAACGCCAGACGTTGCCCCAGCAGGCGCGCGATCTCCATGCGCTGCAGGTTGCCGAGCAGGGTTTCATCGTAGAGCCGCTGCATGTCGGGCAGCGCCCTATCACGCTGCTCATCCGGCGCGCGGCGCAACATGAACGTGTACGCCGCCACCTTCTGGTCGCGGCCCAGCATGGCCTCGCGACGCATCACCGAGGGCGCTTTGGCCGCCGGCCTGGCTGCCGGCTCCGCCGCGGGCGGCACGGCACCCTGCGGCGGCGGCGTTGCATGATCCCGGTTCCCCGACCACATTCCGACAAGACGATTCAGCACGCTTTATTCCTCCACGACAAACCCGGGCGCATCAGCAGAATAATCGGCAGTGCCGCGAAAGACTGAAGCCCGCTGCTGCAAATTTTGCCGGCCGCTTACAGCGGGCGCCTGATCGAGACGATGCCGCGCAGCATGCCGGGGGCATAACCCGTGGCCTTGTCGAGCGGGTAATCGGCGGCGAGGCGCGCTTTCACGCCTTCGGGAATATCAGCCGGGCCGCCGTGGCATGTCAGGCACAACGGCAGCACCGGCAGCGCCTTGGCGTAGCGGAACTGCTTGCCGGTCGGCGTGCTGACGATTTGCCAGGTGTCGAGCGTCTCGGGCTTTTCCCCCGCGGCCAGCCGTTTTTCCAGCCCGGCCTGGGCTTCGGCCTCCCACGCGTCGGGCACGGCGGACGGATTACGGTTTTTCGGACTGACGCGCGTGGCCTGCAGGCCGAATTGCTTCGATACCTCGGCCGCGATCTGCGGCGCGCGTTCCTTGCATACGCCGATCGCCCCCTCCGCGCCCTTTTCACCGAGCGCCGCTTTCAGTTCACCACCGAGCTTTTGCGTCAGCGCGGCAGAGGCCTTGCGCGCGTCCGCCACCATGGCGGCCTGTTCTTCGGCGCTGGGGCCGCTGGCACAACCGGCAAACAGCGCGGGCAAGGCAAAGGCGATCAGGGCAGGGGTTTTCATGGGGGGTCTCCAGGGAATGAACACGTGCGGGAATTCTAACAACCCCCCGCTGTTATGCTAGTGCGACTAGGGTTTCAGAAACATTAGCGAGGTTCAGAATTGACCAAACACCTCTATCAATATTTTTTTCGCGGTCTGATCACCGCCTTGCCTCTCGGGCTGACGGTCTATCTGCTTTATGTTTTCCTGCGCTGGACCGAGACACTGGCCATGCAATTGGTCCGCCCGTTCATCGGCGAATACTACCTTCCGGGAATGGGCCTGCTGCTGGGAATCTTCGGTATATTCCTGCTCGGTTTCCTGGTGTCGCAGCGCGGCGTGGGCAGGCTGCTGTCGCTGGTCGAGCTGCCTTTCACCAACCTGCCGGTGGTGAAAAGCATCTATTCCTCGTTCAAGAGCTTTGCCGACTACTTTTCCCCCCAGCGTGAAAAGGGCACCCAGCAGATGGTGGTGATCCTCAGAATGCCCGGACAGGTGCTCGAGGTGGTGGGGCTGGTCACGCGCCAGCGCGTCGACGACCTGCCTGGCGGGTTTCTGCAGGGCGACCGCGTGGCGGTTTATCTGCCGATGGGCTACATGATCGGCGGCTATACGGTTTTCGTGCCGCGCGACTGGGTGCAGCCGATCGACATGTCGGTGGAAGAAGCGATGCGCGCATCGCTGTTTGCCTGGATGAGCGCGAGCGGAAGCGACGGTTCGCCCGGCCAGGCCAGGCCATGACCCCCGTGACGGTCAGGCGCGCCGGCAGCTGATGTAGAGTTCAGCTTCATGCAGATCGAATGCTACGCTCAACGCCTGCTCAACCCGTTTCGCGGGGTGGTGCACGTCATTCGCTACCTCTCGGCCGAGGCGGTCACCACCGACGGCATCGAGTGGGATATCTATGTCGCCAACGACGCGCTGCTCGACGGTCTGGGACGCGCCGGACGGCGGGCGCAGATTTCCGACATCCGCTATGGCCACTGGTCGGCGGAAACGGGACTGAAGCGCGGGCCGCTGTACCCGTCGAACGATTTCAGGCGGCTGGAAGAGATGGGCGCGGTAGTCTACGAGCACCTGCTCAGGGTGCATCGCACGGTGCCGTTCGCCTTTCGCGATCAATTCGAGCTCTGGCTCCTCGACCGCCACGATCAGCCGCTGGCGCTGCTGCACAGCGTGTGCACGGATAGCGAGACCGACACCAAACCGCCGCTCGACTGGCGCGCCGGCATGGCCGCACAGGAACGCTTCCAGAGTGCGGCGATTGCCGGGCTCGACGAATCCGCCGGCGAGTACCTGACGCGTTATGTGAACAGTCTCGCCAGCGGCGTGGCACAGTGGTTCCGCCGCTCGGACGACGGTGCCGGGCTGGGGCTGCATACGCTCATGGGGAGCGACGAATTGCACGGGCGCGTGCTGGAGACCGACGCCTTCCCGCCGCTGTTCATCGCCACCACCGGCATGGATGCGGCGCACGCCCGGCTGGTGCATGACTACCACGCCTGGCAGGCGCCCTGGATGCTGCTGCTGCCGCAGCTCGATGCCGCCGCCCGCGGCACGCTCGAAGCCTGCGCCTGCCGCCAGGCCGAGCTGATCGAAAAATACTGCCGCTTGTATCCCGCCGTCATCGACCGTGCCGCCTTGCAGGCCGCGCGCGTGGAAGCAGCCCTGGTGCGCTGCCTGCCGCGCAGAAACCGGCCGGATGATGCGGTGCCGATGTTCTACATCGAACTCGGCGTAAGCGAGGACGAATAATCAGGCAGCAAGGTTGAGGATGGCGGATGGCGCTACCGCAGACGCGCCCGCCAACGCCAGGCCCGCACCGGAGCGGCATGCTTCGTCACATCCGCACCGGCTCGAAGGTCGCATCCAGATTCTGGTCGTCGCAGTAGTCCAGAAAATCACCACGCAGGGTGGCGATGTGGGCGTCGGCGGGAATACCCAGCGTCATGTGGACGGCGAACATCGGCGCGCCGGTGTGCGGGGCGGGGTAGGTTTCGGTGTCGAGCGCTTCGATGTTGATGTGCAGCCGCGCGAAGAAGTTGGCGAGGCTGTTGACGATGCCGGGCTGATCGAGCGCGGCGACTTCGACGGTGTAGGGAATCAGCGGCTTGTCGGCCCGCGTGGGGCGGGTGCGCTGCTGGGTGAGCGAGAGACCCAGCTCTTCGGCGACGGCGGGAAGCCGCGCTTCCAGCTTGGCCAGCGCATCCCAGCTGCCAGAAACACGCATCAGCAGCGCGAAACGCCCGCCCAGAGCGGCCATCCGTGATTCCTCGATGTTGCAGCCGCTGTCCGAAATGCGGCGGGTGAATCCTTCCACCAGGCCAATTTTGTCTTCCCCGCTGGCAGTGATGACGAGTGATTCGGTGTCGTTGGACATTAGATGAGCTCCCGGTCGGACAATTCTTTCTTGATATACGCGTAGACGATCGGTGCGGCGATGACGCCCTGCACGCCGAAAGCCGCCTCCATCACCAGCATGGCAATCAGCAGCTCCCACGCGCGCGCCTGGATCTGCCCGCCGATGATACGGGCATTCACGAAATATTCGAGCTTGTGGATGATAACCAGAAACGCCAGCGAGGCCGCCGCAACGTGCAGCGAATGCGACAGCGAAATGACGACGATGACCGTATTGGAAATGAGATTGCCCAGCACCGGCAGCAGGCCGACGATGAAGGTGACGACGATCATGGTTTTGGTGAAGGGCAGGTGCACCCCGAACGCCGGCAGCACCAGCAGCAGGTAAGTCGCGGTCAGCAGCGCATTGAGCGCCGAGATGCGCATCTGCGCAAACACCACCCGGCGAAACGCCTCGCCCAGGCGGTTCACCCGTTCGGACATGGCTTGCGCCAGCGGCGCCAGCGCCTGATGCGGGCGTGCTTCGCGCAACGCAACGAAGCTGCCGATGATCAGGCCGATGATGAAGTGCAGCAGCCCGCGGCCGGCGTCGCCGCTGAGCTTGCGAATATCCTGCGCATGGGTGCGCAGCCATTCGACCAGCCCCGCGCGGATCACTGACTCGTCACCCTGCGGCAACCATTCGGCCGCCCATAGCGGCAGCAGTTCGCGCGAATTTTCGATGATCTCGGCCATTTTCGTCAGCAGCCCCGCCAGCCCGCCTTCGGTGCGCAGATAGAGGATCGCGCCCGCGGTAAACCCGCCCAGCGCGCCCAGCACGATCAGGGTAATGAGCGACACCACCAGCACCTTGGCCCAGATGTGGTCGAGGCGGCCGATGACAAAACGCGGCGCCAGCAGATGTACCAGTTGCGCCACCAGCAAGCCGGCCAGCAGCGCCGGCAGCAAGTGGAGCTGCAGGACGAGCAGCAATCCGGCTGCCATCATCAGCCAGGCGGCGAACTGGTAGCGGGTGGTGGACGAAGATACGGGGACAGCGATCATGGCGGCACAGTGCCAAGAAAAGCGTTGCTGAGCAAGCGCCCGCAGTTGAAATGATCCGTCCCGTGCATCCGGCCGCCTGCGGTCACCGTTTCGGATCGACCGCGACCATTGGCGCAGACGGATTGCCCATGCAACAAAGCCCGCCAAATTGCAGGCTTTATTGCTTCTGCCGCAGCCGCCGCGCTGGCAGCCGCAGCGCCAGGTTCAGCCTGCCTTGCGGCGCAGCATGCCGAGGCCGGCCAGACCGATCCCCAGCAGGGCGAGGCTGGCGGGTTCGGGCACCGGGTTGAGCGGCTGCATGGACAGCGACAGCGTGTAGGCGCCTGTCCCGATCAGGGTCTGGTTGTCGATATACGACACCGCGCCGAAGCCGGCGGGCGCCAGACCGTCCATCGACCACGCCTGGTTGCTGGCAGTGATTGCAAACATGGCGAAGTCGCCAATGCCGATGTAATAGGTGCCGGCGTTGATTGCGTAGCTCAGCAAGGCGTTGAGGCCGCTGCCGGAATCGTCATCCCCGGCCAGTGCATTGAAGCCTGCATCGAACAGGCCGATCTGCGCATCGATCGAACCGACGGCACTGATCGACAGGGTGCCGCCGGTTCCAAACACGACCTTGTACACATCGCCTTCATCAGCTTCGGTGATGTTGCCCTGAATCACTGAGTCCGTCGCCATTTGGGCCGACGCGAGAAAGTTCGAGGCGTCACCCAATTCCATATAGGCGGCCTGAGCCGGGCTCATGGAGGAGGCCAGCATGAGGGCCATGCTGAAAATACACAGGTTTGAGTTCATGTTTTCCGCTTTCTTGTCGGTTTTTGGATTTTATTGTCGCGAACCGGGCCGGAGCTGCTGGAATCCTGGCAGCATCGGGGCTGGCAAGCCGTAGCGACCTAAAGCAGCTTGCATGCCATAGTTCGGCGCGAAGCATGAACCGCTTTTTATTACAAAAGGTTAAATGCAGATACTCGCGTCACCCGGAGTCTGGCAGCCGCAATTTCTTGTACGAACTGTAAAAATACCCGACACCCGGATGCGGCTATCGCGGCAATACTCAGGCTTCAGCCCGATAGCCCAGCGCAGCGCCAGTCTGGGCCGCTGCCTGCTGCAGCGCCTCGGCCCAGCCCGCCTTGTGGCGCTCGGCCGGCGCCGAGATCGACAAGCCGGCGACCAGTTTGCCTTCGGCATCGCGGATCGGCGCACCGATGCACGCCACCCCCAGTTCGGCCTCCTCGCGGTCATAGGCCAGGCGTTCGTGGCGGATCGCCCCCAGTTCGGCACCGAGCCGCTCCAGCGAAGTCAACGTGTTCGACGTGTAGGCTGGCAGGCCGGTGCGCTCAGCGTAGCCCATCACGCCGCTGGCGCTGTCTTCGGCGAGGAAGATCTTGCCCACTGCGGTGACGTGCAGCGGCGCATGCGCACCGACCACCTGCACCACCTGGATCAGGGTCTGGCCGCCCGACACGCGCTCGACGTAGACCGCCTCGTCGCCGCGCCGCACGATCAGATTGACCGTCTCGCCAGTCAGTTCAGCGAGTTTTTGCATGTACGGCATCGCCACCTGGCGGATATTCAGCCGGGCGCGTAAGCGATTGCCCACTTCCAGCCAACGCACGCCCAGATCGTATTCTCCGGCGCCGGTTTTTTCGACCAGGCCATGCGCCATCAGCGCGCCGAGGATGCGGTGTGCGCTGGCGGTGTGCAACCCGGCCTCGCCAGCGAGCCGGGTCAGTCCGATCGGTCCGGGTGCGCGGGAGAGGATGCCGACCAGCGCCATGGCGCGGTCGAGGACCTGGATCGAGGAGTGGGTGTTTTTCATGAAGTGAAAATTTATCACGCGATGTGAAATTGCGGGCAGTTTACTGCTTCAATACGTCCATCGTTTCGCATGGCGCGAAACAATTTCATATTGTGAAAGGTGTAGCCATGAGCGCCCAGATGCTATCCACCCCTGAAACCCTGCCCGCCTTCTGCGAGGGTATCCAGTATTTCGCCGACAGCCTTCCGGAAATCGACCGCCTCGGCGCCGTGCCGCTGCTCGGCCCCGACCGGCCGGCGCTGCCCGACGCAACCAGCGAAGCGGCGATCTACCAGACCCTGCTGGCCGCCGACGCGCTGCGCTATCTCACACTGCAGGTCACCGGCAGCAAGTCCTCCGGCCACCCCGGCGGCTTCGCCTCCAGCGCCGACGCGGTTGCCGCGCTGCATCTATTGGGCCACCGCAACATGGTGACTGAAGTCGGCCATCACGCCCCCGGCTTCTATTCGGCGATGTTCCTCGACACTTCGCTGGAAGCCATGGGCATCCACAGCGTGGCCGAGATGCGCACGCGTTTCCGCGAGCGCCACGGCCTCTTGGGCCATCTCTCCGGCGCGATCCCCGGTTTGCTGGCGCCCGCTGGCCCACTCGGCCAGGGCCAGCATTTCGCCATGGCCGGCGCCTATCTGCATCGCGACAAACTGTTCCCGGTCACCATCGGCGACGGCGGCCTCGGCGAGCCCTACATCATGAGCGCGTTCCAGCACTTCGCCACCGCCTATCCCGAGGTCACCAACTATCTGCCAGTGCTGGTGTGGAACGGCTACTCGCAGGAGCACCACAGCATGGTGTCGCTGTGGGACAACGGCCGCATGGCCGCCTATTGGCGCGCCCATGGTTTTGATGAAGTGCACCTGGTCGACGCCCGCGACTTCGCCGACACGGCCGACGCGTCGGTGTACGCTGACAGCACCACCTTCGGCTTCGCCGCGCGCATGGCCTTCACCGGCACCATCCTGAAGGCCGCCGCCGAGGCCGCGAAGAGCGCGCTATCCGGCCGCCGCGCCTGCCTCATCGTCAAGCAACTCAAAGGAGCCGGTGTGCACGCCACCGGCGCCAAGTCGCACAACCTCTACGCCCACCACACGCTCGATTCCGACGACGTGAAATCCGGCCTGCAGCGCCGCGCGCTGCCGATCCAGGCCTGGAAGGTGACCCGCGAGAACTTTCGCCACGCCGGCGGCGGCCCCGCGGCGCGCGTGGCGGTGACCGAGACCGCGCGCGCACTGCCCAGTCTCGACGGCCTGCCGCTGAACGAATTCGCCGTCGGCGAAAACCATATCCCGACCACCGCCTTCGGCCACGTGGTCGGCGAAGTCGGCAAGCGCGACCCGCTGTTCGTCGTCACCAACGCCGACGGCAACGAGGCCTCGGGCATGGCCAACATCAACAAGGCACTGACGATCCGCCACCCGACCGCCGACGACCTGTATTTCCAGGGCCCGTCCGGCCAGGTCTACGAGCCGCTCAACGAGGACGCCTGCGCCGGCCTCGCGGTGGGCATCGCGCTGTTCGGCGGGCGCAGCCTGTGGTGCAGCTACGAATCCTTCGCCATCAACGGCCTGCCGATCTGGCAGACGGTGACGCAGGCGATGGCCGAGCTGCGCCGCCCAACCCCGGCTACGGTGTGCCTGTTCACCGCCGGCGCGTTGGAGCAGGGCCGCAACGGCTGGACCCACCAACGCCCGGAAATCGAGAGCTACTTCGCCGCGATGATGCGAAACGGCAACGTCTACCCGCTGTTTCCGGTCGACGCCAACATGATCCAGGCGAGCTACGACTGGGCGCTCAGGCAATCGAACAAGGGCATCGTCATCACCGCGTCGAAGTCGCCGCTGCCGGTGCACGCGACGATGGAACAAAGTTTCCAGGCGATCGACAACGGCGCAATGGTGCTGCGGGAAACGAAAGGCGCGCACACCGTGGTGTTCGCAGTGACCGGCGACATGGTGCTGCAGCCCGTGTTCACCGCCGCCGACAAGCTCGCCGAGGCCGGCATCGGCTCGCGCATCGTCGCGGTGGTCAACCCGCGCCGCCTGTACCGCCCGGGCGACGTGCTGTGGGACAGCGTGTCGGAGCCCGACGGCCGCTTCATGGACGACGACGCCTTCAAGGCGATGTTCCACGGCGATGCGCTGATCGGCGTCACCGGCGGCCCCCCTGGACCGCTCGAACCCGTGCTGCTGCGCAGCCAGGCCCGCGAGCGCGACGTGTTCTGCTGGAAGCGCGGCGAGACCACCGCCAGCCCGCAGCAGCTGTTCGACTTCAACGGCATGAACGCGCAGGCGATGCACGAGCGCGCGCTGGCCATGCTGGAGCGTGCGGCGGCTTGAAAGCTCTCCGCGAATGCGCGCCCGCGCATTCGCGGACATGAGAGGTCATCACCATGAACCCGAAAATCATCGTCCTCGACGACGACCCCACCGGCTCGCAGACCGTGCACTCCTGCCTGCTGCTGACGCGCTGGGACGTCGCCACGCTGAAGACGGCGCTGGCCGACGCGGCCCCGCTGTTCTTCGTGCTGACCAACACGCGCGGCATGGACGCCGAACGCGCCGCCGAGGTGACGCGCGAGGTATGCATCAACCTCAAGACGGCGCTGGCCGACTACGCCGGCCCGGTGCTGTTCGTATCGCGTTCCGATTCGACCCTGCGCGGCCACTATCCGGTGGAAACCGACATGATGAACGAGATGCTCGGACCGTTCGACGCAACGCTCTTGACCCCGGCGTTCTTCGAAGGCGGCCGCATCACGCGCGACGGCACCCACTATTTAATGGTCGACGGAAAGCCGGTACCGACGCACGAGACCGAGTTCGCGCGCGATTCGGTGTTCGGCTACAAGACCGCGTTCCTGCCCGATTACGTCGCCGAGAAGACCGGCGGCCGCGTCGCGGCGAAAGATGTCGCGCGCCTCACGCTCGCCGATCTGCGTGCCGGCCGTGCCGGCGCCTGGCTCGCTTCGCTCACGCACAACGCCGTCGGCACGGTCGACGGCGAGTCGCCGGACGACTACCGCGTCTTCGCCGACGCCGCGCTGAAAGCCGCCGCCGGAGGCAAACGGCT
>DAOMWT010000076.1:0-12100 GCA_035436705.1 Thiobacillus sp. | reverse complement strand
CGGTCATCGCGCTGCTGCCCGGCAGCCGGCTCTCTGAAGTGACGCGCCACGCGCGACTGATGCTCGATGCGGCGGTGCGCGTCCGCCGGCATCATCCGGATGCGCAGTTCGTGCTGCCCGCCGCCAGCGAAGCGGCCGCACGGCTGATCCGGCAGGCAATGCAGGGGCTGGACCTGCCGCTGCACCTTCTGGACGGCCAGTCGCACACCGCGCTGGCCGCATGTGACCTGGCACTGGTGGCGTCGGGCACGGCCACGCTCGAAGCGGCGCTGTTCAAAAAGCCGATGGTCATCACCTACCGCATGCCTGCGCTCACCGCGTATCTGATGCGCAAGAAGGCGCTGCAGCCGTGGATCGGCCTGCCGAACATCCTGGCGCGTGGTTTCGTGGTGCCGGAACGGATACAGGAAGCCGCCACCGCGGACAATCTCGCCGCGGATGCCCTGGCCTGGCTCGACGATGCGCCACGCCGGCGCGCCACCGCCGACACTTTCTGCACTCTGCACCTGAACCTGCGGCAGGACGCCAGCGCGCGGATTGCCGAGGCGCTCGAGCCGTATCTGGAGAGCGCATGATGCTGCGCCGGACGGCCATCCTGCATGTCGGTCCGCTCGGGTTGTGCGGCGTCGACGAAGCCGGGCGCGGTCCGCTGGCGGGGCCGGTGACAGCGGCGGCGGTGATGCTCGATCCCGCGCGGCCGATCGATGGCCTGCGCGATTCCAAGAAGCTCACCGCCGCCGCGCGCGAACGCCTGGCCGACGCGATCCGCGAGCGCGCCGACGCCTGGTGCGTGGCCGAGGCCAGCGTCGCCGAGATCGACCGGTTGAATATCCTGCAGGCCACGATGCTGGCGATGCAGCGTGCTGTCGCCGGACTGGGGCGTGCGCCCGACGATGTATGGGTGGACGGCAACCGCTGCCCCAACTGGGCGTGGCGCTCGCAGGCGGTGGTCAAGGGCGACGACAAGGTGGCTGCCATTGCCGCCGCCTCGATCCTTGCCAAGACCGTACGCGACCAGTTCATGTGCCGCCTGCACGACGAATATCCCGCTTACGGATTTGCCCGGCACATGGGCTACGGCACCGCCGCGCATCTGGATGCATTAAAAGCGCATGGCGCCTGCCCGCAGCATCGCAGAAGCTTCGGCCCGGTTAAACTCGTGCTCGATCAAGCCACCCTGTTTGGAAAGGAAATCCCGTGACCCTATCCCTGTTTCTGCATCTCCTGAGCGTCGTCGTCTGGGTCGGCGGCATGTTCTTCGCCTACATGGCGCTGCGCCCGGTGGCCGCCAGCGTGCTCGAGCCGCCGCAGCGCCTGACGCTGTGGGCCGGCGTATTCGGCAAGTTCTTTCCCTGGGTGTGGGTGGCCGTAGTCCTGATTCTGGCAACCGGCCTGCATATGCTGATGAAGCTCGGCGGCGCCGCAGCACCGCATTACGCGCTGACCATGCTGGTGCTGGGCGTGGCGATGATGGCGATCTTCGCTCACGTGTTCTTTGCGCCCTACGGTCGGCTCAGGCGCGCGGTCGCGGCGCAGGACTGGAAAGCCGGTGGTGCCGCGCTGGGACAGATCCGCAGGCTGATCGGCATCAATCTCAGCCTGGGGCTGGTGACGATTGCGGCGGTATTCCTGGGACGCGCATTGGCGGTTTAATCAGGGCTCGTTCTGCGCGGGGGCTGCCAGCAGTGCGTGTACGGTCTGCCGGATGGCTTCCCGCCGTGCTTCGCACTGCAGCTCGGCATGAAACCGTCCGTCGCGGTAGAGGTACACCGTGGGCAGATGGAATATGTCGAAATAGCGCGCTACCCCGGTGGCCTCACTGACATCGACTTCATGGAATGCGCCGGCCATGTCGGCCAGCGCCTGCGGCAGCAATGTCTTCCAGACGCGGCATGCACCGCAGTGCGGCGCGCTGAACAGCACCACGCCCAAACCAGACGAGGCAGCCAGACGGCGGTGAAACTCGCCTTCAGCCAGGCGCGAAAAAGCCGGCAGGGCCGTGGTCGCGGTACTGCTAGAATCGCACTTTTCCTCCTGGCTGGCGCTCATGCTGTTCCTCGAACTCCTCGGCTATCTGCTGCTCATCCTGGTGGCGGCGGAAATCTTTGTCAACGCGCTCGAACACCTGGGCGAGAAGCTGAATATTTCGGAAGGCGTGACCGGCTCGCTGTTCGCCGCCGTCGGCACCGCCATGCCGGAAACCCTGGTGCCATTGCTGGCGATCTTCGCCACCACAGGCAACGCTACCACCAACGAGGAAATCGGCGTCGGTGCCATTCTGGGCGCGCCGCTGATGCTGTCGACGCTGTCGCTGTGTCTGATGAGCGTGGCGGTGCTGAAGCGTCGTGGTCTGCTGGGCCGGCTCACGCCCGAGCGGACCGGCCTCAAGCGCGATCTGGATTTTTTTCTGATGGCGTTCGTGCTGGCCTTCGTCGCCATGTTCGTGCCGCACAGCGAAGGCTGGGTGCGCGGCGCGCTCGCCTTCGTCATGGTGATGATCTATTTCTTCTACGTGATGCTGACGCTGCGGGCGTCGGCCCAGCTGGTCGAGGAAGGTCACGCCACCGAGGCCGGATCGCCGATGCTGCTGAGCCGCCTCGGCTTGCCGCAGAACCTGCTGTTCATCGTGGTACAGCTGGCGCTGGGGCTGGGGCTGCTGGTCGTCGGCGCCAAGGGCTTCATCCATGGCGTGGAAGAAGCCGCGCCCATCATCGGTATCTCCGCGCTGCTGCTGTCGCTAATGATCATCCCGATCGCCACCGAACTGCCGGAGAAGGTGAACTCGATCCTGTGGATTCGCAAGCACAAGGACACGCTCGCTTTCGGTAACATCACCGGCGCGATGGTGTTCCAGGGTACGCTGTTGCCGGCCATCGGCATCTCGCTCACGCCGTGGGCGCCGCAGAAGGAGGTGCTGCTGGGCGTGCTGATCACCCTGGTCGCTGCGTTCTGGCTGCGCTGGGCGGCATTGAACGGCGGGCTGCGCGTGTGGCACCTGTTCGTCAACGGCGCCCTGTACGTGACCTACCTGACCGTGGTGCTGGTGTAATGAAAACGGCGGGGAACCCCGCCGTTTTGTCATGTGGCGTATCCGCCTTATGCCGGGCTTGGCGGCTCGCGCCGGAATGGCCCATCGAGATCGTCCATGTAATGCGTGATGGCGTCGGTTTCGCGTTCCAGGAAACGGTTGACTGCCTCGCGGAATTCCGTGTTTTCCAGCCAGTGCCAGGAGTGAGTGGCGGTGGGCACCAGGCCGCGCGACAGCTTGTGCTCGCCCTGCGCCCCGCCTTCGAAGACTTTCAATCCATTCGCGATCGCGTATTCGATGCCCTGCTGGTAGCAGGTTTCAAAATGCAGGCCGGGCACGTATTCCAGCGTGCCCCAGTGGCGGCCGTACAGACGCTCGCCGTCTTTCACACAGAACGAGCAGGCGACGGGCTCGCCGCCCTTATCCGCGATGATCAGCAGCAGCTTGTCCGGCATCGTCTCGCGCAGGGCCGCGAAAAAGGCAGGGTTGAGATGCGGTTCGCTGCGGTGGCGGGCGTAGGTGTCGGCGTAGCAGCGATAGAAATGGTCCCAGTCGGCGTCGGTGCTCTGCGCACCCTCGACCCAGCGAAAGCGCACGCCCAGCGAAGCGAGCTTCTTTCTTTCCTGGCGGATCTTCTTGCGCTTGTCGTGCGTCATCGCGGCGAGGAAATCGTCGAAGCTGGCGTAGCCCGCGTTGAACCAGTGAAACTGGAAGCCGCTGCGATGCAACAGGGGCGTCGCATCGAGCACGGCATGATCGGACTCGGCGGGGAACAGGATGTGGAACGACGAGCAGTTCAGATCGCGGGTGAGTTTCAGCGCGGCCTGGATCAGCGTGGCGCGGTCGGCGTCGTTCCGTGCCAGCAGGCGCGGGCCGGGTACCGGCGAGAAGGGCACGCAGCACACCAGCTTGGGATAGTAGGCGAGACCATGGCGGCGGTAGGCATCGGCCCACGCCCAGTCGAACACGAATTCGCCCCACGAGTGATGCTTGACGTAGAGCGGCATCGCAGCATCCAGCCGGCCATCCCTGAATAGCGCCAGGTGTACCGGCTCCCAGCCGATGTCGGTGCCGACGCAGCCGGTCGTTTCCAGTGCGTCGAGGAAGGCGTGCTGCAGGAAGGGCGAATCGCCGGCCAGGGCGTTCCATGCGCCGGCAGGCAGTTCGGCCATGCGCATGACGACGCGGACTGCCGTTTCTGCGGCTGTGGCTTCCGTAGCGGGGGGCTTTGCTTCAAAATGCACGTCTTGGCGAGTTTCCATCGAAAAATACATGAACCTGCATGAATATCAGGCCAAACAGGTCCTGCGGTCGGGCAACATTAACACGCCGCGCGGCATCGTTGCGGCGAGCGCCGAGGCCGCGGTAAGCGCCGCCAGCGAACTGGGCGGCGACGCCTGGGTGGTGAAGGCGCAAATCCACGCCGGCGGGCGCGGCAAGGCGGGCGGGGTCAAGGTGGTGAAAAGCCTGGGCGAGGTGCGCACGCTGGCCGAATCGCTGCTCGGCAAGCAGTTGACGACCAATCAGAACGCGCCCGACGGCCAGCCGGTGCACCAGGTGCTGGTGGAAGAGACGCTGCCGATCGCGCGCGAGCTGTACCTGTCGCTGCTGGTCGACCGCGAGACCGAACGCGTCGCTGTGGTGGCGTCCGCCGCCGGCGGCATGGATATCGAGGAGGTCGCCCATGCCACCCCGGAAAAGGTGCTGACCGAGGTCTGCGATCCCCTGCTGGGCGTGCAGGACTTCCAGTGCCGCGCGCTGGCGTTTGCGCTGGAACTGACGGGCGACGCCTACAAGGACTTTTGCCGCCTGCTGCCGCAACTCTATCGCGTGTTCGTGGCCAACGATCTCTCCCTGCTCGAAATCAATCCGCTGGTGGTGACCGCCGACAACCGCGTGCTGCCGCTCGACTGCAAGATGAGCGTCGACGACAACGCGCTGTACCGCCGCAAGGCTCTGGCCGAATTGCGCGACGACAGCCAGATCGACGCCAAGGAAGCGGCGGCCAACGCGGCCAACGTGAACTACGTCGCGCTCGCCGGCAACATCGGCTGCATGGTCAACGGCGCCGGGCTGGCGATGGCGACGATGGACCTGATCCAGTTGGAGGGCGGCACGCCCGCCAACTTCCTCGACGTCGGCGGCGGCGCCACCCCGGAGACGGTGGCGCAGGGCTTCAAGATCATCCTGCTCGACCCCAATGTGCGCGCCGTGCTGATCAACATTTTCGGCGGCATCGTGCGCTGCGACGTCATCGCCGAGGGCATCGTCCAGGCGGTGCAGGAAGTCGGTGTCGAAGTGCCGGTGATCGTACGGCTGGAAGGCACCAATGCCGAGCGAGGCCGCACGCTGCTGGCCGAATCGGGGCTGGCGATCCTGCCGGCGGAAAGCCTGACTCGGGCGGCCAAACTCGCGGTGGAGCAAGCGCAATGAGCATCCTCGTCAATCAGGACACCAAGGTCATCTGCCAGGGCTTCACCGGCAAGCAGGGCAGCTTCCATTCCGCGCAGGCGATCGCCTACGGTACCCGGATGGTCGGCGGGGTGACGCCCGGCAAGGGCGGGCAGATGCACCTCGATCTGCCGGTGTTCGACACGGTGCGCGCGGCGGTGCGGCAGACCGGCGCCAATGCGACCATGATCTACGTACCGGCCGCATTCGCAGCCGATTCGATCCTGGAAGCCGCCGACGCCGGCATCGAGGTCATCGTCTGCATCACCGAGGGCATCCCGGTGCTGGACATGCTCAACGTGAAGGCAGCGCTGCGCGCCAACGGCGCGAAACTGATCGGCCCCAATTGCCCCGGCATCATCAGCTCGGGCGAATGCAAGATCGGCATCATGCCCGGCGCCATCCACAGCAAGGGCACGATCGGCATCGTCTCGCGTTCCGGCACGCTCACCTATGAAGCGGTGCATCAGACCACGCAACTCGGGCTGGGGCAGTCGACCTGCGTCGGCATCGGCGGCGATCCGATCAAGGGGCTGGATTTCATCGATTGTCTCGAACTGTTCGAAGCCGACCCGCAGACCGAAGCGGTGATCCTGGTCGGCGAAATCGGCGGCAGCCGCGAGGAAGAGGCGGCCGAATACATCCGTTCCAACATGCAGAAACCGGTCGCCGCCTACATTGCCGGCCGCACCGCCCCCAAGGGCAAGCGCATGGGCCACGCCGGTGCGATCATTGCCGGCGGCAGCGGCACGGCGGATGCAAAAATCCGCGCGCTGGAAGCCGCGGGCGCCGTCGTGGCGCAAAGCCCCGCGGGCCTGGGCGAAGCTGTGCAACTGGCGCTCGGCGCTCGATGAAACTCGCTATCGCGCAGATCAATC
This sequence comes from Thiobacillus sp., assembly GCA_035436705.1. Lineage (GTDB taxonomy): Bacteria > Pseudomonadota > Gammaproteobacteria > Burkholderiales > Thiobacillaceae > Thiobacillus. The sequence continues at coordinate 5,743 of DAOMWT010000076.1, read as the reverse complement.
TCACCGTCGGCGACATCGCGGGCAACACCGACAGGCTGCTTGCCGCCGCGTGCGAGGCGCATGCGGCAGGCGCAGCCTTGCTGCTTACGCCGGAAATGTCGATCTGCGGCTATCCGGCGGAAGACCTGGTGCTGCGGCGCGATTTTTGCGCGGCCTGCGCTGCCGCGCTGGGGAAAATTGCGGACGCGGCGCCGCGCGAACTTGCGCTGATCGTCGGCTACCCCGAGCGCACGGACGACGGCCTGTTCAATGCGGCGGCGCTGCTGCGCGGCGGCCGGGTCGAGGCGGTGTACCGCAAGCACCACCTGCCGAATCATTCCGTGTTCGACGAGCGGCGCGTGTTCGACAGCGGCGATGCGCCCTGCGTGTTCAGCTGCGGCGGGGTGAATTTCGGCCTCAATATCTGCGGCGATATCTGGGAGCCGGGGCCGGCGACGCGGGCGATGGAAGCCGGCGCCGACTGGCTGCTGGTGCCGAACGCCTCGCCGTTCCATCTCAACAAGGAGCGCGAACGCCATGCGATCGCGCAGTCGCGCCTCGCCGAAGCCGGCTTGCCGATCATTTACGCCAACCTGGTGGGCGGGCAGGACGAACTGGTGTTCGACGGCGCGTCGTTTGCGGTCAGCGCCGGAGGCGAGGTGGCGGTGCAGTGCCCGGCCTGGCGCGAGGGGCTGTTTTACCTGGACATCGCGGGCAACAGCTGCAGCGGCCCCCGACACGACCTGCAGACCGAGGAGGCGGCAGCCTACGACGCGCTGGTGCTGGCGGTGCGCGATTACGTCGGCAAGAACGGCTTCAAGGGAGTACACCTGGGATTGTCGGGCGGCATCGATTCGGCGCTGACGCTGGCCATTGCGGCCGATGCCCTTGGGGCGGGCCAGGTGCATGCGGTGATGATGCCGTCGGATTACACCGCTTCCATCAGCGTCGAGGATTCGCGCGACATGGTGCAGCGGCTCGGCGTGCGCTATTCCGAAATTGCCATCGGGCCGATATTCGACGCTTTCGTGACGCAGCTGGCCGGCGAGTTTGCCGGACGGGCGGCGGACACCACCGAAGAAAATCTGCAGGCACGGGCGCGCGGCACGCTGCTGATGGCGCTGTCCAACAAATTCGGCTCGCTGGTGCTGACCACCGGCAACAAGAGCGAAATGGCGACCGGTTACGCGACCCTGTATGGCGACATGGCGGGCGGCTTCGCCGTGTTGAAGGACGTGTCGAAAACCCTGGTGTACCGGCTGGCGAATTACCGCAACAGCCTGCCCGGGGCGGCTGGATTCCAGGTCATTCCGCAGCGCATCATCGATCGCCCGCCGTCGGCCGAACTGCGCCCCGACCAGACCGACCAGGACAGCCTGCCGCCGTACGACACGCTGGATGCCATCCTGGCGGCCTACGTCGAGCGCGATCTGGCGGCGCGCGACATCGTCGCGCAGGGGTTTGACGCCGCCATCGTGCGCAAGGTCATCCGCATGGTCGATCTTGCAGAATACAAACGCCGTCAGGCGCCGCCCGGCCCGCGCATCACCCCGCGCAATTTCGGCAAGGACCGGCGCTATCCGATTACCTCGAAATATCGACCCGAAGGGGAGCTGTCATGAAAAAAATCGAAGCCATCATCAAGCCGTTCAAGCTCGACGAAGTGCGCGAAGCGCTGTCCGAACTCGGCGTGACCGGCCTGACCGTGACCGAGGTCAAGGGCTTTGGCCGCCAGAAAGGCCACACCGAACTGTATCGCGGTGCCGAATACGTGGTGGATTTTCTGCCCAAGGTAAAGGTCGAGATCGTCGTCGCCGACAACTTGCTGGATCGCGCGATGGAGGCGATCATCGCCGCTGCGCGTACCGGCAAGATCGGCGACGGCAAGATTTTCGTGACGGCAGTGGAGCAGGTGGTGCGGATACGCACTGGCGAGTCGGGCGAAGCGGCGGTCTGATCCGCCGCCGCGCTAATCGATCACCAGAACCGGTACCACGCCTTGCCCTCAGTACTGACACCCTTGCTGTACTTGCTGTTGGGGAAATTCAGCGTCAGAACGCGCTGCGCATCGTCGCGCAGGTCGGTCAGTTTCAGCTTGTCGTAGGCAATCACCATGATCGCCAGCGCTTCTTCCAGGGCGGGGGCTTCGGGATAGGTTTTCAGCACTTCCTTGGCGCGATTGGCCGCTGCCACCCAGGCTTCGCGTTTCAGATAATATTTGGCGACGTGGACTTCGTTGCCGGCCAGCGCGTTGACCAGGTACTTCATGCGGGCGGTCGAATCGGCGGCGTATTTGCTGTCGGGGAAGCGGGTGGTCAGTTCCTTGAACGCGAGGAACGCATCGCGTGCGGCCTTGGGGTCGCGTTCGCTCATGTCCTGATCGACCAGGTTGCCCAGCAGGCCGAGGTCGTCGTTAAAATTCGCCAGGCCCTTCAGATAGTAGGCGTAATCGACGTTAGGGTGATTGGGGTGCAGCTTGATGAAGCGGTCGCACGCGGCAATGGCGGAAATCGGTTCGTTGTCCTTGTAATAGGCGTAGGCGACTTCGAGCTGCGCCTGCTGCGCATAGCGGCCGAACGGGTAGCGCGACTCCAGCGTTTCGAACAGCTTGACCGACCGTTCGTAGTTGCCCTCGTTGAGATTGTCCTTCGCCTCGGCATAGAGCTTTTGCGCCGACCAGCCCGCGGTTTCATCCTTGACCTCGGGCAGCAGGCCGCAGCCGCCCAGGGTGAGCGCAGCGGCCAGCAGTACGCTGCCCAGCGCCGGTTTGAGACCAGGCGACCGATTGAATGTATTGAAACCGGATGAACGTTGCTTAAGCATGGGAAAAGACACAGAAAATTCGTCGACCGATTATAAGGGAAATAGCCAAGGCGATATCCGCCAACTGGTGATCCCGGATGCGCAGGGCGGCCAGCGCCTGGACCAGGCCCTGGCTGCCCTGCTGCCGGAATTTTCGCGCAACCGCATCCAGAACTGGATCCGTGCGCGCAAGATCGCGGTGGACGACGCCTGGGGCACGACCAGGATGAAGGTCAGCGGCGGCGAGGCGGTACGGGTCGAAATCGAACCCGATCCGGACGCCACCCCCGACGCGCCGGAGGCCATTCCGCTCAACGTGGTGTTCGAAGACCCGGTGCTGATGATCATCGACAAACCAGTCGGACTGGTGGTCCATCCCGGCAGCGGCAATCGCCAGGGAACGCTGCTCAACGCGCTGCTGCATCACGTGCCGCAGGTCGCCGAACTGCCGCGTGCCGGTATCGTGCACCGGCTCGACAAGGACACCTCCGGCCTGCTGGTCGTCGCCAAAACCCTGCGCGCGCATACCGATCTGGTGCGCCAGCTGCAGGCGCGCACCGTCAAGCGCGAATACCTCGCCCTGGTGTACGGCGAGGTCGACCATGCCGGTACGGTCGATGCGCCGCTGGCGCGCGACCCGCACAACCGCACCAAGCGCACCGTGCACAGCATGGGCAAGGAAGCCGTCACCCATTACGACGTGGTCGAGCGCTTTCCCGGCGTGACGCTGCTGCGCTGCAAGCTGGAAACCGGCCGCACCCACCAGATCCGCGTCCACATGCAGCACATCGGCCATCCGCTGGTCGGCGAATCGGTCTACAGTGCCAGCCGCCGCAGCCACCTCAAGATCCCGTTCCCGCGCCAGGCGCTGCACGCCGAAAAGCTCGGCCTGATCCATCCGGTCACGCAGGACTACATCCAGTGGGAATGCCCTGTGCCACCCGATTTCGCCTCGCTGCTGCAGGCGCTGCGCGACAACACCGACTGGGGCAAGTGAAGCCGATCGTTCCCGACTGGCCCGCGCCGGCGCGGGTAAAGAGCCTGATGACTACCCGCGCCGGCGGCGTCAGCCTGGTTCCCTGGGGCGGCCTCAATCTCGGCGATCACGTCGGCGACGATCCGGCCCGCGTTGCCGCCAACCGTGTGCAACTTGCGCAATATTTGCCCGGCGAGCCGGGCTGGCTCAGGCAGGTGCACAGCGTGCGCGCGGTCGAACTCGGACGCGAGCCGAATCCCGAAGCCGATGCATCGTTCACCCGGGAACCCGGGCAGGTCTGCGCCGTGCTCACCGCCGACTGCCTGCCGGTGCTGTTCTGCGACCGTGCCGGCAGCGTTGTCGCCGCCGCACACGCGGGCTGGCGCGGGCTGGCAGGCGGCGTGCTGGAGGCCACGGTGGCCGCGATGCGGGTGCCGCCGGGCGAAATCCTCGCCTGGCTGGGCGCTGCCATCGGTCCGCAGGCGTTCGAAGTTGGCGACGAGGTGCGGCAGGCCTTCGTGAACCGGCATCCCGAAGCCGTCGCCGCGTTTGTCCCGCAGTCCGTACCGGAAAAATGGCTCGCTGACATCTTCCAACTCGCCCGCATCCACCTCAATGCTGTTGGCGTACAGGCCGTCTACGGCGGCGGGCGCTGCACCTTCAGCGAGGCGGACAGCTTCTATTCGTACCGGCGCGATGGCGTGACCGGGCGGATGGCGTCGCTGATCTGGCTGGAACAAGCCGTTAGAAATCTTCCCTGACGCGCAGATAGCGCGGAAAACGCGGCACTCCGTTTTTCGTCAGCTGCTGATAGCGATAGGTGATGCGCGCGCCGATGGGGGGCGGCTGGCGGCGCAACGCGTCGGAGAGGCCGCTGCCGATCCTGAAGCGCTTGCCGCCCGGCATTTCCATATGCAGCGCGCCGGTCATGCCCTGGTATTTGCCGTTGCCGGGGACGTAGCCGACGACGACGGCTTCGGCATCCAGCCAGGGCTTCAGCTTCAGCAACACATCGCTGCGGCCGGTCTGATACGGCGCGTCGGCGCGGTGCAGCATCAGGCCTTCGCCGCCTGCGCGCAGCACGGCATCCAGGCGCTGCATCAGTTCGGCCTTGTCGGCCACGCGCGCCTGCTCGACGGCCTCAAGCCAGGGCACGCCGGCCTGGGCAACAATTGCCCGCATTTGCCGGACGCGTTGGCTGAAATCGCCCGCCGCGCCGGGCAATTCGAATATCAGGTAGCGCACCTGCCGCCATTCGGCATCCACCGGCTCGATCTTGCGCACCGTGCCCGACAGCGCATCGAACCGATCGCGCGCGATCCACAGTTCGCCGTCCAGCGGAACGGTCGGGAAGCTGGCGGTGAACCACGCCGGCGCTGGAACGATGCCGCCGCCGCGAAAGCGCAACGTGCGGCCGTCCCACTGGGCGCGCACGCCGTCGAATTTCTCGCTCACCCAATATTGGCTGACGTCGACGTCGGCGGCATAGACCTCGGCCAGCAGCATGGCCGGGGTGGCTGGTGGCGTATCGGCCCACGCCGGATGGGCGGCCAGCGCCAGCCACAGTGCGAAAAGGATGCGTTTCAATCCAGCCACTTCTGCATGAACTGCGCGTGGCCCATGGCGGGATCGAGCTGGTAGTCGTCGAACCCCAGCTTTTCGTAGAGCGTCCGTGCCGCGCGGTTGCCTGAGAGCACTTCCAGGGTCAGCTTGCAGGCGCCGCGTTCGCGCGCGATGGCTTCGACCTCGGCCAGCATTCGCGTTGCGATGCCGCGGCCGCGGTGGCTCGCGCGCACGACCACGTCGTGGACGTTGACCAGCGGGGCGCAGGCGAAGGTGGAAAAACCCTCGATGGCGTTGACGAGGCCGACCGGCGTGGCGCCGTCGAATGCCAGCACGCTGAAGATGAAGGGGCGCGCGGCGAGTTCCCCGATCAGCTTGCGGCGGGCGAAGTCGCTGAGCGGCGCGCCGCCGCCCGCCGGCTCG
>DAOMWT010000075.1:0-12277 GCA_035436705.1 Thiobacillus sp. | reverse complement strand
GGGGTTGCGGTCGAGCACGGCGTGCATGGCGCGGTGGATGTGCAGCAGCATGCCGTTGTCGCGACACCAGTTGGCCAGACCCGTGTTGGCGGTCAGGCCGCCGGTCAGGTAGTCGTGCATGATGATCGGCGCGCCCAGTTCTTTGGCGAACTCGGCACGCTTGTACATCTCTTCCGGAGTCGGCGCGGTGACGTTCAGGTAGTGACCCTTGCGTTCGCCGGTCTCGCGCTCGGCCTTTTGACACGCTTCGACCACGAATTCAAAACGGTTGCGCCAACGCATGAATGGCTGGCTGTTGACGTTCTCGTCGTCTTTGGTCAGGTCCAGACCGCCGCGCAGGCATTCGTACACGGCGCGGCCGTAGTTCTTGGCAGACAGGCCCAGCTTCGGCTTGATGGTGCAGCCCAGCAGCGGACGGCCGTACTTGTTGAAGATGTCGCGCTCGACCTGGATGCCCTGGGGGGGGCCGCCACAGGTTTTGACGTAGGCGATCGGGAAGCGCACGTCTTCCAGACGCAGGGCGCGCAGCGCCTTGAAGCCGAACACGTTGCCGACCAGCGAGGTCAGCACGTTGACGACCGAACCTTCTTCGAACAGATCGATCGGGTAGGCCACGAAGGCGTAGAAGCAGGTGTCGTCGCCGGGCACGTCTTCGATGCGGTAGGCGCGGCCCTTGTAGTAGTCGAGGTCGGTCAAGAGGTCGGTCCACACCGTGGTCCAGGTGCCGGTCGACGACTCGGCGGCCACCGCGGCGGCGACTTCCTCGCGATCCACGCCCGGCTGCGGGGTGATCTTGAAGCAGGCCAGCAGGTCGGTATCCAGCGGGGTGTATTCCGGGGTCCAGTACGTCTGGCGGTACTCTTTCACGCCAGCGTTATAAGTCTTAACAGCCATGATTCCTCCTAGCAAAAGGTTAGGTTTACGCGTCATGCCAGAAGTGGTCATGCACGATAGGACGCATGGTGCAGGATATAAACCATCAATAACAGTCGATTTTTTCTATTTTCAGGATAGACTTTTATCTATGTAAACTCCGGAGCCGCGACCTCGCCATGCGCCAGCACACCACTTTCCGCCAACTCGAAATCTTCGAAGCCATCGCCCGCCTGGGCAGCTTCACCCGCGCCTCCGAAGAGCTTTTCCTCACCCAGCCCACCGTCTCCATGCAGATGAAAAAACTGGCGGAAACGGTCGGCGTGCCGCTGATCGAACAGGTCGGCAAAAAAATCCGCCTCACCCCCGACGGCCAGCAACTGGCGCAGGCCACCCGCGAAATTTTCGACATCATGGATCACTACACCATGTCGGTGGCCGAGCGGCAGGGGCTCAAGCAGGGCCACCTGAGCCTGATGGCGATCACCACCGCCTCCTATTTCGCGCCACGCCTGCTGGGCGAATTCGCCAAGCTGTATCCCGGCATCGACGTGTCCTTGCGCGTCACCAACAAGGAACAGGTACTCGCCAGCATCGCCGACAACCTGGACGACCTCTATTTCCTCGGCCAGCCGCCGGAAGACATCGACGTCGTCGCCACCCCCATCATGGACAACCCCATCGTCGTGCTGGCCGCGCCCGATCACCCGCTGGCGCGCAAGAAGAAAATCCCGCTGCAGCGCATCGCGCAGGAACCCTGGCTGATGCGGGAGAAAGGCTCCGGCACCCGCAACGCCATCGAACGGTGCTTTGCCGAAAAAGACATCACCCTCCGCCCGCGCCTGGAGCTGGGCAGCAACGAAGCCCTCAAACAGGCCATCCTCGCCGGCCTCGGCATCTCCGCCCTCTCCCGCCACACCCTCACCCTCAACCAGCCCGGCCAGTTCGCCGTGCTCGACGTCGAGGGCTTTCCCATCCTGCGGCACTGGTACGCCGTGTATCCGGCCGGGCGGCAGCTGTCGGTGGTGGCGCGGGCGTTTCTGGATTACCTGCTGGGGCGGGAGGAGACGGCGTCCCCGGCGGCAGGCAAAAGGAAGCATTGAGCGGGGTGCGGCGGCTGGCCGGGATCGGACTGCAGCGGAAGTTCGGGGTGACGGGGCGGAATGTTTCTTGTTCGGCCCAAGAAGTCGGTGGCCTCCTGATGCGTGAACGGGCGGTCTACGATGGTCAACTGCCATAGGTGCGGAATCCATTCTCAACGGCCGCTCTCTGTTCCGCGACAGAGTACTCCCGACCCAAATGAGACGGGCATGGATTGATCACCGTCTGTCCATTCCGCAGCAGCATAGCTGCCTCCTGAACTTCATTAACAGCGAAGTTGCGCCATCCATCACATCATCTAGGCTGAAAAATTCTGGTGACATCGACGAGACGCAACCAGCCGTGCGAGTGTCCTGAAAATCAGGCATACAAGGAGGAACGATGGCCCTGGCCCATTCAGCTTCAGCATCCCCGGAGGAACAGCGAAGCATTTGGGCGGACGCCTACCGGAGGGTTCGTAAACACAGCGAGGAACTGTGTGCGCCGCTGTCTCCCGAGGATTACGTGATCCAGGCAGTTCCCGAGGCCAGTCCGGCCAAGTGGCACCTGGCCCATGTGAGTTGGTTTTTCGAGACATTCCTGCTGGTGGAGTATCTCGCGCACTACCCGGAGTTCCATCCCATGTACCGATCTCTGTTCAATTCCTATTACGAGCAGATCGGGAAATACCAGCCGCGCCAGGAGCGGGGCTTCTTGTCGCGGCCGAGCATCGAGGAAATCTATCGCTACCGGGCCCATGTCGATAAACACATGCTGACGCTGTTGCATGACGTCAGCGAGGACGTGTGGCCGAACGTGCAGCAACGTCTGGAGATCGGCCTCAATCACGAACAGCAGCATCAGGAATTGCTGCTCACCGACATCAAGCGCAATTTCAGCGCGAATCCGCTGCGACCCGCCTACTGCTGCGACCTGCCAGAAACGCCAAAGGCATCGCCACCCTCCACGCACTGGCTGGCGTTCCCCGGCGGTGTCCACGAGATCGGCCATCAGGGCGGTGGTTTTGCCTTCGACAACGAAACGCCACGCCACCGGACCCATCTGAACGCCTTCCGCCTTGCGTCACGGCCCGTGACAAACAGCGAGTATCTGGCATTCATGGAGGGTGGCGGTTATCGCGCGCCTGCATTCTGGCTTTCTGACGGCTGGGCGACGGTAAAACGCCTGCATTGGTCCAGCCCGATGTATTGGGAATCGATCGACGGGGAATGGTGGCAGTTCACCCTCGCCGGGCCACGTCCGCTGAACCTCGAAGAGCCCGTTTGCCACGTCAGTTATTACGAGGCGGAAGCCTACGCAGCCTGGGCGGGCAAGCGGCTGCCCACCGAAGCGGAGTGGGAGATCGCGGCACGAGGGCTTGCCATCGTAGGCAACCTGAGCGACAGCGGCTATCTGCAGCCCGTTGCAGCATCACCGGGTGAAGGCCTGCTCCAAATGTACGGCGACGTCTGGGAGCATACCGCCTCGCCCTATCAGCCCTATCCAGGCTTCCGCGCCGCCGCTGGCGCACTCGGCGAATACAACGGCAAGTTCATGTGCAGCCAGATGGTTTTGCGCGGCGGCTCCTGCGTCACCCCGGCCGACCATATCCGCGCCAGCTACCGCAATTTCTTCTATCCGTACGAACGCTGGTAGTTTCAGGGTATCAGGCTGGCGGATGACGCATGAAGGCCGTCAGCCGGCCCGCATCGCAACCTCCACCGCGTCGACTGCCGTCGCCAACTGCGCCCGGGTGACATAGAAGTGCGCTGAGAAGCGCACGCCACCACCACGCTGGGCGCAGATCACATTGCGTGCAAGCAGATTGCGATGCAACTGCGCAGAGTCGACGTGTTTGTGACGAAAGGTGACGATGCCGGCGTAGCGGCCCGGCTGCTGCGGGGTGAGAATCTCGATATCGGGCAGATCGCCCAGCGCCTCCATCAAATAGGCGCTGTTCGCCAGCACGCGTGCCGCCACTTCCTCCATCCCCACCTCGGCCAGCAGCTCAATGCTCGCACTCAAGGCATGAATACCCAGCATGTTCGGACTGCCACATTCGAAGCGGCGGGCACTGGCAGCCACCTGCCAATCCTGGCGCGAGAAATTCAGATGATCCTCCACCATGTGCCAGCCATACTGCCTGAGTCGCAGTTTCTCCCGAACCTGTGGCCTGACGTAGAACACCGCGCAGCCTTCCGGCCCGAGCAGCCACTTGTGCCCGTCGGCCATGACGAAATCCGCGCCGCAGGTCTGGACATCCAAAGGCAGCGCGCCAAGGCTCTGGATGGCATCGACGCAGAACAGCACGCCGCGTTCGCGGCAAATGGCGCCTAACTGATCCAGATCCAGTCGCAGCCCGCTTGCGTATTGCACCGAGCTGACCGCCAGCAGGCGGGTGCGCGCATCCATGCAGGCGCCCAGAGCCTGTTCCGGCGACGCGCCGCGCGTCAGGTCGGCGCAGCGGGTTTCGACGCCCTGGTCCTGCAGTGACTGCCAGACGATGCGATTGGACGGGAACTCCTGGTCGCTGATGACCACATTGTCCCCCGCCTGCCACGCCAGGCCGTGCGCGACCACGGACAGCGCCTCTGACGTGTTCTTCAGCAGCGCGATGTCATCCGCTGCAGCGGCGTTGAGCAGGCCCCGGCACTGCTCGCGCAAACGGGCCTCCGTCTCCAGCCAGCCGGGATAACGCTGCGCCCCCTGTCTCATGTTCTCTTCGGCGAAGCGCTGCACCGCGACGGCGGTCCGGCGCGGCCACGGCGACACCGCCGCGTGGTTGAGATAGATCAGCCCGGGATCGAGCGGGAATTCATCGATGTAATCGCGGTCGTGCGTGTGATCAACAGAGCCGTACATGATGTTTGCCATCCAAAAATAGAATTCAAGGCACCGGACAGATGGGTTTTTTCATTCTTGCGTGTTGTTCGTCGCATTCAGTCAGAAACGCTGTGGCATCAGCCAAAAGCATGAACTATGGTGACACTTCGACGGCATTTTCGTAACCCATAGGCTAATGATTACCAAGACCATTTCTCGCCCGGACACATGGCCGCAGCTGCCGCTTGAGGCCTGGAACGAAACCTATGCGACCTTGCACTTATGGACGCAAATTGTCGGCAAGGTCCGGATGGTCCAAAGCTCATGGGTCAATCACGGCTGGCATGTCACGCTGTACGTGACAGCCAGGGGCCTCACCACGTCACCCATCCCGCATGGCAACCGGACATTCCAGATCGACTTCGACTTCATCGATCATCAGCTGACGGTGCAGTCGAGCGACGGCAGCATCGCTGGCCTTCCGCTCCGGCCACAGTCGGTGGCAGCGTTCTATACGCGCCTCATGGAGGAGATGGACAAGCTCCAGCTTCGCGTAAGCATTGGCATACGGCCCAACGAGGTCATCGACCCCATCCCATTTGACCAGGACGATACGCACCGCACCTACGATCCGGAGTACGCCGCCCGGTTCTGGCAAATCCTGGTTCAGGCTGACCGGGCCTTCAAGACGTTTCGGTGCCGGTTCATCGGCAAGTGTAGTCCCGTGCACTTTTTCTGGGGCGCCCCGGACTTGGCCGTGACGCGGTTTTCCGGACGAACGGCACCGCCACACCCCGGCGGAATTCCCAATCTACCGGACTGGGTGACCAGGGAAGCCTACTCGCACGAAGTCAGCAGTTGCGGGTTCTGGCCGGGGGGCGGACCGATTCCCTATCCGGCGTTTTATTCCTATGCCTACCCGGAACCGGCGGGTTTTGCCGAGGCACCCGTCGAGCCGAATGCAGCCTTCTACAGTGCGGATCTTCGCGAGTTCATTCTGCCCTACGATGCCGTCAGGCAGACAGAGTCACCAGACGACACGCTCCTGGCCTTCCTTCAGACAACGTACGACGCCGCGGCAACGCTGGGAAAGTGGGACCGTGCATTGCTCGAACGTGACTGCGATCCAGGGCAAGATTCAACAATGGCATGCGCCTGACTGGGTCCGCAGTCGTGACTCCGGCCTGCGTATGACATATAGAAGCAGACCCGATTGTCACCCATGACCACGCGTTTCCTTTGGCTATAAACAAACGACCTGGTCATTGTCACCGCGCCCCACGCCATGCCCAACTACGTGAAGCTCATCCTGGCATGCAGCCTGTGCCTGGCCGTGATCGCGGGGCTGGTGCTGCTTGTCCGGCACTTTTTCTAGGCTACGCTGAAGACTCCAGCGGTGCCGGAAAGGAGGCTGCAAAATGAAGCCGAACATGGGTACGGCGGACAAAGTCATCCGCCTCGTCGTGGTCGCGATCATCGCGGTCCTGTATTTCACCGGCCAGATCAGCGGCACGGCAGCGATCATTCTCGGCATCATCGCAGCGGCCTTCCTGGTGACCAGCCTCATCGGCTGGTGTCCGAGCTACGTGCCGTTCGGCATCTCCACCCGGAAGTCGGACAAAGCCCTGCGCTAGGCGCCTCGCCCGAGCCGTTCGCCGCAGCGCCGGACCTCCGCATCGCACGCCATGAACGGCCTTGCCGCGCAATACGTCCTGTTTCTTGCCGAAATGGCCACCTTGGTGCTGGCCGCCATCGGCCTTGTCGCCGGCCTGGCCGCCTTGTCGCGTCGCAGGGCCAAGGATGCCGGCCACATCGAGGTGACGGACATCAACCGCCAGCTCGAAGCGGCCGGGGACAGAATCCAGGCCGCGCAGCTCCCCAGGAAAGCCCACCGGACCCTGCAAAAGCAGCGCAAGGCGGAACGCAAGGCCCAGCTAAGTAGGGCGGAGACAGAAGCCTGCAGCTATCTGCTCGACTTCAAGGGCGACATCCGCGCCTCGGCCTTTACCGCCCTGCGCGAGGAGATCAGCGCCATCCTGCAAGTCGCCAAGGCGGGTGACACGGTGTTGTTGCGGCTTGAAAGCGGCGGCGGCATGGTCAACCGCTACGGATTTGCCGCAGCCCAGCTGCTGCGGCTGCGCGATGCGCAGTTGCCGCTGACCGTGATGGTGGACACGGTGGCCGCCAGCGGCGGTTATCTCATGGCCGCCGTCGCCGACAAGATCGTCGCCTCGCCTTTCGCGCTGGTCGGTTCCATCGGCGTGATCGCGCAAATTCCCAACTTTCACCGCTGGCTGCAGGCCAGAAACATCGACTGGGAACAATTCACCGCCGGCCAATACAAGCGCACCGTGAGCCTGTTCGGCGAAAACACCGAAGCCGGCCGCGCCAAGCTGCGCGAGGAACTGGAGGAAATCCACGCGCTTTTTCAAGCCTTCGTGCAAGGCCGCCGCGCCCAACTCGACATGGCGAAGGTCGCCACCGGCGAGGCCTGGCTCGGCAGCAAAGCCCTGGAACTGGGCCTGGTGGACGAACTCGCAACCAGCGACGAAATCATTCGCGGCGCCTGCCAGCGCGGCCGTGTCCTGCACGTCGGTTTCCAGCGCAAGCTCAGCCTCCCCGAGCGCCTGCGCGTCTCGGCACAGTCCGCCTGGGACGGCGTCTGGCAGCCGCCTTACCCGCTTGGCTGAGCGAGAGCGGCAACGGAGCTTCGTGCGAAATCAAGCGCGGTGCGGCGTCAACAAGGCAAATCGGGCCTGAACTGACCCGGCTTTTTCGGAACCCGCCATCCCGTTCACGCCTCATCGGCCTTGCATAGACCAGGCATCCATATCGACGGCATCCAGACAATCCGGGCCACATGGCCCGTCCTGGCGGCACGGCGGATAACCGCCCATGCAGCCCGTGTTAAATTCCCCGGGACCATCAAGCGCACGAGTTACCCTTACATGCTGGATATCTTTTTTCCGTTTGCCGGCGGCATCGGATTGTTTCTGGTCGGCATGATGCTGCTGTCCGACGGACTCGTGGCCTTTGCCGGCGGCACCCTGGGGCGGGCCTTGGTACGGTTCACGGGCACCCCCTCCAAAGCCTTCGTTTCCGGCACCCTGGTCACCGCCCTGGTTCAGTCGTCGACCGCCACGACGGTCACCCTGATCGGATTCGTCAGTGCGGGCCTGATTACGTTTTCCCAGGCGATCGGCGTCGTCATCGGCGCCAGCCTGGGCAACACGGCTACGGGCTGGATCGTTGCCGAACTGGGCCTGAAAGTGAATCTGGGTTTCTACACCCTGCCGCTGATCGGCATCGGCGCCATGCTGAAATTGCTGGCCCCGGCGCGCGGGGCCGCGCTGGGCATGTCCCTGGCTGGATTCGGCCTGATGTTTCTCGGCCTGAATACCCTGCAGGATGGCATGCACGGACTCTCTGCCGTGTTCAGTCTTGCCGATTTGCCCGACGGGGGATATTCGGCACGGATTGCGGCCATGCTGATCGGCCTGGCCATGACGGCGATCCTGCAATCGTCTTCCGCCGCCATTGCCACCACCCTGACGGCCCTCCACACCGCGACCATCAACTTCGAACAGGCTGCTGCGCTGGTGGTTGGCGCAGCCATCGGCACTACCCTCACCGGAGCCCTGGCGGCAATCGGGGGCAGCATTTACGCCAAGCGCACGGCTCTGGCCTACATCCTGTTCAACTCGGTAGCGGGGCTGATCGCCATCGTGCTGCTACCGGCGTTCTTTTTTCTGATCGATCTCGCCGGGGCATACGTCGGCCTGCAACCGGGCGCCACCAGCCTGGCCGCCTTTCACACCCTTTTCATCGCCGCGGGGGCGCTTCTCTTCCTGCCTCTTGCCCCGCGCTTTGGCCAGCTCGTCGAACGTATCCTGCCCGACCGCGGCGACAGCATCACCCAGCGGCTGGACCACAGCCTGCTCGCCATCCCCGCCGTGGCGCTGGAAGCATCGCAACGGGCGCTGGAACAGCTGGCCGAGCGGCTGTTCGATTTCTACGGCAATCTGCTGTCGCTGGGCGCTTCGGCAAGCCAGGGCGGCGGTCTGGCGCAAGCCGGCCACTCCCTGGAGCGCACCTATGATTTCGTCAGCCGCATCCAGCTGCCGCCCGGCGACGCCCGGCTGGGCGCCCAGCGCATCGCCCAGCTGCATTCCATCGATCACCTGTTGCGCTTTCACAGCCGATTGCACGATCTGGCCCAGGCCGGAATCGATTTTTCCGATGCGGACTACGCCTGGGCAATCGAGAACAGCCGCGAAATGCTGGAGCTGGCGCGCCAGGGCCTGGCCAGGAAAAACCTGGCCCCTTGCCTGGAACAGCTGGAACTCGATGCGGTGACCCTGGCCGCCATGTCGCGCCAGGTGCGGCACGACCTGCTGCAGGACATGGCCGCGCCGAGCGCCAGTCCGGCGAATGCCCTGCGCAAGACCGACGCCTACCGCTGGATGGAACGCACGGGCCATCACATTTGGCGCATCTGCCATTATCTTTCGCAGGGGCGCCTCATCAACGGCAAGGAGCCAGTGCGGCAGGAAAACCCGAGCTAGGGCCTCTGGCTGGGGCTGCGTTTCCTGACCCATCCGGGGCGATCCCCGCGCTGCCGGCCGGGGTGGCGGCAGCCGGGCGCGTCGAAAGGCTCGACCTCCACGAATAAAACATGGAAGATTCGGGGCTTCAAGATTCGCGCCGGTAGGCCGATAATCAATGCGGCGTTTCGGTTGGCAGCACCTGTTCGCGAAAGGGCCGGCGCAGCTTGAACGCTTGTGGCACCTCGTTTTCACACCAACTTAAAGGACATACATGAACAAATCCGAATTGATCGACGTGGCTGCATCTGAAGCTGACATCAGCAAGGCCGCCGCCGGCAGAGCGCTCGACGCCATCCTCGACGCAGTCGTCAAAGCCGTCGCCAAGGGCGACTCCGTGACGCTCGTCGGCTTCGGCTCCTTCAAGTCCAGCAAGCGCGCCGCCCGTACCGGCCGCAACCCGCAGACCGGCAAGGAAATCAAGATCGCAGCGACGACCGTGCCGCGCTTCACGGCGGGCGCCGGCTTCAAGGCTGCCGTTGCCGGAAAGAAAGCCGCCAAGAAGAAGTAATGCAACAAATGCCGGGCATGACGCCGCCCCGGGCGGCGCCATGCCCGCGAATCCGCATGGCCGCTTTTTTTCTCTCCTCAATCCTGCCGGCTGCTTGAGTCGGATCGCCCCGCCCGTCCACATCGCGGCGTTGACCGCAAAAGCCAGTTAGTATTCAGCCATCGTCCGTGTTTTTTCGTCTGCCATGACAGCCACACCTATGGCAAAAAGATTCAATCCCCGCCTATTCGTACAGCAGTTCAAGCAGACCTTGATGGCTGGTGCCGCGCGCGCAACGAATGCGGATACACCACCGGCGCCAGCCACGGTCGACGGGTCCGTCTTTGCTGGATTCAGGCGGGTGCTCCGCATGGGCACGCTGATTTTCGCGTTCATCATCACGCTCCTGTTCGCCATGATCTTCTATCAGCACCAGCGCTCGGAAGAGGCCGTTCGCTCGGTGGATCACACGCGGCAGGTCATCGCATACATCGATTCGCTGCGTATCTACATGCTCAACCTGGATACTGCGGTTCGCAAGTACGCCGAGTCGCGTAATCCCGCCGATCTTGATTCCGCCCTGATATGCCGCCAATCGTCGTGCCCCAGTTCCGTGCAGCTGATCGCCCTGATCAGGGCGGACGGCGACCTGGCTGCCCGCCTGGCGCCGCTGCCGGCGCTGCAGTCGGCACTGGAAACCGGGTTCAGCGCACTGCGGCAGCGCGCCCAGGCGGGCAGCGATGCCACGCCGCCGGAACGGGAGCTTGCGGGGTTCGATAAATCCGCCATCGAGCAGATCCACCGCATTCTGATCGAGACCGGCCGAGAAGAACTGGCGCAGCTGGAAATACGTGAAACGACGCGCGTTCACGATCAGAACGTGTCGTTGGCGCTGCTGGCCGTGGCCGGGCTGTGGATGGGGCTGGCGCTCATCGGGCTGTACCGCAAGAGCACTCGCCTGATCGGGGCGGGGATCGAGGCCGAACAGACGATCCGCCAACTCAGTCTGCGCGATCCGCTGACGGGTCTGGCCAATCGGCGCTTCCTCCACGAAAACGAAAGGCTCATGATCGCCGGCGCCAAGCGCTCGGAAAAACAGATGGCAGTGCTGGCAGTCGATCTAGACGAATTCAAGGCGGTCAACGACCGCTATGGGCATGCAGCAGGCGATGCGGTTCTGCAGGTGGCGGCGGAACGGATGAAGCAGCTGCTCCGCGAGTCGGATGTGATCGTGCGCCTCGGCGGCGACGAGTTCGTCATCGTGCTGGGCCAGGTCGACGATGCGAAGGCTGCGCGCGAGGTCGCCGGCCGTGTGGTGGATAGCCTGCGCCAGCCCATCCCGCTTGCCACGGGAGGCAGCGCACGCATCGGGGCTTCGGTGGGGATCGCCCTGTGCTGCGCCGACGGCGAAACGCTGGATGAGCTGTTGAAGAAAGCTGACGCGGCGCTGTACGCGGCAAAGCGTGACGGCAGGAACACCTACCGCGAGGCCGCTGCCTCAGGCGCGTGAAGCCGCTCACGCGACAGGACGCCGGGACCACTATCGCGTCCAGGCGATCGAACTGTCGAAAGCCGGTCTTTACCAAACTCGGTCAGGCGTCAATCCCGGCACTTGCCTTCAGCGCGCCCGCGCCCGGGCGAGCCGGGCCTTCAGTTCCGGCATGACCGCGGCGGCGGCCTTTTCGCCTTCCAGGATGGCGAGGTGCCGGCCTTCGAAATCGGTGCTGCTCACCGCGCCCGTCTTCGGCCGGATCACGACGTCCGCGTCCTCCAGCTCATGACTGCTGATGGCATGGCCCATGATGGCGAAGGTCTGCAGCAGCACGTCGAGGGTGCCGCTGAGCCTGTCGCGGCGGCTGACGTTGGAAATGTCCACCGCGATGACAAAGTCGGCCCCCATGCTGCGCGCGACCTGGGCCGGCACCGGCGAGGTGAGGCCACCGTCGACGTAATCCCGGCCACCGATCTCGACCGGCTGGAACATCCCCGGCACGGCGCTGGAGGCACGCACCGCCATACCGGTGTCGCCGCGGCGAAACAGCACTTTTTCGCCGCTTTGCAGATCGGTGGCCACCACGCCCAGGGGTTTGGGCATCTTCTGGATGGTGAGATTTTTCACCTTCAGGTTGATGAAATCCTGCAGCGCTTCGCCTTTCAGCACGCCGCGGTTGGGCAGGGTCCAGTCCGCCAGCATGTTCTCCTGCATCGTCAGGGCCAGGTCCTGCAGCTCGAAGCCGCTCATGCCAGAAGCGTAGAGCGCCCCCACCACCGAACCCGCGCTGGTGCCCACCACCATGTCCGGCACGATGCCCTGGGCCTCCAGCGCCTTGATCACGCCGATGTGGGCGAAGCCCCGCGCCGCGCCGCCGCCCAGCGCCAGCACTGCTCGCCGGCCTCGACGCAGACA